>DATCSZ010000194.1:0-6713 GCA_036568205.1 Pseudomonadales bacterium
TGCCGATGTCGACACCCGCCGTGAGGGCGCCCGCATCATCCACCGCATCAGCCGGGCTGCGCTCGGTGATGACTGCTACCCGAACATGTTCCTGCGTGATGATGAAGGCTTTGTCGGCTATGTCGAGGCCATCAGCGGTGCCGATGTACTGGTACGCGACCTGAATGATGACCAGCTGATGCGCCAGGAATTCTGGGGCTTGAAGCCGCGCAATTTTGAACAGGCGATGGCGATGTTCCTGCTGCAGAACGAAGACATCGACATGAATATCCTGACCGGGCCGGCCGGTTCCGGCAAAACCCTGCTGGCACTGGCGGCGGCCTTGCACAGCATTCTGGAACAGAAAAAATACGAGAAGCTGATTATCGCCCGCTCCACACCGCCGATTGCCGAGGATATCGGTTTCCTGCCCGGCACCGAGGAGGAAAAAATGGCGCCGTGGCTGGCGGCCTTTGAGGACAACCTGGAAGTGCTGCACGGGCGTGATGAATCACCGTTCTCCAGCATCGCCTACGTCAAGGAAAAAGCCAACATCCAGTTCAAATCACTGAATTTCATGCGTGGACGATCGTTCAACAATACCTTTATCATTATCGACGAGGCGCAGAGCCTGACCCAGTTCCAGCTGAAATCCCTGATTACCCGGGTAGGCCAGAATTCGAAACTGGTGATTCTGGGTAATCTGGCACAGATTGATAATCACTATATCAATCCACTGACTTCAGGGTTAACCTACTGCGTCGAAAAAATGAAGCACTTCGAGCACTGCGGCATCATGCATATCAACGGCATTGAGCGCAGCCGGTTGGCCGCTTTTGCCGAGGAGAACCTGTAACCCATATGTCGCAGCAGGCAGGTTGCCGACGATTGACACACCAGGGAGGCGATGTGCCACGCACGATTCTGTTGCTGCTGTTGTTGCTGCTGTTGCCGCTGCCAGGCAACGCCCACAATCATCTGCCGCTTGAACAAGTCGGCCAGCAGGGCATGGCTGTCGCCCGTTTCATGCAACAATGGAACGGCCCGCGACAGCCGCTGGCCGAACTGGCCGGCAGCCTGCACTTTTTTTCCCTGTGGACACCCGTCGACAGCCGCACGACATTATCATCCTGGCAGGCACAACCGCCGCAGCTGAAACTGAACCTCGACAACCGTCATGGCCCGGCCCGCCAGTTGTTGCTCAGCTACCGTGAACCGCTGGTTGACAGTATGCAGGTGGTACTGCTGGTCGATGGCCAGCCGGTACAGCACTACCAGGCAGGCAATCACCATCCGTTTCAGGCGCGCGCCATCACCCACCGCCATCTGCTGTTCCCCCTTGACCTGCCCGCCGGACGCCAGGCAACCGTATTGATTGAGATCAGCGGCCGCGTTGACCGCCTGCAGCAGGACCTGCAACTCTGGCAGCGTGCAGCTTATTTCGAGCGTACCGATAGCGAACTGCTGGCCAGGGCACTGCACTATGGCGTGCTGCTGGTCTTCACCGTTTTTAATTTTCTGCTGTTTATGGCAGTACGGGAAAACTGCTATCTATGGTTTGCCGTGCTGTCAGTCTCACTGTTGCTGCGCTCCATGACGCTGGGTAATGTGTTTTTTGAATATCTCTGGCCAACCCTGCCACAGCTGCAGAACATCATGCTGGTTTCCTCATTGATGTTCACTTCCGCGCTGATTGGCCTGTTTGCCCTTGATTACCTTAACCTGCGCCAGCACAGCCAACGCCTGTATTACCTGTTCATGCTGTACATTCTGGTACATATACCGGTCTTCCTGTACCAGGCCTGGCACGGCTGGGCTATCGCCACAATCAGCAGCTGGCTGCTGATTGCCTGGGGATTCAGCCTGGTGCTGCTGGGAAGTGCCGTCTGGGCCTACCGGCGTGGTGAACGACAGGCACTGTGGTTTCTGGCCGCGTATTCGATCATGCTGGGACTCAGCTTTTTCTCGGCTGGCAGCCACCTGTTTGCCATAGAACTGCCGTTTGTCATCAACGGTGAGCTGGGAGAGCTGATTTTTGTCGTGCTGATGTCGACCGGTCTCGCCCTGCATCTCAGCGAAGCACGTGAAAAAGCCCATTTGAGCTATGCCCAGAACAAGGCCAAAAGCGACTTTATGGCCAAAATGAGCCATGAAATCCGCACCCCGATTAACGGCGTGCTGGGCATGGCCCAATTGCTGGCGGAAACCCCGCTGTCACGCAAACAGCAGCATTATGCTGACGTCATCAGCCACTGCAGCAAAACGCTGCTGAACATCATCAATGATATTCTGGAATATTCACGCATGGAGGCCGGCAAGCTGGAACTGGAAAAAGCTCCGTTTGATCTGGATGCGCTGCTGCTGAAAAACAACGAGCTGTTCTGGCCACAAATCCAGGCCCGCCAGCTGGAATATCACTTCCATGCCGATGTGGCCATGCCCTGCCATGTCATCGGTGATGCCGCACGGCTGCAGCAGATTTTCAACAACCTGTTCAGCAATGCCATCAAGTTTACCGATCACGGCAGCATCCGCTTCAGCACCCGGGTGTTACAGCGTGATGCCCACCAGGCATTGCTCGAGTTCTGCCTCAGTGACACCGGTATCGGCATGAGCCATGATGAACTGGCACGCATTTTTGAACCCTTTGCCCAGGCCAGCTCCAGCACCAACCGATTGTATGGCGGCAGCGGTCTTGGCCTGTCCATCACTCACCAGCTGGTTGGCCTGATGAACGGCGAGTTGCAGGCGCAAAGCCAGCCCGGCCAGGGCACCCGGTTTTACCTGCGCCTGCCACTGCCAATCGACAGCCAGCCAGAGCAACAGTTGCTGCTGCAGACTGCCCGACTGCACGGCCGCCGTGTTGTATTGCTGGCACAGCACAACGATATTGCCCATCGCCTGGTCAATCACTGGCAAATGCACAGCACGCAGTTTGACCAGCCGGACAAACTGCTTGATCACCTGCAGGCCGGCAATCCGCCCGACCTGCTATGCCTGCATGCCGAACTGCTGCAGGACCTGTCTGCCGCTCACAAACTGCAACTGCGTGATTATCTGGCCCAGGCCCTGATTTATGATGATCACTTTCGTAACCCGTCACTGCCGCTGGCCGGTTTTGAACAATCCGTCCGGCTGCAGGCGCCATTTTCCTGCCAGCAGTTTTTCCAGCATGTCTGCGGCGTGCTGAAATTGCCGGGTACTGAAAGACCAGCATCCGCCAATCACAACACCATTTTCCGCCCGCGCGAACACCTGCATATCCTGGTCGCCGAGGATGATGCCACCAACCGCCTGGTGATTCGCGCCATCCTGAAAAAACTGCATATCCAGCATGATATTGTCACCAATGGCCGGCAGGCACTTGAACGGTACCAACAGGCACCGGATGCGTTTGACCTGATTCTGATGGACTGCGAGATGCCTGAGATGGATGGCTACCAGGCCGCCGCTGCCATCCGTGCATTCGAGCATGCACAACAACGGCGCGCCGTGCCGGTTATTGCGCTGACCGCGCATGTGCTGCAGGAATACGAGCAGCGCTGCTATCACTCCGGCATGAACAGAGTGCTGGCCAAACCGGTGGATATTGCCGAGCTGACGGCTGCGCTGGACAGCCTGTCAGCAGCCGACTGACAGGACTCAGTCCGTTTTTTCAAACAGCAGATCCCACACCCCGTGGCCGAGGCGCTGGCCGCGCTTCTCGAATTTGGTCAACGGCCGGCTGGCCGGGCGGGGTGAATACGCCTGATCACCGGCCTGGTTGATAAAACCGTCGGCAGCCGTCATCACCTCCATCATGTGCTCGGCATAGGGCTGCCAGTCGGTGGCCAGATGGATCACGCCGCCACGTTTGAGCTTGCGCCGCAGCAACTGGACAAACAGCGGCTGGACAATACGCCGCTTGTGGTGCTTTTTTTTGTGCCACGGATCAGGGAAAAAAATCTGCACCCGCGCCAGGCTGTTGTCCGCTATCGCTTGCTCCAGTACCGCTATGGCATCCTCGGCGTAGACACGGATATTGCCCAGCTGCATCTCGCTGGCGCGACTGAGCAGGCGACCGACGCCCGGGCGATGCACCTCGACACCGATAAAATCGCTGGCCGGATCAGCAGCTGCCATGTCGACCAGCGAATCCCCCATGCCAAAACCGATTTCCAGCACCACATCCGCCTGCCGGCCAAACAATCCAGCAAAATCCTGCTCACCATCGGCCACGGCCAGGCCATACCTTGGCCAGTCCTGTTCCCAGGCCCGCCGTTGTCCTTCGGTCATGCGCCCGGAACGCATGACAAAACTGCGTACCGGCCGCATCAAGGTTTGTCCCGCGTCACTCATGGCCTGGCTCCCGTCATGGCCAGCAGCAAGGCCAGCCAGCCCAGCATAAACGCCACGCCACCGACAGGCGTGATGGCACCCAGCCAGCGTATGCCCGTGACACTCAGCAGGTACAGGCTGCCGCTGAAAACCAGGATGCCGGCGACAAAGGCCAGCGCTGATAGCATCAAGGCGGTAGACTTGCCCAGCTGCAGCATCAGCAAGGCCACAGCCAGCAGCGCCAGTGTGTGGATAAAATGATAACTGACCGCCGTCTGGTAAACCGCTTGCATGTCGGCCGTCAGCCTGCCTTTCAGCGCGTGCGCACCGAACGCACCGAGCGCCACCGCCATCAGGCCACTGATCGCGGCCAGCTGTACAAAAAGATACGCCATCAAGGCTTGCTCCATAAAAAAAGCCGCTTGTGCAGCTCAGGGCTGACAGCGGCTTGTGGGGGAGGCGGTGATCAGACGACCAGCGTCACTCGTACTTTTTCCATTGCACTTTTTTCCAGCTGGCGGATACGCTCGGCAGATACCTCGTACTTGGCAGCCAGGTCATGCAGCGTTGCCTTGTCGTCACTCAGCCAGCGCTGCTGGATAATATCGCGACTGCGTTCATCCAGCCCGTCCAGTGCCTCCAGCAGGCTGCTGTGAGCGTTTTCTTCCCAGTCACTGTGCTCAAGCATCATGGCCGGGTCGTAACGACTGTCCTGCAGGTAGCTGACCGGCGCCACATAGCTGTTTTCGTCATCGTCATCACTGGCATCAAAGGTCATGTCCATCGCCGACAGCCGGCCTTCCATGCTCAGTACATCGCTGATATCAACACCCAGGTCTTGCGCAACCGCATGCGCCTCATCATTGCTCAGCCAGGCCAGGCTTTTCTTCGCACTGCGCAGGTTGAAGAACAGCTTGCGCTGGGCCTTGGTGGTGGCCACCTTGACGATACGCCAGTTGCGCAGGATATATTCATGCATCTCGGCCTTGATCCAGTGTACCGCGAACGACACCAGTCGTACGCCACGGGTCGGGTCGAAACGCTTGACTGCTTTCATCAGGCCAACATTGCCCTCCTGGACCAGGTCGGCAATCGGCAGGCCATAGCCGTTATAGCTTTTCGCCAGGTGCACAACAAAACGCAGGTGCGCCAGCACCAGCTGCCGTGCCGCCTCGATGTCATTATGGTAATAAAAGGCTTCGGTCAGGGCCTTCTCCTGCTCCAGTGTCAGCACCGGAATCTGGCTGACTGTCTGGATATAGCTGTTAAGGTCGCTACCCGGCGTCAGCGCCGGAACCATCTGCAATGGTGTTGTCATTTTTTATCTCCGCCTGTATGGAGTCACTGGTTGAACGGGAAAGCCGGTGGATGTTTACCGTGCTTTCATGCCTCCTTGTCTTGCGCGCTGTAAGACCGCTTCAGCCCCCCGGAGTTCCGTACCCCTGCACGCAGCAAATGTACGTATTATACCGGTTTTATGCTCAATGCAAGCGGAAAAATTCCACGCTGTTCTGCAACTGCTGGGCCTCGGTTGACAGCTCGCGCGAACGCACCGCACTCTGCTCTGCGCCTTGCAGGTTCTTTTCCACCACCTTCTGCAGCTTTTGCAGCGCGACATCCACCTGGGCAATGCCTTCATGCTGTTCCCGACCGGCAGCGCTGATGTGGTCGACCAGCTCCGCTGTCTGCTGCACCTGGCCAACCATATCACCCAGCAAGCCGCTGGCAGTTTTTACATCCGCCAGGGTTTTGCCGGTCAGCCGGCTGATTGAGGCAGCCGCCTCCTGACTGGCTTCGGCCAGCTTGCGTACTTCTGCCGCCACCACCGAAAAACCGCTGCCGGCAGCACCGGCCCTGGCAGCCTCGATTTCCGCATTAATCGCCAGCAGATTGGTCTGCTCGGCAATCTCATCAATAATATTGACCCGCTGGGCCATTTCCTGCACGGCCTGCATCACCCGCAAAATCGTCTCGGCACTGGCGGTAGCAGAGTTCGCTGCCTCGCTGGCGATGCTGCTGGTACGGGCAGCGCTGTCGCTGTTACGCAATACAATCGAGCTCATCTGCTCCATTGCCACCATAATGGCTTCCACCGCACGCCCCTGCTCAGCCGCACCGCGCGACAGCTCATGCGAGCTGTAATCCATATCCTGGCTGACCACCGCAACGTTTTCTGCGGTCATTGATACCCCGAGTACCACCTCACGCAGCTTTTTCACCATATGCATCATGGCATCAAGCAGCTGGCCTATCTCATCATGGCGCTGCTGGTCGACCCTGACAGTCAGGTCACCATGTGCCAGCCGGTCAGACATCGCAAGCGCAGTATTCACCGGCCGGGTAATACTGCGTGTCATCAGCCAGGAAAGGAACAGGCCGGCCAGCAGCGCCAGCAAGGTACCGGCAATCATTACCAG
>DATCSZ010000195.1:0-1024 GCA_036568205.1 Pseudomonadales bacterium
GTCTTCATAACCGTATTCTGGTGGAAAACCAGCGGCTGATAGACGCCAACGCCAGATTGCGCAAGCAAACCACGATTGATCCACTGACCGGATATGGTAACCGGCAGTATGCCCTGAAGCGGCTTGACGACGCCCTGCGCCAGTCCCGTCAGCGTGGCGGTGCGGCCTGTTTGTTGATGATCCGGATTGATCACTATGCGGATCTTGAGCAGCGTCATGGCAAGGCACTGACGCAGCAGCTGGTGTTGGCATTCAGTCGTCGGCTGCGCCAGCTGGTGCGGCCGATGGATGTGCTGGCGCGAATCAGCCCGGATCATTTCTGTCTGATCACCCATCAGGCCGACAGCGCCAACGCCACGCCGGGCAGTTTCCGGCGGTTGTACGACGGCCTGAATCATCGTGCCTATAAAACAGCAGGGGGTTTTTTCCAGCTTTCTGTCAGCGTTTCCCTGATGAAATCCGCTGACAAGGACGAGATTGACGGTGAGCTGCTGCTGACCCGTTCGTTGCGCGGACTGGATGCTTCCCACGACGGCAAGCGCATTGTTGAGCAAGCCCTCAGCGGCTGATGTCTGGCACCTTGTCGGTGCCGGCAGCATGGGGTCGCTGGCTGCGGCCCGCCTGCTTGCCGCCGGCTTTTCACTGCGGCTGATCAGCCGCGACCATCAATCGGCACGGCGTCAGTTGCACTGGCCTGATGGCCAATCCTCCAATATTCATCTTGCTGCGGATGATGGTGAGCCGATCCGCCATCTTGTTGTTGCAGTAAAAGCTGGTGACACCCTGACGGCAATAAAACCGTTGTTGTCGCGTTTGCATTCGCAGGCAGAAGTTCTGCGGCTGCAGAACGGTATGGGCACGCTGGATGGTCTGTTGCTTCCGGAAACGGTACGTTGTCTGCATCTGGTCAGCACCGACGGTGCCTGGCGTGCGGGCGAGCGGATCCAGGTGGTGGCACAAAACCGTACCCTGATCGGCGATGGCGGCCAGCCGCCGGTCTGGCTGGAGGCGTTGCAGCGGCACT
>DATCSZ010000196.1:0-14552 GCA_036568205.1 Pseudomonadales bacterium
GGCGGCCAGCAACAAGCGTGCTGCCGCTGCGGGCCGCAACCGCCAGTACCAGCGACTTAATCCCGCATGACTGCTGTTGATCACCACCGCCGAGTCAACTTCGGCCGGATAATCGTTCAGCCACTGCAGCGCCAGCATGCCACCCAGCGACAGCCCCAGCAGACGATAGGGCGGTTCAATCTGCCGCTCCAGTAAGCAGCGGCGCAGATCCGCGACAGCCGCAGTGACATGTGCCGGACTGCGCTCACCATGGCGCTCACCATTGCCGGCCAGATCCGGTGTCACCACCCTGGCCTGCGGCAATGCCTGCTGTAACTGGCCGGCAAAACCACCCCAGTGATGACAGCCACGCGCCAGGCCGCGCAGCAATACCAGTGTGTCAGTCATATTCGGGATACCACAGTTTCAGTGCCTGTTGCTGGTTTGCCAGCCGCTGCTGGCCGTCAGGCACCCAGTTGCGCCAGGACAAGGTGGCACGGATCAGGAACTCCATCAGCGACAAATGGCGACGCAACACCCGCTGCTGGCGATGCGGCTTGACCGGATTAAAAAGGCCCAGCCGCCCGAGCTGGCGCGGATTTTTTTTCAGCCAGCGCCAGGAGCCCATCTCCAGCGTCAGCGGCAACAACAGGCTGGCACTGTGGCGTCCCTGCAGATAGGCGTAATCCCACAGGTCGCCATGAGTCAGGTAATGGGCGGACTGTGGTTCAAACAGGTAGTCGTGGTGTGGATAGCTGCGGCCCAGCAGTTCAAACAACCCATACATCTCCGCCAGGTGGGCAATCGGCTGGCGACTGCTGGCCAGCGGAAACCACAACCGGTCACGCAGGCCGAATCCCGAATGCACATCCAGCGTCATCACCAGCGGCGCCCGGGCCAGCTCGGTCATCACCAGCGTCAGCAACGCCCCGGCTTCCGGCTCAAGCACACCGTCACGGCCACGATACCAGGGCAGCAGCCGCGTCAGTCGCTGGCCACCGACCAGCGGTGTTACCGGCCCTGTCGCATCCACCGGTGCATTGCGCATCAAATCCACATGATTGCCATTGCTGCGCCGGCAAAGCGCCAGCCCGACCGGATTGACGATCGGCACAAACCACAAGCGCATCTGCTGCAACAGACTGTGCAGACTGTCATCCCAGGCCAGCCGTTGCAGGAGATTTTCCAGGAACGCCAGCACCACCTGCGCGCCGATGCGCTCTACCCCGTGCACACCGCCCACAAACACCAGCACCGGCACATCCGGCCGGGGGTTGCCCAGCTCAAAAGCATCCACTGCAAAGCGCTGTTGCCGGTAGTGCAGATCCGCCAGGGTGTGAACCGTGACCCTGCCCGCAGCCAGCTCGCGCAGCCGTGCCAGCTGCAGGAATTCGGCAGTTTCAGCAATGGTGTCAGGCAACGGTAATCAATCCACCGCGGCGCTGTTTTTTGCCATATAACGCTGGCGCCGTGCCGGCTTGATGCGCTCAATATCGACCACAATAAAGCCGTCCACACAGTCGGAGAAATCCTGGTCAACATTAAAGCCGGCAAACATCACACCGCCTGGCTCACACAACTCGGTGTACTGCTTGAACAGGGTCGGCACACTTTCCCCGCGGCTGGCCAGATACTGCTTCAGCAATGAAAAACGGGCCGCATAATCCTGTTCTTCATCAAGCGCCTGGCGCAACACTTCAGCCTCGCCTGGCCGGTATGGCATGCGCGGGCGCACCAGTTGTTGCTCACCGGCAAAAAATGTCGTGTAAAAATACACCAGCGCATCGCGTGAGGCATCACTGTAAGCCTGGCTGATGCTGACCGGCCCGAACAGGTAACGCAACTCGGGATAACGTGTCAGGTAGGCGCCGATGCCATACCACAGGTAATCAAGACTGCGCTTGCCCCAGAAGGCCGGCTGCACAAAACTGCGCCCCAGCTCCAGCCCGTGCTGCAGGTACGGCTCGAATGCCGGGGTATAGTCAAACAGGGTCTGGGTGTACAACGCATCACCAGCCGGCCGGAAGGCCCGCGCCCTGGCTGCCTGCACCATGCGGTAGGCACCGACAATTTCCAGCTGCTGCTCATCCCACAATACAATGTGGTCATAATAATGGTCGTACTGGTCAATATCACGGCGCTTGCCGGTACCTTCCTGCACAGCCCGGAACGTCAGCTCACGCAGACGGCCTATCTCGCGCATAACCACTGAATTGGTATGGTAGCGGTACAACACCATTTTTTTGCCGTCTGCCGTTTCACCCAGCGGTTCACAGGCATGGATTTCCTGCTTCAGCAGCTGGCGATTCTCCGGATGGGCAACCGCCTCATATTCCGGTTCAAAACCAATCTGGCACTTGCCCTTGCCCAGCCGGTAAACATGCTTGCGAAACAGCCGGGCACGCACCTCGGGTTTCAGCGCCAGGCGCTGATACTGCTGTGGATGCACAGGATGACCAATACGAATATCAATATGCTGGCGTGCCTGCTTGAACATCTCGTGGATCAGCCACAGGGTTGACAGCGGCCTGGCCAACACCGACAGCGCATAAAAAAACACCGAATTACGGCCATCCACAAACACCGGCAGGATCGGTGCATCGGCCGCCTCGGCAAAACGCAGAAAACCGGTATGCCAGCGACCATCACGAATACCGGAAGGACCCAGACGCGATACCTCACCAGCCGGAAAAATAATCACCGCGCCGTCATTGTCCAGCCACTGGCGAATGGCACGGATATTCTCCTTGCGAGTACGGCCGGACAGGTTGTCCACCGGCAACAGCAGCGAGCGCAACGGCTCCAGTGCATACAGCACATCATTGGCCACCACCCGCACATCGCGGCGCACCTCCCCCACCAGCTTCAGCAGGGCCAGGCCATCCAGCGTGCCGATCGGGTGATTGGCCACAATCACAACCCTGCCACTTGACGGAATACGCTCCACTTCGCGATCCCGCACCCGGTAGGAAAAATCAAACCAGGCCAGCCCATGCTCGACAAAATCAAAGCCCTCCACTTGCGGATAACGGCTGGCAAACTGCTGGAATTCACGCTCATGGAACAGCAGGCGCAGGAACGTACGCAAGGTCTTGCGTAACAACGGGTGGCGACCGGAGAGACGTGGCAGGCGCTCATTGATAACAGCATCAATGCTGAACATAAAAGCATTCTCGCAGCAGAAACTGGCTACGAGACTACGCCGGCAATATGTCGTTTGCATGAACTGCACACGACAGTTTTATGACAAAAAAAACCCGCCGTTTGGCGGGTTGCATCAGTACGGCAAGTTGTTAACGGCCCATGGTACGCAGGTTGGCCGGTGAGTAATATTCAGCCCCCTTGGTCTGGTCCATCATGTTCAGCTGGCCGGTGTCATTGACCAGGCGCATGGCGATATAGGCACCTGACTGCAGGTCATGGAACATCTGCGCACGGGCGATATAGCCTTTCACAGCATAATCATACAGCGTATTCAGGATACCGACCCGCCACAGGTCGCCACGGCCGTCATAACTTTCCAGCAGCACGATATGCCAGCTGTCTTCATCGATATAAAAACGGCGCTTGGCATACACATGGCGGGCATCGGCCTTGAGGTTGGCTTCCACCACCCACACCCGGTGCAATTCATAACGCATGTATTCCGGGTTGGCATGGCCAGCCTGCAGCAGCGAATCGTACTTGACGCCAGGGCTGTCGAATTTGTAGCTGTGGTAAGGAATATACATTTCCTTTTTACCCAGCAAGGTCCAGTTATAACGATCCATGGCGCCATTAAAACCCAGTGAATCGTCCACCGTCACCAGGCCGCCAGGGCCGTCCGGGGTATCATAACCAACGGTAGGCGCACGGCGAACCCGGCGTGAACCCGGCAGGTATACCCACACCTTGCGCTCGCCTTTTACCTGGTCCAGCGCTTCGTGAATAATCGTCATCTGGCCTTTCTGGCGATCCGGTTTTTCAATCGTCACATGCACCAGTGCCGCATTCTCGCTGATATCCGCATCCACCTTGCCGACCGGGTTGTCCGGGTAGGAGAACGGGAACTCGCCGGTAAACACCTGGCGGCGCTGCTGGGTATTGCCGTTCAGGTATACCACCATGTCATCCATGGTGCCATTCAGTGTCGGGTTGGGATGGATAATACGGCCATTCCACAACACCTCGTTGGCGTTTTTCGGGAACGGAAACGGCGCTCCGCCAGTGTAGTTGTTCAGGCCGTCAACGCCGTTGACCAGCTTGGTATTCTGCAGGTTCCAGGCCGTGCGCTGCTCAACCAGTTCGTTAAACCGGCCATCGCGGTGACTGGGATAAATATGCATGTAGAAGCTGTCCGGATACTTCTGGAACATCACCTTCAGGCCTTCGCTGAGACGGTCGCTGTATTCCTTGAAATTGCCGGCATGGATGGTAAACAGCGGTTTTTCCTTGCCATACGGATCAGGAAAAACATCACCACTGCGACTGTACTTCAGGCCGGCCGGCACACCGCGCATTTTGCCGGTCCATTCAGGAATACTGCCATCGGCATTGCCCTTGCGTTCTGCACCCATCGGGGTGAAGTCCGGGCTGTCCAGCTTGGCTGCCGAAAAGTCGGGAATATAAAAACCGCCACCGGCCTTGGGTTTTGCTGCAGCAGCGGAAGATGACGCACGGGCACGGGCAGCGGCTTCAGCTGCTGCCTTGGCCTTGGCTTCCTCGGCTGCTTTGGCTTCGGCTGCGGCCCTGGCTTCGGCTTCCTTGCGGGCCGCCTCTTCCGCCGCTGCCTTGGCGCGGGCGGCCTGCTGTTCAGCAGCAGCCTTGGCTTCGGCTTCGGCACGTGCACTGGCTTCAGCCTGGGCTATGGCCAGCGCCTTGGCATCGGCCTCGGCCTTGGCTTTTTCAGCAGCCAGGGTTTCCGCTTCTTTTTCAGCTGCCAGTCGGGCGGCTTCCTGCTCGGCTTTTTGCTCCGCCTCAAGGCGTGCCTTTTCTTCCATCGCCAGCCGCTCTGCATCACGTTTGGCGGCGGCAGCAGCTTCTTTTTGCGCCCGCTGCTCGGCCTGCTTGCGTGCTGCCTCTTCTTCCCTGGCTATTTTTTCAGCAGCAGCCTTGGCTTCTGCCTCTTTTTTGGCCCGTGCTGCCGCTTCGGCCTTGGCGGCTTTTTCAGCCTCGGCTTTTGCTTTGGCGGCTTTCGCCTCTGCCTCTTTGGTGGCTTTTTCTGCGGCGGCCTTGTCACCCTGAAGTTCAGCTGCCTTGACTTTGGCTGCCGCTTCAAAATCAATATCTTCTGCCGCCAGTTTCACTGGCTTGCTCTCCACTTTTTCCGCAGCCGGCGCTTCGACCGTTTCCTCCTTGTCGGCAAAAGGCAGGGTACAGGAGGCCAGCAATGTGGCCATCACCAGGGTAATGGGCAGTTTTTTCATGATCATTACGGGTTCCTTGCTGGTGTGTGACGCCCTTTGTGAGCCGGAGCATTCCGGGCCTGAACTGTCACACGTTATTATTTTTATTCAATTTCTGTGAAACAAGTCTATATCAGCAAATCATCTGTTGCCATGCCGAAGATGACATTTTCTTAATCGACGCCATTCTGATCAAAACCAGCGCAACTGTAAAGGCGCCTGCTGCTTATTTCAGCTGATGTGTGCTGCGCTGACGACAACGTTGTTGCGCCCGTGCCAGTATCTCCCGCCGGGCGCCATTGTCGGCCGCCATCCAGTCGGTGATTTCATCGGCGGTTCGATAACAACCGACACAGACATCATCGTTATCCAGCAGGCATACCGAAATACACGGTGATGCAACCGGGGTGTTGTCAGTCATTGGCTTCCTCCGTCAGGCAAAACAGATGTTCACGATAGCGCGCCGCCTTGCGCCGGTAATTGCCGGCACCCTGCTGCAACACGGCAATTTCGTCAGTGCTGAGCGCCCTTTTCACCCGTGCCGGGCTGCCCAGCACCAGCGAACCGGCCGGCACCTGCATGCCTTCGGTCACCAGTGCGTTGGCACCAACCAGGCAGTTTTCACCAATCACCGCACCGTTCAGCACCACCGCACCAATACCGATCAGTGAATGCTCGCCCACCGTACAGCCGTGCAGCATGGCCTGGTGGCCGATGACCACATTAGCCGCCACGGTCAACGGAAAACCGGGGTCAACATGCAGCACCGCGCCATCCTGCACATTGCTGCCGGCGCCGATGACAATCGGCTCGTTATCGGCACGCAGCACGGCATTGAACCAGATACTGACAGCGTCACCGAGCGTCACATCACCAATCAACGCAGCACCCGGGGCAATAAAATGTCCCTCACCCAGCAGCTGCGGCTGTTTGCCAGCCAGTTGATACAGGCTCACAAATCCTCCCATGTCATCACCGGCCAGCACTGCCATGCCGGCTCTTCATACGGATGTGCTGCCATCATTGCCGCAACGGCGGCTTTCAGCTGGTGTTTTTCGCAGACCATTTCCACCTTGGCCTCGGCCACTGTGGTCAGCTCGCCGCGCGCACCGATCGCCGGGCTGGCAGATGCCAGCGGCCGGAACTGGCCGTTGCCAATACTGACCCAGCAGCACTCCTGGTAATCACCAATGCGCCCGGCACCGGTGGCAAACACAGCCGCCTTCACAGTCTCCAGCGCCTCCAGCGGCACATAAAAACACAGCTTGAACATCGTCACTCCCTCTGCTGGCTGGCGCGGAACTGCCCGGCAAAGGCCGCCAGGCGGTTGTCATCAATCGCCTGGCGGATATTGGCCATGTGCTGCTGGTAAAAACGCAGGTTGTGGATGGTGTTCAGCTGCGCACCGAGCATTTCCCGGCACTTGTCCAGGTGATGCAGATAGGCACGGCTGAAATGCCGGCAGGTGTAACAGTCACAGGCCGGGTCCAGTGGCCCGGTATCATGACGGTGTCTGGCATTGCGGATTTTCACCACACCCTGGCTGGTAAACAGGTGGCCGTTGCGCGCATTGCGGGTTGGCATCACACAATCAAACATGTCGATACCGGCCAGTACACCATCAAGCAAATCCTCCGGCGTGCCAACCCCCATCAGGTAACGCGGCCTGTCCTCCGGCAACCGATGCACCAGGTCATCCAGGATCATTTGCCGCTCGTCCTTCGGCTCGCCGACCGACAGGCCGCCAATCGCATAACCATCAAAGCCGATCTCCATCAGCCCGGCCAGCGATTCGCGGCGCAGGGCCGGATACATGCCGCCCTGGACAATGCCAAACAGCGCCGCCGGGTTATCGCCATGCGCCTGGCGGCTGCGTTGTGCCCAGCGCAGTGACAGCCGCATCGAATCGGCCGCCTGTTTTTCAGTGGCCGGATACGGCGTGCATTCATCAAAAATCATCACCACATCGGCGCCCAGCTCACGCTGCACCTGCATTGATGACTCCGGTGTCATCATCACCTTGCTGCCGTCAATCGGCGAACGGAACAACACGCCTTCCTCACTGATCTTGCGCATCGCCCCGAGACTGAACACCTGGAATCCGCCGGAATCGGTCAGGATCGGCTTCTGCCACTGCATAAAATCGTGCAAATCACCGTGTTCACGCACCACCGCCGTGCCGGGCCGCAGCATCAGGTGAAAGGTATTGCCGAGGATAATGTCGGCACCAATCGCCTCAATATCACGCGGCAACATGCCTTTCACCGTGCCATAGGTGCCCACCGGCATAAACGCCGGCGTGCGCACCTCGCCACGCGGAAACCGCAGGGTGCCGGTACGCGCTGCACCGCACTGGCCGCGTCGTTCAAATTGCATAAAACACTGTCGTTCAGGCATCAGAACCATCCGTACTGTCGGGATGATAATGCAGCAGCATTGCATCACCGTAACTGAAAAAACGGTAGCCGCAGGCAATCGCCTCACGATAGGCATGGCGAATACGCGCCGTGCCGGCAAACGCACTGACCAGCATCAGCAGGGTCGATTGCGGCAAATGAAAATTGGTTACCAGCATATCCACGGTAAAAAACCGTTTGCCCGGATACAGGAAAATATCGGTCTCACCGCTATACGGCTGCAAGCGGCCGGACTGGCTGGCCGTTTCCAGCGCCCGCACCGAGGTAGTGCCCACCGCCACCACCCGGCCACCGCGTGCCTTGCAGGCCGCCACCTGCTCACACACGGCAGGCGACACCTCAATCCATTCGCTGTGCATATGGTGTTGCTCAACATCATCCACCTTCACCGGCTGGAACGTGCCGGCACCGACATGCAGGGTAATCTCCGCCCGCTCAATGCCGCGGGCTTCCAGTTGCGCCAGCAGCGCCTGGTCAAAGTGCAGGCCGGCAGTCGGCGCCGCCACCGCACCGGGCTTTTGCGCATACACCGTCTGGTAGCGGCTTTGGTCCAGCGCCTCATCAGCGCGGTCGATATACGGCGGCAGCGGCATATGGCCAATCTGATCCAGAATGGCCAGCAGCGGCGCGGAAAACTGCAGATGGAACAGATTGTCCTGGCGGCCCAGTACCGTCGCGGTAAAACCGGTCGGCTGTTCACTGTGCGCATCAGCCGTCAGCAACAACGCACTGCCGGCTTTCGGCGAACGACTGCAACGCAGGTGCACCAGCGCCTCACTGTCACCCAGCATACGCTCCACAAGCAGCTCCAGCCGGCCGCCACTGGCCTTTTGGCCAAACAGCCGCGCGGCAATCACCCGGGTATTGTTCAGCACCAGCAAATCACCGGCACGCAGAAACCCGCCAATATCGGCAAACCGGTGATGCGCCAGCGCGCCATCGGCCGCCATCACCAGCAAACGGCTGACCGTGCGCTCGGCTGGCGGGTAACGGGCAATCAGCCCCTCGGGCAGGTGATAGGAAAAATCCGACGTTTTCATCAGGCAGGATATGGCCAAAAGCAGCGATTATACGGCAAAGCCGGCAGTACCGCGACGCCAATACACCGGATCACAGCGCCATAAGCCATACAATACCCCCTTTTATAAAGGAGGCGGCGAACACAGCGCGCAGGGGGTTTTTGCCGGGTGCTCCCCACAACCACAAACGTCACACCGGCGCAGGCCGGTGTCCACAGTACACATGCTCGCCCAGAATCCCTGGGCCGGCCCGGATGAACAACAACACGGCTTGCCGCACAACACCAAAGCCCCCTTTGCCAAAGGGGGCGGCGAGCACCGCGAGCGGGAAGTGCCGGCCGCTCCCCACACCCACAAACGTCACACCGGCGCAGGCCGGTGTCCACAGTACACATGCTTGTCCAGAATCCTTGGGGCGGGCCGGACGAACAGCAACACGGCTTGCCGCACAACACCGAAGCCCCCTTTGCCAAAGGGGGCGGCGAGCACAGCGAGCGGGGGATTTTTGCCGGGCGTTTGTCAAACCGGGGGCCGGTTCTCGTCGGCGACCCCTGAAACGCAAACATAAAAAAACCAGCACAAGGCTGGTTTTGTTATGTTTGGTACCAGAGGCCGGATTATCACAACAGGCTAAGGCCTGTTATGACCCCTGCGGGGCTGCGGCGCGTTGCGCCTCGTTCAAACGCTGTCCTGGACAGCGTTTGTCAAACCGGGGGCCGGTTCTCGCCGGCGCCCCCTGAAACGCAAACATAAAAAAACCAGCACAAGGCTGGTTTTTTTATGTTTGGTACCAGAGGCCGGACTCGAACCGGCACGCTTTTAAGGGCGGCGGATTTTGAATCCGCTGTGTCTACCAATTTCACCACTCTGGCAATGCAGCGCAGGCCCACAGGGCCGGCAAGCAGGGCTGGCATTATACTCGCACACCGGACAAGATCAATAGATTACTGATGCGGGTTCCTGCTGCCACATTTGCCTGCTGGCAGCGCCTCCTGTCAAACCATCGCCCCGGTCACAACCTGCACCATTGCCATTGCATCGCCCGGCCTGCTTGCTAGAATGGCTGCTGCCTGCCGCCTGGCGGCAGCCTGCCTTAATCACTGACAAGGAGTAGCCGATGAACATCTGCCAACCATTCATTATTGCCCTGGTGTTGCTGTTATCCGGCACGGCATTTGCCGAGCAGGTCAGCTACAAGGAGCTGCTGCGCCTGAACGGCCAGAATATTGCCCAGCTGAAAAACGGCATGAGCGAGGCTGAGGTGCGCAAGATCATGGGCAGCCACAGCAGCGCCGTGCGTGACGGGGCGATTGAAAACCCGTGGAAAACGGAAATGCTGGGTGACCTGAAAGTGCTGCATTACCTGGTGCGCCGCAACCCGCCGTTTACACCGCTGCTGGAAAACCAGGCTGATCCTGTCATCCTGAAAAAAGGCAAGGTGATTGGTGTTGGCCGTAATTACCTGAAAGCGGCCCGTGAACAGGCTGCCGGTGCCAGCCTGGGCAAACAGCAAGGTGGCAGCAGCAAATCGCTGGAAGAGCGGCTGAAAACCCTGGAAGAGCTGCGCAAATCCGGCGCCATCAGCGAAGCCGATTACAAAAAGCAGAAGCAGAAAATTCTCGACAGCATTTGATGCGGTACGGGCGATGGCCGGCGGTGTAACATCCCGCCTGTCGCCCTTTATCGAGTCTGCTGCACCAGCGGCGATCATCGCGACAACAAGCCGGCCCGGACACCGTGCCACTGTGGCCCGTTTTTACATCCCCCGCTGCGTATGCTTGCTGTCAGCTGCCTGTCCATGGCTCATCCCGACAACAGACGCGATGCGGCTATAAAAAACGTATTCCCACTTTCACGACCTTGTCACCGGCCACTTCATTGACCACCCAGTGAATGCCGTGCCAGCTGATATCATCACCGACTACCGGATGACCACCGACCCTTCGGGCAATAAACTGGCCCAGCGTGATACCGCCATCGGTTGCGGTAATCGACAGGCCGTAGGCATCGGCAATGTCCTTCAGCAAGGCATCGCCGCTGATGCTGAACGCACCATAGAATGCCTGTTCATGCCTGAGCTTTTGCTCGCCGTTAAACAGGCGGTTCAGCGCCGGCACATCCTCATTGCGGCCCAGCACACAGACCACGTCATTTTTTTCCAGGCGGGTGCTGCCTTTCGGGTGCAACATCACGCCGTTGCGAAACAGTGCCGAAATCAGTGCACCGGATGGGAAACGCAGCAGGCGGATCGGTGCATTGACCAGCTCGTCGTTTTCCACCCGGTAGACAAACATTTCGTAGTCGTTTTCCGGCAGGATGCCGAGCGGCCCGCGATGGTTGGGACGCACCTGCGGCGGCAGCTGGATATTCAGCTTTTTTGCCACCCAGGCAATACTGCCGCCCTGGATCAGCAGCGACATCAGCACCACCGCAAACGCGGCATTAAAATACAGTGCCGCATCGTCAACGCCGCCAATCACCGGAAAGATGGCCAGCACAATCGGTACTGCACCACGCAGGCCAACCCAGCTGATAAAGGCAATCTCGCGCCAGCGAAATTTGAAAAACGGCTTTAACACCAGCACCACCGCCACTGGCCGGGCTACAAAAATCAGCGCCAGCCCGACAATGGAAGCCGGCAACGCATAACTCCACACGTCGGCCGGCGTCACCAGCAGGCCCAGCACCAGGAACAGGCCGATCTGGCTGAGCCAGGCCAAGCCGTCATTAACCGGCAGGATAAAATTGAGGTGCCGGCCCGGACGGTTGCCAATCATCAGGCCACACAGGTAAATCGCCAGAAAACCACTGCCGCCGACCGCGCTGGACAAACCAAACACACAAAAGCCCAGTGCCAGTGCCAACAGCGCATACAGGCCTGGTGCCAGGTCCAGCCGGTATAACAGGCGCGCTGCCAGCAGGCCGCCGGCAAGGCCAGCCGCCATGCCGAAGCCGAATTGCTGCAGCAGGAACAAGGCAATATCCGCCAGCCCCTTGATTTGCCCCATCATCAGCTCAATCAGCATGATGGTCAGGAAAATCGCCATCGGGTCGTTGGTGCCGGATTCGATTTCCAGCGTGGCGGTAACCCGTTCGTTGATGCGGATATTGTTGCCGCTCAGCATCGAGAACACCGCAGCAGCATCGGTTGAGCCAACGATCGCGCCGATCAGCAGACCCTGCACCGGGTTCAGATCAAACGCCCACATCGCGATCAGGCCGGTAATGCCGGTGGTCAGCAACACACCGACAGTGGCCAGTGCCAGCGCCGGCCTGAAACCGGCACGAAAGGTGGAAAGCCGGGTGCGCAGGCCACCATCCAGCAAAATCAGCGCCAGGGCAAAATGACCAATTGTGAAGGCCAACGGGTAGTTGTCAAAACGAATGCCAAGAATGCCCTGCTCACCGGCCAGCATGCCCAGCGCCAGGAAAATCACCAACAACGGCAGGCCAAACAGTGACGACAGCCGGCTGGCCAGAATACTGAGCGCCAACAGAAAACCGCTGAGCAAAAACAGGGTGTTAATGGAATCCATACAAGGCCTTGGTGAACATGGCACAGCCTGCACGGCGTGCCGGAACGGCCTGAGCCAGCGCCGCAGAACCTGATTAAATGATTGATTTATATTATTTTATTTACATCCAACGCGGCAAGAACTATTTTGCCGGATGCATGCTGCTATTGCACTTGCCGGCCACAGCGCTTACACTCAATCGCTTTACAAATTATAAAAAAATGTAAACCCCACTCAAAGGAGTGCGCCCATGTACCTCGGTTTCAGCTCAATGAACACCGTTAACGATCCCAACCCGGCAGCACTTGCCAAAACCCTGGAGCAGGCGGGCTTTGAATCGCTGTGGTATGGCGAGCACAGCCATATCCCGATGTGTCGCAGCACGCCCTACCCGCCGGGTGGCGAACTGCCCGAGCCGTACAAGGAGATGATGGATCCGTATTTGTCGCTGATGCTGGCTGCCAGCGCCACGGAAACGCTGAAGCTGGGCACCGGTATCGCCCTGCTGATGGAACGCGAACTGTTTTCCCAGGCCAAGACCATTGCCACGCTGGACAGGCTCAGCAACGGCCGGGTGATGATTGGCACCGGTGTCGGCTGGAACGAGGAGGAATTTACCAACGCCACCCGTCTGCCGTGGAAGCGCCGCTACCTGGCCCTGAAAGAAACCATTGCCGCCACCCGCGTCCTGCTCAGTGAGCCGGCACCCGAATACCACGGCGAGCTGATCAATTTTGACCCGGTCTGGTTTGAGCCGAAACCGCTGCAGGATGATATCAAGTTCACCTTCGGTGCGATGGGCCCGTTAGGGGTACGCCATGCTGCTGAATGGGCCGATGGCTGGATGCCGGTGGATGTGGCACTGCCCAACCCGGAGCAGGATATCAAGGCATTTCGCCAGCAGGTCAAGGATTTTGGCCGCGACCCGGACACGGTGGAAATCACCATGGTGATCATGGCGCCGGTGACTGCCGATTTGCTCAAACGTTACCGCGACATGGGCATTACCCGCTGCAATATCGGTGTCGGCATGGAAAACTGGAACAAGCCGGACATCGTCATGCCGATGATTGAGCAGTTCTCCCGACTGATCCCGGAACTGTAAGCACCGCATTGGCAAAAAAACCGCAGCCGGGCGCTGCGGTTTTTTATCGCCGGACTGACTGGCCGGTTAGTTCAAAGACTGCCACCCAACATCATCTGCGCCTCACTGCGCTGTTGTTCGTTCATTTTCTGCCAGCACAGCTCACGGCCCTTTTCCGCCTGGGCCAGCTGGCCACGGGCCGCCTCGCTGAACCAGATCCATGCGGTGACCGGATCTTCACCGACACCTTCACCACGAAAATACATCATCGCCAGGTTGAACTGCGCACGGGCATGATCCTGGCTGGCCGCTGCCGACAGCCATTTCAGCGCCGCGACAAAATCCTGTTCGCCATGCAGCTGCACGCCCAGCTGGTATTGGGCCTTGGCATGGCCGGCCCCGGCGGCCTGGTTCAGCCACTGCTGCATCTGCGCCAGGTCTTTTTCCACCCCGCGCCCGTGCTGGTACATCAGCGCCAGTGCCCAGGCGGCCTCGGCATCACCATCGGCGGCGGCTGCCTGCAAGGCGGCAATGCTGTTTTCATCCGTGCGGGCCTGGCGGTTGCTGTCGCCGGCCGGTTCCGTCACACAATACTGCGCCAGGGCATGGCCCTGGTCAGCGGCGGCACGATACCAGCGCTGTGCCTCAGCGACATCCTGCGCCACGCCTTCACCCTGGTCATACATCAGCGCCAGCTGGTACTGTGCCTCGGCATGGCCCTGGTCGGCCGCCTTGCGGTACCAGCGGGCCGCCTCACTCTCATCGCGAGATACACCCTTGCCGTGTTGATAGGCAGCGGCGATACGCAACTGTGCAGACGGCGAGTTTTTCAGCAGGCTTTTTGCTAACAGCAATCCGGGGCTCATTGGCCTGTTCCTCTTTCATTATTATGTTGTCCGGCTTCCCATTGTGCACAAACCATCGCCGGCGGCAAGCCGTCTGCCGCCTGCCGATTGACTTCGCCGCCACGACTGGCTATACCTGAACGGATAATAACGGATAACAAACAGGATCATGCCCATGTCACTGCGACTGAACACCTGCCTGGTTGGCCTTGCCTTGCTGACTGCCTGCAACAGCGATTACCTGGACCTGGAAGCCGCCCTCAGCATCAACAATGAACAGGTGTTCAGCACCGTCAGCAGCATCGAGGA
>DATCSZ010000197.1:0-3135 GCA_036568205.1 Pseudomonadales bacterium
GGTAGAGCAGGCGGGAGCTGCGCACGACATCATCCTCAGGCAGCTCGGCGGTTACCACCACCATGGCCAGTTGGCCATCCGTGCTCACCAGACGCCCGGCAATCGCCGGCTGGCTGGCTGCAATCAGCTGGCGTGCGGCCAGCTCGTTCGCCGACAGGCGGGAATAGTTTTCCACCAGCGGTTCGATGATCAGCGTATGTTCAAGCGCACGGCTGTACGGGTAATTGAACAGTGAATCCACCCGGCTGGCATAGGGCAGCTGTCCGGCCCGTTGATGCAGGGTTTCCAGCAGGGACAGGCCAGCCTGACTGAACAGTGGCGTGTTGCCGCTATCGAGCACTAGTAGCAGGGTATCGCTGCTGCCGTACAGCGCCTGCTGCTCACGCAGTAACGCCAGGTGCGGGTTGGCACCGGTGAAATAACGTTCAGGGTCGGCATCGAAGGAGACATGCCGAAGGCCGGACATGGCCAGCAGGCAAACCAGCAGGCTGACGGCAAACAGCCACTGGCTTCGCCGTATCAGCAGTTGTGTTAAGCTGGCAATCACGTTTACTCCCGGCGTTGACACATGCAGGCCATCCAGAAAATATCCGTGGTGATTCCCGCACACAATGAGCAGGCATTAATAGCACAATGCCTGGCTTCTGTGAAACGTGCAGCCGCCAATATTGCCATCCCGGTGGAAATCGTTGTCTGCCTGAATGCCTGCAATGATGATACCGGCAGCATTGCTGCCGCGATGGGGGCAGTGGTGGTGGAAGAGCCCGAGCGCAATGTCGCCCGGGTGCGTAACAGCGCGGTGGCTGCCAGCACCGGCGATGTCATCGTCACCCTCGATGCCGATAGCCGGTTGTCAGCCAATTACCTGCAGCAGGTGGTCGGCAAAATCCGCCGCGGCTGTGCCGGTGGTGCCAGCTGGATGGTGGTGGACCGGTTTACCGTCAGCACCGTGCTGTTTGGCCTGCTGCTGGTCATGCCGGCCTTGCTGCTGCTGCGCTTTTCCGGCGGCATGTTCTGGCTGCGCCGTGATGTGTTTGATGCCATTGGCGGCTTTGATGAACAGTACCTGACCGGCGAGGATTTTGCCTTCTGGCGCAAGCTGCGCCGCTACTGCCGAAACACCGGCCAGCGCCATGGCATGCTGCACCGTGCATTTGTGCTTACCTCGGCGCGCAAGCTGGATGAGTTCGGCCCGTGGTTCATGCTGACCCACCCGCACTGGTACTGGCAGGCGATACGCGGCAACAACCGCCGTTTTGCCGACCGTTACCTGTACCATACCCGGCGCAGCAGGCAGGATAACAAGCACTAAACAAACGATCGCCAAGTCATCCATGATGCGCTACAGTGCGTATGCACAAAAATGAATACATGCCGGGCCATCCAATAATAATGCCAAGCCTTGAACCGAATGCCACTGCTGCTGACAGCCGATTTGGTGCTGATGTGCCGCGCTACTGGGTTAACAACAACCCGGTGATTACCTGTTTTTACAATGCCCTGTCCACCGTGATACCGGAAGGCGAGCGCTTTTTTATTGCCAGTGTGCGAGCCGTGCTGGATGACATCAACGACCCGGTGCTGGAAAAACAGGTGCGCAGCTTTATCGGCCAGGAAAGCCACCACCGCGTCGGTCACAACGCACTCAACCAGATGATTGAACGGCAGGGTTATCCGCAACAGGCCAGCGAAAACGTCATCAAGCGCCTGCAGCAGTGGGCCGAACGGTTTTTTTCGCCGCGCCAGCAACTGGCCGCCACGCTGGCGCTGGAGCATTTCTCTGCCTTGCTGACTGACCAGTTCCTACGCCAGCCGGCATTGCACGAACAGATGCATGGCGCGGTGCGCGATTTTTTGCTGCAGCACAGCATCGAGGAAATCGAGCACAAGGCCGTGGCGTATGATGTGTACCAGCAACTCTATGGCAGCTATACAGTGCGTATCTGGCAGATGCTGCTGATCACACTGTTGTTTATTCCCAATGTCGCGATTATCCAGTGCCACTATCTGTGGCATGACCGGCAATTGTTCAACCTGAAAGCCTGGTGCGGTGCGGTGGGGTATTTCTGGCTGCGTCCTGGCTGGTTTCGTTGCATTATTCCCGGCTGGTTGCGCTATTTCAGCCCGCGTTTTCACCCCTGGCAGCACGATAACCGCGATTTATTACAACTGTGGCAAGACAAACTCAAGCAGCAATGAGCCCGCTATGCCTGCTGACCCTGGCCAGCGGTCGCTCCGGCACCAGCTTTTTGCATGCGTTTTTCCGCCACCATGTGCGGCACTGCCACAGCAGCCACGAACCCTACCTGACACCTGGCAACCCGACCCTGTTTGGCCCGCCGATATACTGGAATGCCATCGCCGATGACCGCCGGCTGCTGCCACTGATAGAACAAAAGCGCCGCTATATCGCCAGCGTGGCCCAGCCGGTCTACCTGGAAAGCAACCATGCCTTGCTGAAAAGTGCCGATCGCCACCTGCACCGGCTGGCCGACAATATTGGCCTGATCCGCCTGCAACGCAACCCGCTGCGGGTGGCCAAAAGTGAATACCTGCGCGAACAACTGATAGAACGCTGCCACGTGCCGCTGCGTCACTACCATGTGGATGGCCAGCGCTATTTCCGCTGGGCGCTGACCGGCCTGGAACCGGTATTCGCCCCGTTTGCCGGCCAGGCGCTCAACCGTTTCCAGTTCTACCTGCTGCAATGGCTGCAAATTGAACGCCGGGCCGATGCCGTTATCCAGCGCAACCACTGGCAGGACAGGGTGTTTACCCTCAACATGGATGACAATGCCGGCCAGGCTGGGCAACTGGCCGACATGCTGGCCTTTTTCCAGCTGCCGGCGCGCCAGCCATTGCGGCTCAACCTGCGCCGCAACCGCACCCCATTTGTTGGCAGCAGCGCACTGACCGCCGCCGAGCGCCGAGATGTAGAGTCACTGCTGGACAGGCTGGAACACGACGACAGGCAACGCCTGCTGCCGTATCTCGACCAGCAGGCCAACTGACAGGCCGTTAACTGCCACATTTTGATGTAAAAAACCGCTGGTGTGGGTGCGTAATGCCCACGCACATGGAGATGAGCCTCTATTAAGGCCGGCGTGTGCGCACCGCGTTCTGTCCGGCTGTGGG
>DATCSZ010000198.1:0-1564 GCA_036568205.1 Pseudomonadales bacterium
GACAGCGCCGATGGCAGTATTGGTATGCAGGGTGGACAGTACCAGGTGGCCGGTCAAACTGGCCTGCACGGCGATTTCGGCCGTCTCGACGTCACGGATTTCACCAATCATCACCACGTCCGGGTCCTGGCGCAGGATGGCGCGCAGGCCGCGGGCAAAGGTCATGTCCACCTTCGGGTTAACCTGGGTCTGGCCGATGCCGGGCAGCAGGTATTCCACCGGGTCTTCAATGGTCAGGATATTGCGGCTGCTGTCGTTGATATGGCTGAGACCGGCATACAGGGTGGTGGTCTTGCCGGAGCCGGTGGGACCGGTGACCAGGATAATGCCATACGGCGCAGCCAGCGCCCGCCGGTAGCCATCACAGGCAATCTCGCCCATATTCAGCTGGGCCAGCTCCAGCTGGCCGGCCTGCTTGTCGAGCAGTCGCAATACAATGCGCTCGCCATGCGATGTCGGGTTGGTCGACACCCGGATATCAATCGCATGGGCGGCAATCTTGACCGAGATACGGCCATCCTGGGGAATACGTTTTTCAGCGATATCCAGCTTGGCCATCACCTTCAGGCGCGAGATCAGCAACGGCGCCAGCATGCGTTTTGGCCGCAACACCTCGGTCAGCACACCGTCGATACGAAAACGGATCACCAGGTCGGTTTCAAAGGTCTCGACATGGATATCGGACGCTTTTTCGCGTACCGCCTGCGACAGGATGGCGTTGATCAGGCGGATTACCGGCGCATCATGCTCGGCGGCCATCAGGTCGCTGGTTTCCGGAATCTGCTCGGCCAGCCGGCTGAGGTCTATATCGGCACCAATATCTTCGGCGGCCTGGGCCGCTTCGCTGGAAGAACGCTGGAAGGCCTGGCTCAGCTGGCGCTGGAACTCGCTGTCATCAAGCTTGCAGGTGGTAAAACTGCGCTGCAGGAAACGGCGCACTTCAGCCAGTACAGCCGGCTGCAGGCCATCGCGGTAACACAGGCAGGTGCCATTGTCGCTGTCAGTGACAAACACACCGTGCTGCGAGGCGTAACTGTAGGGCAGCTGCCTTGGCAGGGCCGGCAGCCCGGCTGCCGCAATGTCCTGGGTTTCCGTGTCCATCAGGGTTCAACAGTCTCGGTTTCGGTTGCTGCCGGTGCATCGACCACGCCAGCATCACTCTGCTGCTTCAGTCGCTCGGCATCACGGATCTGTTTTTCCCAGTCCGGCAGCATTGGCAGCACATCGTCATCAAACAGGTCAACACCACGGGCATGTTTGTAGCGCTGCACATCACGAATGCGCTGGTATTCACGACGGGATACTTCCAGCGATTTTTCCGAGCTGCGAATCACCGTCGGGCGCAGGAAGACCATCAGGTTTTTTTTGCTGACCGTGGTTTTGGTTTTCTTGAACAGCCGGCCAATCAGTGGCAGGTCACCAAGAATCGGCACCTGGCTGATCACCTCGTTGACGTCATCCTGGATCAGGCCGCCCAGCACCACGGTTTCGCCGTCGCGGGTATTCACCCGGGTCTCGATCCGCCGTTCATTGGTCACCACATCCACGGTCGACTGCTCGCTGG
>DATCSZ010000199.1:0-2060 GCA_036568205.1 Pseudomonadales bacterium
TCAACTGCCGGTTCATAATAGTGGTGTGTGCCGCCGAAGGTGTAGGCAGCTGACAGGCTGGCCATGCGGGTGCGTGACGAAAAACTGTCCAGGTCAGCACGCAGCAGCCAGCGCTGGTCCAGCTGCCATTCCAGCCCGCCACCGAGTGCCGGCACAACCAGTGAGCTGCTGCTGTCCAGCTTGACCCGGCTGTCAGAGGCGTCTTTCATGACATAGGACAGGCCGCCCTTGATAAACAGCTTCAGTGGCAGCGGCTGGTCAAACCAGTGAAGCCGCAATGGCAGGTAGTAACCGGCATGCACGGCCAGCGCATCATAACGCACGCTGGCGGTGGCGGCCGGTGTGCTGCTTTTCAGCCCGGCCTCGCCCAGCAGTGCCAGGCGCCCCTCAACAAACCAGTCACGGGCAAAACGATAGCCGCCATAAACGGTGAATGCCTGGTCGTTGATGTCACTGTTAGTCCAGGTGGAATCACCGGTGTCCGGCTCCAGCCGTGATACACCAATACCGGCACCGGCATAAAAACAGCGGGCATAGGCCGGTGTTTGTTCAGGCCACAGGCGGTATTCACCGCAGACGGTTTCTTCAAGGGCGCTGGCCAGCAGCGGACAGGCAAGCAGCAGCGTGGTCGCTGCATAACGATGTGATGCCTTCATGCCAGCAGCCTCCTGCGCAGTACCATAAGCGCAGCCAGCAGTCCCAGCAGCAGGCCGGCCGAGCCTTGCTCGGTGGTTTTGATTTTGCCAAAGCCGGGCTGGACCGGATTGACCGGGGTGTCACAGTCGGGATGATCCGGATCGGCATCACAGTCAACCGGGGTGTCACAGTCGGGGTGGTCAGGATCGGCATCGCAGTCAACCGGGGTGTCACAGTCGGGATGATCCGGGTCGGCATCACAGTCGACCGGTTCCTCGCAGTCCGGGTGATCCGGGTTGTTGTCACAGAAGTCCGGGTCCTCCGGGTCAAAGGCCAGCAGGCCAAAGCGGTTGGGGGCATTGTCAACACGGTCATCAATGCCGTCCTTGTCGGCATCACCGGTGGGGTCAACCCGGCCATCGTTGTTGCTGTCGGTGGCGGCATGGTCGGTGCCGGCAATGTCAAACACACCGTCACCGTTGCTGTCCAGCGACAGCAGGTCGGGGATGCTGTCATTGTTGCTGTCCGGCAGCGCAGCCGGGTCGGTGATCAGTGCCTGTCCGGCATCACACTGGCCGTTGCCGTCATCGTCCGGCCGGCCGGCTTCCAGTACATCGATGATGGCATCATTGTCGCTGTCCAGGTCTCGATGGTCCGGCGCGCCATCACCATCGCTGTCTGGCAGGCAGGCCGAGTGGATGCCATCATGTTTGCCATCGCCATCAAAGCAGGCATCAAACGCATCGTCATAGCCGGACAACGTGAAATCATGACCGCTGGCGCCGGCTTCAACAAAATCGCTGATGCAGTCGTTGTCGCTGTCGCTGTCCAGGTAATCACACTGGCCGTCACCGTCGGTATCGTGGCAGGGGAAGGCATCATCAATGCCGTCGCCGTTATTATCATCGCCGCCGGTGACCAGCACGTCATACATGTCGTCAATGCCATTAGCCAGTGTGTCACGGCCCAGCGTGCCTTCCAGTGCGTCCGGAATGCCGTCGCCATCACTGTCGATGTCGCGATAATTCGGCACACCGTCATTGTCTTGATCGGCCAGCCACTGGCCGCTGGCCAGCGCCTCGCTGATGCGCACTTCAGCCAGCAGCTGGGCGACCAGCTCGCCCTGGAAAGCCGGGCTGATATCAAAGCCGTGAATGGCTGCATCAAACACATCGGCAATGCCGTTGTTGTTGCTGTCGACACTGTAAGGCATGGTTTCGACAATATCCGGGATGCCGTCGCCGTCACTGTCGATATCAAGAAAATCCGCTACCCCGTCGCCATCTGTATCGCGCGGCACACCGTTGATGTCAGTGCCGGCTTCAATAATGTCAGGGATCAGGTCACCATCACTGTCACTGTCACGGAAATTGGGCACGCCATCCTGGTCCTGGTCAAACAATGGGTCAAGGCCGGAATGGATG
>DATCSZ010000200.1:0-7331 GCA_036568205.1 Pseudomonadales bacterium
GGTCACGCTGGTATTCGGGGATGAGGTCATCAACACCGAGGTTCTGGGTATCCGCAGCGGCGGTGTCAGTCATGGCCATCGTTTTCATGCACCGCAGGCCATTGCCGTGAATGCCGGCAAGTATGCCGAGTCCTTGCGCCAGGCCCATGTGATCGCCGATTTTGCCGAACGGCGCAACCTCATCCTGCAGCAAATAAGGGCCCAGGCAGAATCTCTTGGCGGCCGCCTGGGTGATGACATTGACGACTTGCTGGATGAGGTTACCGCACTGGTGGAATGGCCGGTAGCCCTGTCCGGCCAGTTCGATGCGGATTTTCTGGCAGTACCGGCCGAGGCGCTGATTTCCAGCATGGTCGAGCACCAGAAATATTTTTATGTGCTGGACAATCATGGCCAGCTGATGCCGAATTTCATCACCGTCGCCAATATCGACAGCGAACAGCCACACCTGGTGGTGATGGGCAATGAGCGGGTAATCCGGCCGCGGCTGACCGATGCCGCGTTCTTTTTGCCAACGACAAAAAAACCAGCCTGGAAGCGCGCCGCGACGCCCTGAAAACCATAGTTTTCCAGCAACAGCTGGGCACGGTTTATGACAAAACCTGCCGCATCAGCCGGCTGGCCGCCGAGATTGCCGCACAGACCGGTGCTGATGCACAGCTGGCTGAACGCGCCGGCCTGCTGGCCAAGTCCGACCTGGTCAGCGAGATGGTGCTCGAGTTCACCGACTTGCAGGGCCTGATGGGCTATCACTACGCCCGCAATGATGGTGAGGCAGACGACGTGGCACTGGCCATCCGGGACCAGTATTTCCCGGCCGGCAACAATGACCGTATGCCGGAAACCGCGATTGGACGGGCACTGGCGCTGGCCGACCGCATTGATACCCTGGTCGGCATTTTTGCCATCGGCCAGCAGCCAACCGGCAACCGCGACCCGTTTGCGCTGCGGCGTGCCACGCTGGGCATTATCCGCATTATCCTGCAGGCCGGCATGGATCTCGACCTGGCCCAGCTGTACCGCAGCGCGCTGCAGCAGTACCCGGGCCTGCCGGAATCAGCTGCAGAGCAAGCGCTTGCTTACACGATGGAACGTTTCCGTGCGTTGTATCAGGAAAAAGGCTATGCCACCGAGGTCTACCTGGCGGTTGCTGCCAAACAACTGAGCCGGCCGCTGGATTTTGATCGCCGTGCGGCGGCAGTACACCGCTTCAGCCAGCTGGCCGAAGCCGAGGCACTGGCGGCAGCCAACAAACGGGTCAGCAATATCCTCGCCAAACAGACTGTTGCGGCTGATGCCAGGATTGATCCGGCACGATTGGCAGAAGAGGCAGAAAAGGCGCTGTTTGCCAGCCTGACGGCCAATGCCGGCCAGCTGGATGCCAGCTGCAACAGCGGTGACTACGGCACGGCACTGGGCTTGCTGGCCGGTATGAAACCGCAGATCGACCGGTTTTTTGACCAGGTCATGGTGATGGTGGATGATCCCGCCCTGCAGCACAACCGGCTGGCCCTGCTGGCCGAACTGCGGCGCCAGTTCACCCGGGTTGCCGACCTGTCATTGCTGGCCAGCTAAACCATCGCTGATGAACCATTTCCTGCAAACGGTCCGTGCCCTGGTCTTTTACGCCATCTGTGCGGTGACCACGGTGCTGTTCAGCCTGCTGGCCTATGTTTTTATCTGGTTTATGCCGCTCAGGGGCCGATTCAGCGTTATTGTGCTGTGGACCCATCTGACACTGTGGCTGGCGCGGGTTATCTGTGGCCTGCGTTACCGTATTCATGGCCTGGATAACCTGCCCGGACAGGGCGCGTTTGTGGTACTGGCCAAACACCAGAGTGCCTGGGAAACCTTCCTGCTGCTGAGCCTGCTGAAGCCGGTCAGCATCATCCTGAAACAGGAATTGCTGAAAATCCCGGCCTTTGGCTGGGGGCTGGCCACCATCAAGCCGATTGCCATTGACCGCAGCAACCCGAAAAAAGCCATGCGCCAGATCCGTGAGGAAGGCCTGAAACGCCTGCGTGAGCTGCACATGCCGGTGCTGATTTTCCCGGAAGGCACCCGTATTGCCGCCGGCCAGCGCGGCAAATATGCCCGCGGCGGGGCGGCACTGGCGATTGAGGTTGGCGTGCCGGTGGTGTTTGTCGCCCACAATGCCGGCTATTTCTGGCCCACCGGCCAGCTGGCCAAAACGCCGGGTATTATTGATGTCTATATCAGCCCGCCACAGCCCAGTGGTGAGTATGCCTCGGCCAAGGCGCTGACCGATGCCGCCGAGCAATGGATCGAGGCGCATGTGCATGCGCCGCAGAACCAGGATGGATAACAAAGGCCGTTGTTATTAACCCGGCAATCAATATCGTCGGCTTACTATTGCGGCACAGGAAGTTGCCGGCGGGCATGTTAAACAGGGAGGATATGCCTGTTTAATTGCCGGTTAATCGTGTGGCGGGGCCAGCAACATGCCGGCCTGTGGCTGCCAGGCGTCTTCGCTGTCGATAACAAAACGGAACGGCACCGAGCGATAAGCCATGCCGGTATTCTGCCAGATAACAAAATGCAGGTGCGGACCGGTGGAATAACCGCTGGAGCCGGAACGCGCCAGCGGCTGGCCAGCCCTGACGGTATCCCCGGCGGACACCCGTGCACTGTCATTCAGCAAATGGGCATATACCCCCAGCGTGCCGTCTTCATGCAATACCTGGATCATGTTGGCCTTGTCGGCAAAGTAGTCACCGACACCATCCAGCACATAGTTCTGCCGCACCAGCACGACCACACCATCACGCGCAGCCAGTACCTCGGTTCCCACCGGCACATCAATATCCACGGCATAGCGGTTCGGCTCCTCGGCATGGGAAAACCGGCCAGCAAAAGCCTGGGTAATGCGGTACAGGCCATTGACCGGCACCGGCACCCGGTAGGCCGTGTCATCGGCCTGGGCGGCCGGGTCACCAAGCATAAAGTGGTGTTCGATGCGGGCTCGCCGATCGGTCAACGGCCGCCAGACAATGGTGGTCGACAGCGGTGGCAGCAGCCGTCGCACCGCCTGTCCTGAACCCGGCACAGGCAGGAAGGCCAGCTCTACTGGTGCCGGGTACGGGTTGATCGCTTGCAACACCCATTCACCATTGTCTTCACCAACCTGCAGGCGCGGTGCGGCTGAATCGGCCTGTGCCATGGCCAGTTGCTGTTGCTGCACCGGCTGGTTGCCCGCCGGTTTTTTGTCGCTGAAATGCCAGCGCCCGTCAGCATCCTGGTAACGGTAAACCGTTGTTGCCGCAACCGGCAACGACAACAGCAACAGGGCAACAATGAACATTCGGCACATGGGCAATCTCTCCGTTGGCATGCCGGCCAGTATCATGCTTCACGCCTGGCCGGATACCCCGCGCCGTGCGGCCCACCACTGGCGCAGGCGCGCCGGAATCACCATCAGCATCGGTGTCAGTACCAGTGTCAGGATAGTGGCAAAGGTTAAACCATACACCAGGCTGGCAGCCAGCGGTTTCCAGTAACCGGCAACCTGGCCACGCATGGTGATATCGCGGCCGATCAGGTCAACACTGATGCCCAGTGCCAGCGGGATCAATCCCAGGCCGGCAGTGGCGGCGGTCAGGAATACCGGCCGCAGGCGCTGGGCACCGGTACGCACGGCCAGCTCGGTCAGCGACAGCTGCGGCTGCTCACGGCGCAGGCTGTTATAGGTATCCAGCAGGATAATATTGTTCTGCACAATCACGCCAGCCAGCGCAACAATGCCGACACCGCCCAGCACAATGCTGAAGCTTTGCTGGAAAATCATGTGGCCCAGCAGCACCCCGGCGGTCGACATCACCACGGAAGACAACACCAGCAAGGCCTGGTAGAAGCTGTTGAACTGCGCAACCAGCAAGGTCAGCATCAGCAGCAGTGCCAGCGCAAAGGCAATACCCAGAAAGGCGGCCGATTCCTGCTGGTTTTCCGTGGCACCCCGGAAACGCACACGAACACCCGGATCAATATGTGCCTCGTTGTCAATCCAGTGTTGCAGCTCGGCAATCTTGTCATTCGGCAACACGCCGATGGCGGCATTGGCAAACACCGAACCGACCGCATTGCCGTTCATGCGCTGCAGCTTGTTGACCCGCGGTTTGGCAACCCGGCTGACAAAATTGCTGATCGGCACCGGGCCACTGGCGGTATTGATCATCAACTGGTCGAGCCCCTCGATCGTGCGCTGCGGCAGCGGATAACGGATGCGGATATCGACTTCCTCTTCCGCGTCATCAGGCCGGTAGGTACCGATCAGAATGCCATTGGTCAGCAGCTGCACCACCATGCCGGCATCGGCAACACTGACCCCGTGCAAGGCTGCCTGGGCGCGGTCTACCTGCAGCTCCCATTCAATGCCGGGCAAGGGCAGGGTGTCGGTGATGTCCACCAGCCCCGCAACACCATTTTCCATAAATTCACGCACCCGGTTCACCTCCCGCTCCAGCAAGGCCTGGCTGTCGGCAGTAAACTCGATCTGGATATCCTTGGATACCGGCGGGCCGCCGGACAGATCGGCTGCCTCAATGCGGATACCGGCCAGGTGGCGGGTACGTTCACGGATATCCCAGAACACTTCCTTGCTGCTCTTGTTGCGTTCCCTGGGCTGCTTCAGCTCAACCAGCATATAGCCGATTTCGTCTTCCGGCGCTCCGCGCCGCCCCTGCGCCATGCCGACCGGATAGGCGGTGGTATAAACCGAATGCACACCCGGCGTGCTGCGCACCAGCTCTTCCACCTGGCGTACCAGTTGCGCCGATTCGGCGGTCGACAGATTGCCACGGGCACTGACACTGACCTCGCCGTGCATGCCATCGCTGTCGGTGAAATACTTGGTGCCGGCATTAAAGCTGCCATACAGGCCAAAAATGGCCCACAGAATCACAATCATCGCTACAAACGAGATCACCGGCCGCTGCAGCACCCGGTCGATCAGCCGGGCATAACTGCCGGTAATGCCGGCCAGCTGGCGCGGATCACCGTGTTCCAGTATCTGCATGTCATGGTTGTTGTCGGTATCGCCGGGTGTGCGGCCAAACAGCGCGCCCAGCACCGGCAAAATCAGCAGGGCATACAACCACGAACAGGTGAGGATGGAAAACACCGTGATCGGCAGGATACGCATAAACTGGCCATCCACGCCGGGCCAGAAAATCAGCGGCAGGAAAGCCGCCAGCGTGGTCAGCAATGACACCGACACCGGTACAAACATGCGCAGCGAGGCAAAAATATAGGCGTCACGCGGGCTGTAGCCCTCAATCATCTTGCGATCGGCATATTCGGTGATCACAATCGCGCCATCAACAATCATGCCCAGCGCCAGCAGCAGGCCAAACAGCACCATGAAGTTGAATGAATAACCGAGCAGATACAAAACCGTCAGGCCACCGAGGGTTGAAATCGGCATGCCAAGACTGACCAGCAGGGACGAACGCAGGCCCAGTGCTGCCACAATAATCACCAGCACCAGGGCCAGTGCAGCGAGGATATTGCCTTCCAGCTCCTCGACCATCTGCAGCGCAAACGGGGTGGAATCAAACACAGTGGCCAGCCGGATGCCGGCCGGCATATTGCCCTGCTCCTGATCCAGCAGGGCCTTGACGGCATTGGCCACATTGATCATGTTGCTGCCGCTGCGTTTGCTGACATCAATCGACATCGCCTGTTTGCCATCCACCAGCGTGATGGTGTCGGCATCCTTGAAGGTGCGGTGAATGCTGGCAATATCACCAAGGCGTACCACGCCATCCGCCGTTGACTTGACCGGCAGGTTGACCAGGTCCTGGTGCTGTTCAATCAGGCCCGGCAGCTTGATCGAAAAGCGGCCCTTGCCGGTATCGATTTCGCCGGCCGGCACCAGCAGGTTGTTGCTGGTCACCGCATTGATCAGTTGCTGGCTGTGGATGTTATAACTTTGCAGCTCACTGGGCTTGATGATGACTTCCAGCACTTCCTCACGGTCGCCGATCACATCGGCACGCAAGACATTGGGCAAGGCCTGGATCTTGCGCCGCAGGCTGTGGGCATAATTGTACATGGTGCGCTCCGTCGCACCCTCGGACACCAGGCCGATGGCTATCACCGGAAACTGGTCCGAGGTCAGCTCGCGGATCAGCGGCTCCTTGGCGGCGTCAGGAAATTCGGCGCGCGCCCGGGTCATCGCCGCCCGTACATCATTCAGGGCATTGTCGATGTTGATATCACCATCAAACTCGACCACGATCTGGATGTAGTTTTCCAGCGCCCGCGCGGTGATCTCCTTGACACCATTGATATTGCGCAGCTCAACCTCGCTTGGCTTGATCAGCAGGCGTACGCCGTCTTCCGGTGATACGCCATCGAGCATGACCAGGATCGAAATATACGGGATGGTGACATTCGGTGTCGATTCCACCGGCATGTTGCGATAGGAGTACACACCGGCAATCACCACAATCAAAAACAGGCTGAGCGTGGTGCGGTAGTTATCAATCAGCAGCTTGAGAAATGTCATTGCAGCAAATCACCCTGTTGCTGGAGAATCTGCTCTGCCGATACCGCGTTGACCTTTTCACCCGGCGCGGCCAGCTCCTGGCCAACGGTAATCAGCCGCAGCGGCCGATCCTGCGGCAGGCCGGTGACCCATACACCCGCCTGGCTTTCGTTGACCACCTCAACCGGGTAGAACTCCACCACATCGGCATCATTGACGATACGCACGCCCAGCTTGCCGTCACCGTCAATCGCCAGCAGGGCTGGGCTCATGCGGTGTGCCATCAGCTGGCGCACCGGCACCTCGATTTCAGCGCTGATGCCATCACGCAAGGGCTCACCATTCAGCACCAGTTCCGCTTCGATGGTATAGGTGCGTGTCACCGGATCGGCAGTACGGCCGATAAAGCTGATCCGGCCGGCCATCTCGCGGCCACCGGCCAGGCGTACACTCACCGCCTGACCCAGCGCCAGCTGTTGTACAGCTTTTTCACTGGCCTGGGCGGTTGCCAGCAAGGAACTCTCATCCAGCAGGCGGGCACAGACATGATTACGTTCGATCAGTGCGCCAACCTGGGCCGGACGATCCTCGACAAACGCATCAAACGGCGCACGCATTTTCAGGTAGTCCACCTGCAGCGCAGCCTGTTTCAGTTGTGCACGGGCGTTTTCCAGCTCCGACTTGCTGGCAGCGATGGCAGCCGATGAAATCAGCCCGTCATCAAACAGCTTTTGCGCACCCTCAAAATCAATACGTGCCTTGTCAAAACTGGCTTCGGCACGGGACAGGCGGGCAGGGCGGTCTTCCTCGGCCAGCTGGCACAACA
>DATCSZ010000201.1:0-17356 GCA_036568205.1 Pseudomonadales bacterium
CGGTGGAAACCCGCCATTACCAGGCCAGCCCGGCAATCCCCGACCCCGAGATGGTGCGATACCGCCAGCACCTGGAAGAACAGGCCGGGCAATGGGAGCAGCAGCGCCAGCAGGAACAGCAGGCACGCGCCGAAGCCAGGGAGCGGCAACAGCTGCGCCAGCAACGTTGCAAGGACGTGCGGGCGCGTCGCCATATGCTGGACGGGGTCAGTAGCATTTACAGTACCAATGAAGATGGCGATCGTGAGTACTGGACTGAAGATGAGCGTCGTGCAGCAGAGCTGGAGTTGCAACAGCTGCAGCGTCAGTACTGTGATGACTGAGCCGGGTTGCTGTCGTAGAGTAACGCCGGCGGCAGCTGCTGCCGAGTATCCAGCAACGGTGCCGGCCAGTTTTGTTCTGTCACCGGCCAGTAACGCTGGTAACAGGCCAGTGCCTGCTGCTGGCGCCTGTCGCTGACGGCCTGTTGCCAGTCCAGCAACCACTGGCAGCGCAGCAGCAGCTCGTCACAACGCGCGGCACTGGCCAGAAACGCCTCGTCCACCAGCAGGCAATCCGGCCACCGTTGCTGCAGTACGTCGGTGAAAACGCCATTGGCAATAGCCAGCGGCTGGCCGTCGCCAGCAAACACCGGCGTGCTGCCCAGTCCGCAACTGGGTGAGCGGGCCTTGACAATAAAGGCCTGCAGCTGGCCGGCCAGCTCGCTGGCGGTTTGTTCGGCGAAGCTGCGCAGCGCATCCCCCACATCTTCACCGCTGGCAATCACCCGCAGATAATCCCGACCATCAAACCGTTCGCGCTGGATGGGCGGACGCGGCACGCCCAGGCCGGCACCGGCTTCCGGACAAACCGGCACCAGGCTGGCGTGCCGGGCCAGCCGCTCAATCCATGGCTGGCGTTTGTCGCTGCCGTCATAACGCACCGGCTGGCCGGCCAGACAGGCGCTGATGCCGATGCCTGGCCGTTGTGGCGGGTAGAGGAAAAAAGCCGGCTGGATGGTGCTCATTTTTTGCGCGCGCGCGGGTGGGCGGCATCGTAGGTTTTGGCCAGGTGCTGGAAATCCAGGTGGGTATAAATCTGGGTGGTGGCAATATCGCTGTGCCCCAGCATTTCCTGTACGGCACGCAGGTCGCCGCTGGATTCCAGCAGGTGGCTGGCAAACGAATGGCGCATCAGGTGCGGATGCAGGCGTTGCCGGCTGCCACGTTCCATGCCCAGTTTGTGCAGGCGCTGCTGGATGCTGCGATGGCTGATACGCCGGCCACGCTGGCTGACAAACAGTGCTGCCGGCTCATGGATAATGACATTGTCGCGCACCGCCAGCCATTGGCGGATGGCGTCAATGGCCAGCCGGCCCAGCGGCACCAGCCGTTGCTTGCTGCCTTTGCCGGTGACCCGCACGATGGCAGCCTGCAGGTCAGCATCAGCAATATCCAGCGCGGCAATTTCTGCCAGTCGCAGGCCGGAGGAATACAACAGCTCGACCATCGCCTTGTCGCGCAGCGACAGCCAGTCATCAGCATGGTAGTCCAGCAGCTGATGCAGGTCGTCGGTGCTCATCACCTTTGGCAGCCGGCGTGCCGGTTTTGGCGGCCGCACACCCACGGCGGGATTCATTTCACACAGGCGCTGGCGGATAAAAAAGCGGTAGAACTGGCGAATGGACGACAGCTTGCGCTGCAATGACTTGGGTGCCAGCCCCCTGCGGTGCAGGGTGCTGATGAACAGGCGGATGTCGTGCTGGCTGAGGGTGAAGGGCGACTGCGGGTTGCTGGCGGCCAGCTCATCCAGATCGTGGCGGTAATGGGTAATGGTATGCGGCGACAGCCGCCGCACATTGGCCAGGTAGCCGGTAAACTGGTCGATGGCCGCTTGCCAGTGCATCGGCCGGCGCCCTAGACGAAGCGTGGCAGCAGCTTGCCGATGACATCACCGATAAAGCCGAGGAACAGGGTGTTCATGCCGGCCTTGAAGTAATGCGGATCATCGCTGCCCATCGCCAGAATGGCCTGGATTTTGTCGCCGACGATAATCGGCAACACGATGGCCGAGGCAATATGCTCCGGTTTGCCGGCAAACAGCAGAACCAGTTCATCATCACGGAAAATGCCGCTGATCGATTGTGGTGATTGCAGCAAGGACGGCATGTTGCGTTCGACATCCATCACCGACAGCAGCCGGCACTGGTTGTTACGGTAACTGTCGGCCGACGTCAGCAGGCTGAATTGCACCCGGTCAACCTGGAATTCATTTTCGCAGTAGTCAGTCAGGCGCCGCACCAGCTCGTTCAGGTTCTGCGCTTCCAGCAGGTGCAGTACCAGCGAGGTGGTTTTCTGGAACAACAGGTCATTGCGCTGGCCCTGTTCCAGCATGTCATTGAGGCGTTTGCGCATGTCGATATTGCGCTCGCGCAGCAGGCTGACCTGGCGCTCCAGCAGTGATACTGCCTGGCCCGGACTGTGCGGCAGATACAGATCGGCCAGCAGTTGCTCGTGCTTGAGGAAAAAGGTCGGGTTTTCCAGCAGGTACTGGGCCACCTGGTCGGGTTGCAGGTCTGACAGTGGCTTGTCGTTACTCATGGGCATCCTCTACAAACGCATTTTGCCATCAAAAACATGGGTGGCCGGGCCGATCAGCTGCACAGCTGCCCCGTCACCCGGCCATTCGATTATCAGCTGGCCGCCGGGCAAGTCCACCCGTACCCGCTGGTCCAGCCAGCCACGGCTGATGCCGTATACCACCGCTGCACAGGCGCCGCTGCCACAGGCCAGGGTTTCGCCGGCACCACGCTCGTAGACGCGCAGGCGGATATGGTCGCGTGCTACCAGCTGCATAAAGCCGGCATTGACCCGGTTGGGAAAGCGCGGGTGGTTTTCAATGGCCGGGCCGAGTGTGGCGACATCGGCGGTATCCACGTTATCCACCTGGCACACGGCGTGGGGGTTGCCCATGGATACGGCACCGATCTCCAGGGTCTGGTCGTTTACCGCCAGCGGGTAGCAGGCTTGCTGCTGTGTGGCGGCAAACGGGATATCCGCCGGTGTAAAAACCGGTGGCCCCATGTTGACCCGCACATGATTGTCATCCAGGAACAGCTCGATCACGCCTTTGGCGGTTTCCACCCGCAACGGGTTGTTGCCGCTGAGGCCTTTTTTGTGCACAAAGCGGGCAAAGCAGCGCGCACCATTGCCGCACTGTTCCACCTCGCTGCCATCGGCATTAAAAATGCGGTAACGAAAATCGTTTTCCGGCCGGCGCGGGGTTTCAACCAGCAGTACCTGGTCGCAGCCGATGCCAAAGTGGCGATCCGCCATCTGGCGGATGTGTTTGGCTTCCGGCTGGAAACGCTGCGAGATCAGGTCGAGCACAACAAAATCGTTGCCGAGGCCATGCATTTTGCTGAAGCGCACCAGCATCACAGGTCACCAGGCAGCAGCGATTCACCACGCAGCAGGTCGCTGATGCTTTCGCGCTGGCGGATCAGGTAATGGCGGTCGCCGTCGACCATCACTTCGGCGGCACGGCCACGGCTGTTGTAGTTGGAGGCCATGGTAAAACCGTAGGCGCCGGCTGAAAACTGGGCCAGATAGTCACCCGCAGCCAGGGTCAGCTGGCGATCCTTGCCGATAAAATCACCGGTTTCGCAGACCGGCCCGACAATATCGTACAGCGCTGGCTGGCCATCGCCCGGATGAATACGGCGGATATCCATCCAGGCCTGGTACAGGGCCGGGCGGATCATGTCGTTCATGGCCGCATCGACAATGGCAAAGTGTTTGTCACCATTGTTTTTCAGGTATTCAACACGGGTCAGCAGGATACCGGCATTGGCGGCAATCGAACGGCCCGGCTCGATAATCAGTGACAAGGCGTAAGGGGCCAGTCTGGCTTTTACCTGGCGGATATAGTCGCCGGCATCGGGCGGCATTTCATCGCGGTAACGCACTCCCAGTCCGCCGCCGAGATCAATATGCTGCAGCGTAATGCCGTCGCCAGCCAGGGTGTCGACCAGCTTCAGCACGTGGTCGAGGGCATCAAGAAACGGCTCCAGGCGGGTCAGCTGTGAGCCGATGTGGCAGTCGACACCGATCACGCGGATGCCGGGCAGGCTGTGGGCGCGGCGGTAGACTGCCAGTACGTCATCAATATGGATGCCGAACTTGTTTTCCCGCAGGCCGGTGGAAATATACGGGTGGGTGTTGGCATCCACATCCGGGTTGACGCGCAGTGACACCGGCGCGGTGGTGCCCATCGCCCGGGCGACCTGGTCCAGGCGCTCCAGCTCGGCAGCTGATTCGACATTAAAACAGTGAATGCCGACGTCCAGTGCACGGCGCATTTCAGCAGCAGTCTTGGCAACACCGGAAAAAACCACTTTGGCAGGGTCGCCGCCGGCAGCCAGCACCCGCTCCAGTTCACCGACTGACACAATATCAAAACCGGCGCCGAGGCGGGCCAGCACATTCAGCACGGCAATATTGGAGTTGGCCTTGACGGCATAGCAGACCAGGTCGTGCTGGCCGATGGCCTTGCTGTAAGCGTTATAGTGTTCCGTCAATGCTGCACGGGAGTAGACATAGGTTGGTGTGCCATACCGTTCGGCCAGTGCCAGTGCGCTGACTGACTCAACCGTTAAATTGTCATCTTGATAGGTAAAATACGACATAATGCCTTCAGTCAGTGGGGCTGTGGGATTGCTGGTCGGGCAGCACCAGCGGGCCTTTCTGGCCGCAGGCACTGATACACAGTAATGACAGACAGATGATCAACAGCAGTTTGACTGATGGTTTGCTCATGCTGCGCAGCTTCCCGGATAAATTTGCCAGATGGTAGCGTTTACAGGTAAAAAAGTCATGAGTTTTCGGGTGTTTACCACACTGCTGCTGGCCTGCTGCGGGATGTTTGCCGACGCGTCAGCGCCGTTGCGCAACCACAGTCCGTTTGCCCAGTTTGTTGGCCTGCCCGGTCTTGCCGATCCACAAAAGCTGGCCGCCGGGGATAACCGGCTGGCGCTGGTGACGACGCTCAGCAACCAGTTTGTATTGCGTGCCAAACAGCCGGATCCGCTGCTGATTGACGTGGAAAGTTATATCAGTGAACTGTACTGGCGCCATGGTTTTGCTGGCTGGGAGCTGGAGGTCGCGGTGCCGCTGATCAGTTACCGGCGCGGTTTTATGGATGACCTGGTGGAAAATTTTCATGACCTGTTCGGCATGCCCAATGCCAACCGTGACAAGCGGCCGCGTGACCAGCTGCGTATTGACTACCAGGGGCAGGACAATGTGCTGCTGGAGCAGCCGGTATCGGGCCTTGGTGATGTACGGCTGGCAGCTGGCTGGCAGCTGGCGGACAGCTGGCGTCACCGGCAATCGCTGCAGCTGATGGTCAAGCTGCCCAGCGGCAACAGTGAACGCCTGCTGGGCAGCGGCAGTCTGGATGTGGCACTGTACAGCAGCCATCGCTGGCATCCCGGCAGCTGGCAATTTGACCTGCAGTACGGCCTGCTGTGGATGCAGACGCCCGATGTTTTGGCAAACCAGCGCCGCGACTGGGCCGGCTTTGGCGGCATGGCCATCGCCAGGCCGTTTTACTGGCCTGGCTGGCAGGTGATGCTGCAGCTGGATCTGCACACTGCGCTGTATCGTGCCAGCAACAAGGAACCGCTGAATGAGGCGGTGATGCTGAGCGGCGGCCTGCGTTACCGCACCAGCGACTGGCAATTACAGCTGGTGCTGCTGGAGGACCTGAAAGTCTACTCGGCGCCGGATGTCGGATTCATGCTTGCCATGGAATGGTTCAGACCTTTTGCAGCGCCTCGTTAATGCCATCTTCGATAGCCTGCTTGTGCAGCAGGTAGTCGATGGTTTGCGGATTGCTGCTGCCATCACTGGCGCCGACACTGGACAAATCCAGGTCAGAGATATAACACGGGTAGGTGCCACCGGATGGCCGGCGTGACATGATAAAACGCGCGACCGTCGGGTACAGGCCACTGCCCCAGTCAACCGCGGAAAACTCCTGCTGGTCACAGTAGATATTAAACACCGGCTTGTTGTTCGGCCCGGCCTCGGCAATGGCCTGCACGCTGAAGTAGCGGTGATCGGCCAGGTTGTTCTGCAGCTGGAAAGGCACAATCTTGGGCGGTTCGCCGGCCTTGCCGGGCGTGATCTGGTAATACAGCACATCGGTCTCGATGTAGTGGTAGTCCGGGGCTTGTGATTGTGTCGACAGGCTGGGGCTGGCGCTTTGCCGGTACAGGGTGGATTGCAGAAACGTGTCGAGTGGCTTCAATAGCGTCTGGGCATCGCTGAATGGGTAACGGCGGCAATACACCGAGCCTTTTTCATCAATGATGTAAACCGTTGCGCTGTTGTCCCGGTTGTCCTGGAAGTAGATTTGCAGGGCGTTTTTCTGCATCGTCGGGCAGATGGCTGCCAGAGCCGAATCGTGCATGGCATGGCGGTCAAAAATAATCGGGCTGTATTGCGCCTGTGGCTGGCCAAGCCGGCGGATCAGCTCATCCAGGTTGCGTGCGCCCTTGAAGTTCACCTTCTGGTTGTCGTACTGGATGATAAAAAACTGGTTTTTCATCTGCAGGATATAGCGGGTGTTGGCCGGCAGGGTGCCGGTGTAGTAGCAGGCGGTCAGGTCGCGGAACAATTCATCGACCCGCGCCTTGATGGCCTGGCACTGGCGCCCGCTGTAACAGTAGAAATGCGGCTTTGGCGGGCTGGCATGGCTGCTGGGCGGCACGCTTTGCAGATAATCCTTGATGCAGTTAAGCAGTGCAATCGAGCCGGTGAAGGCCTTGCAGATCACTTCACCCCAGCTGTTGGTGGTCAGCGTTTCCAGGTTCAGGATGATGTTGTTGCGGTGTTCGTGGTAATCAAATGCCGTGGTCAGGCTTTGCAGTTTGCTGCCGGGTGTGCCGCTGTTGCCGGCTGAATCAGCACCGACATTAAGAAAGACCATGACGCTGGTTGGCCGGGCTGGCTGGTTGAAGTTGGCATTGGCCGGGCGCAGCAGGCTGCTGTCGGCGGGCAGGCGCTCGCGCAGGGAGACAAAAATCTGTTGTAATTCACGATCGCGGAGCTGGTGATCGCCATCGACAATACTGATCCGGGTCTGTGCGTCACAGATACCGTTCAGGTGGCACCAGGCGGCCAGCTCGACCAGGCTGTCACTGCGCCGCAATGGCAGGGTGTTGGGTGTATCGCGGTGGCTGACTGGCTCGGCATACACAGCCCAGACGGTTTGCAGGCGGTGCTTGACCTGGCAGAAATACAGGTTGTCTTCATGCAGGCTGTCGGAAATATCCAGGTTGATCAGGTCGACCTTGCCGGCCTTGCGTTCATACCAGGAATGCAGTTTGCGACCCAGCGTGTGCATATCGCCAATCAGTGCATTGCTCAGCTGTTGGCGATTGCGGCGGGCAAACTCGGACAGGAAACGGTAGCTGCCGGTCAGTTCCTTGACCAGCTCCAGCCGTTCGTTGCGGACTTCATCAGCACGCCAGCCGGCGCGGTTATCCAGTTGCTTGAGTTTGTCCTTGCTCCAGCGCCATTCGGCAGTCAGTTTTTCCATCAGCTTGCGCTGCCAGCTGGCATGGCTGCTGTGCTGCGACAGTTTTTTGTCGACCTGGAAATAAAAGCAGCGGCGCATCAGCTCCAGCCGGTTCAGCTCCTGGCGTTTCAGCAGATATTGCTCAATGCGCCGGTACACCATGACATACGGATCCAGCGCATCAAGATCCAGTTCGTTGTTGTAAACCGCATACTTGTACTGGCGGCTCAATAGCAAGGTGTCCGGCTGTTCGTTGATGTAGATTTCGCTGACAGCCTGTTTGAGACACAATTCATAGGGTTGTTTCTCGATGTCAGACAGCAGCGCAATGCCGCCCTGGATATATTCAGCCGGCGGGATGTTGCCAACCCCGCCAAAGTCGATCACGTCATCATCACTGACGTAATTTTTGTGTCGCAGAATACTGGCGAACTGGTCGTACTTGTTTTCCTCTTCCGGCGGGATCAGCCACCACAATGGCAGGCGCCCGGCCACCAGTACCCCGGTGCGATAAAACAGGTCGAGTTCCGTATCATGCAGTTCGTGCTGTTTCTGGCTGCTGTTGAAGCGGCTGTCGAAGATGCGGAAACGCACCCGCAGATTGAGTGAACGCGCCCAGTCTTCAATCAGCTTGCATTTGCGGTTGAGCAGTGAGATTTCATTGGCGCCCAGGCCATCGGCATGACAAAGCCAGACAATGATGTTCTGTTGTTCTGCCTCGATAATGGTGCCGCAGTCGCCTGACAGGTACAGGCCAAGAATCTGCTGGCGGTTGCTGCCGGCATCGGTCAGCGTGAAGCCGGGGGCCAGGGCACGGATTTTCTGCAGCTCGGCACCGCTGGGCTGGTATTTGCAGATGCCACTGGGGGCGTATTCAGAAACAAAGCAGGGAAAATCCGGGTGATTGCTGTGCAGCAACACCGGCAAGGCATCCAGAAATAATTGCTGCGGGCCGGCCAGGTCATCGCGGATACGGGCCAGGCGTCCCAGCGTAATCTGGATAAAGCGGCGCAGAATCTGCTTTTGCTGGTCACGGTCAAGACTGCCGGACTGGGTAGTTGCCATGCTGGTCATGTTCTGTCCATTTAGTCGACTGCAATTGGAAAAGGGCCCTGTTATTGTAGTGATGTCAGTCAGTGGCGGGCATTAGCCTGAAGCCGCCATGCTTTTTTCAGGGCAGTATCAAGTAATAGACAATGATTGCCGGTTTGTGAAATGACAAAGCGGCAATCTGCAAAAATTATCCGCCTGCCAGTGTGCCGATGGATTCACCCATGCGGGTCGGGCTGCCATTGGCCAGTTCTGCATCCCAGCTGACCTTGCCTTGCGGAAACAACAGGATAACTGTCGAACCCAGCTTGAAGCGGCTCATTTCGTCACCTTTTTTCAGGGTGATCTCGGCTGTTTGGCGATAATCAGTGGTCTGCAGGCGTGGCCGCATTGGCGCGACTTCACCGGCCCAGACGGTGTCGATACCGGCCACGACCAGGGCGCCAACCAGGATCATCACAAACGGGCCGGACGGGCCGGCAAATTCGCAGATCAGCCGCTCATTGCGGGCAAACAGGCCGGGAATCCGGTTGGCCGTGGCCTGGTTGACAGAAAACAGCTGGCCCGGCACATAGGTCATTTTTTGCAGTGTGCCATCGATGGGCATATGCACCCGGTGATAATCATGTGGCGCCAGGTAAATCGTGGCAAAGCTGCCGTTGTGCAAGGACTGGCACAAGGCCTCATCGCCGGCCAGCAGTGATGACAGCGAATAACGGTGGCCTTTGGCCTGCATCACGCTGCCCAGTTCGATACTGCCAATTTCACTGATACAGCCGTCAGCCGGGCAGGCAATGCTGGCAGGCTGGTCACAGACCGGACGGCTGCCGTCACGCAGGGCGCGGGTGAAAAAATCGTTGAAATGGGCAAATGCCGTGATGTCCTGAATCTCGGCATCGGTCATGTCCACCCCGTAGCGGCGGATAAAGGCACGAATCAGCGCGTTCTTGATGGCCGGGATACGGCATTCGGCCAGCCGGCCGGTCAGGCGCGAGACGGTATGTTTTGGCAGGGTGTGTTGCAGGATTGCAAAAATCGGTTCTGGCAGCATGGTCAGGTCTCTATCGGTGTGTCGTCACAATTGCCCCACTCGGACCACGATCCGGGATAGGCCTTGATGGCCGGGTAACCCAGCAGTTTGCGGGCGACAAACCAGGTCAGCCCGGAGCGTCGGTGGGTCTGGCAGTGGGTGGTAATGGTTTTGTCGCGGGTCAGGCCGGCCTTGTCCAGCATGGACTGCAGCTGTTCGACGGGCAACAGGCGTTGTTGTTCATCCATCAGTTCGGTCCATTCCAGGTGAATGGCGCCGGGGATATGGCCACCGCGTGCGGCCTGGACGTTTTCGCCGCGATATTCGCCGGCCGAGCGGGCATCCCAGATGCAATAATCGGGATTGTCGAGATTGTGCAGGATTTCCTGTTTGTCGGCCAGCCAGACCGGGTTGATGGCCAGCTGCAGCTGACTGGGCTGGATTACCGGTGTCTGGTCACTGAGCGGCAAGCCGGCGGCCAGCCAGGCGTTGCGGCCGCCATCCAGCAGGCTGGCATTGTCAAAGCCCAGCAGCGCCAGGGTCCAGATCAGCCGGCCGGCCCAGCTGCCGCCGGCATCATCATAGGCCACTACATGACGGCGGCTATCCAGGCCGATGTGCTCCAGCATCGCAGTCAGGCTCTCGATGGCCGGTAATTTGCCCGGTGCCGGCGGCTGGCCGCAGCCCAGACGGGCTGGCGGGATATGCACGGCGCCGGGAATATGGCCGGCACGGTAGTTGTCATCAGAGCACAGGTCAACGATCAGCAGGCGGTCGTCGGGCAGGTGCTGATGCAGGGTGGAGGCATCAATCAGTGCGGGCAGGATCATTGCAGTCACCTCAAAAACGGGCGGTCATTGTAGGCACAGCGGCCGGAATACGGCAAACATTATACCGGGTTGAGAATGTATTGCAGGCTGTTCAGGCGTGACGGATGCATGCCTTCCTGCTCGATAAAATCCTTGATCCGGCAGCCGGGTTCCTGGTCGTGGGTACAATTACGGAACTGGCACTGACCCAGCAGCGGCTGCAGCTCACGGAAACCGGCAAATACCTGCTCACGTTCCAGGTGGTTGAGATGAAACTCGCGGATGCCGGGTGAGTCGATCAGTCGCCCGCCTTCGGGCAGCTCGAACAGGGTGGCGGTGGTGGTGGTGTGGCGGCCTTTTTGCACGGCATCGGAGAGCGTCCCGGTGCGCTGTGCAACATCGGGCAGCAGTACGTTGACGATGGAGGACTTGCCAACCCCGGACTGGCCGACAAAAACCGAGGTTTTGTCGCGCAGGAAATCGCGTAATTCAGCAAAGCCAATGCCGCTGTGGCAGGAAATGACAAACACCGGGTAACCCAGCGCCCGGTAAATATCCAGCAGGGCCTGCCAGGCCTCGGCCTGCTGTGGCTGGTCGATCTTGTTCAGCACAATGGCGGCATTAATGCCGGCATTTTCTGCTGCCAGCAGGTAACGATCCAGCAGCGCCGGATGGGGTTCGGGTTCCGGCGCCAGTACCACCATCACTTGATCGATATTGGCGGCTACCGGTTTCAGTTTGCCCAGGCCATCAGGCCGCTCGATGACAGAGTGGCGGGGCTCGACGGCCAGCACGACCGCCTGTTGGCGTTTGTCTCGCTGCCAGGCAACCCGGTCGCCAACAGCGATGGAATCGATATTGGCCCGCACATGGCAGCGCAGGATAGTGTCGGCGTTGTCCGGCCGGACATCCACATGTCGGGCATAGCGTGCCACCACCGTGCCACCCTGTTGTTCGCCACTGTCGAGGTGCTGTTGCTGGTTTTTGCGGATACGCAGCTGCTGCTGATCGGTAAGCCTGCGTTTGCTCATGGGGTGCTGTACATTCTTTTGCCGGCCTTGTCTGCTACACTGGCGGCTATTATTGAACATTCACAGGCAAACAGGAAATCCCATGTTGGACGACAGCAACCTGATCTGGCTGGATCTGGAAATGACCGGTCTGGATCCCGAACGTGAAGTGATCATCGAGATCGCCACCATTGTCACCGACAGCCAGCTGAATATCCTGGCGGAAGGGCCATCGCTGGCGATTCACCAGCCGGATGACATTCTCGATAACATGGACGAGTGGTGTACCCGCCAGCATGGCCAGTCCGGCCTGACCGAAAGAGTGCGGCAATCAACCTTCAGTGAGCGTGATGCCGAGCTGGCCACGCTGAATTTCCTCAAACATTATGTGCCGGCCGGCAAGTCACCGATGTGTGGCAATACCATTTCCCAGGATCGGCGCTTTCTGCTGCGTTACATGCCCGAGCTGGAGGCGTATTTCCACTATCGGCATATTGATGTCAGTACCGTCAAGGAGCTGGCGCGGCGCTGGCAGCCGTCATTGCTGGACGGCATCAGCAAGGCCAGCTCGCATCTGGCGCTGGATGATATCCGCGACTCCATCAACGAGCTGAAATACTACCGGCAGACGTTTTTTAAGGCATAAAAAGCCGGCGCGGCCAGAGTGGCTGCGCCGGCTTTTTTGTGACTGGCGCTAGTGGTGCTGGCGAGCAGTCCAGCCCAGCTGCGCCACCATCTGGTCGACCAGTTCGGTGCGACCGGGCTGATCCAGGCGTTTGCGGGTCAGCTCCGGAAACGTGGTAATGCCCAGCGCACGAAAGCAGTCGTTTTGCAGCAGAAAGCGCGGGATGGCGTCCGGATTTTCTGTGCGGATGGCAAAGGATTTCCAGAAATTGACCAGCTCGGCGGGGCATTTGTTGCCAGGTTCGGCATTGGCAGCGGTACTGCTGCCGAGTGCCAGGATGAGAAAAGCAGTTTTACGGTTCATAAAAATCCCTCTTCGTTTTACTAAAGATTAACTCCTTGTAATCATTTGTGCAATTTTTAACCGGCTTATTTTGCTGATTTGTTGCCTGTGCGCGGTGTGGCGGGTCAGTCGTTGAACTCGTGGTGCATGTCCAGTGCCGGCTGGTCACATTTGGGCCGGCCGATGATCTTGGCCGGCACCCCGGCGGCGGTGGTATGGGCCGGAACATCCTGCAGCACAACACTGCCGGCACCGATTTTTGCGCCATCACCAATGCGGATATTGCCCAGCACCTTGGCGCCGGCGCTGATCAGCACGCCGTTGCCGACTTTCGGGTGACGGTCGCCATGTTCCTTGCCGGTGCCACCGAGAGTGACTGACTGCATGATCGACACATTGTTGCCGATGACGCAGGTTTCGCCGATGACCAGGCCTGTGGCATGGTCAATCATGATGCCGTGGCCGATCCGTGCTGCCGGATGGATATCCACCCCGAACACCACCGAAATCCGGTGCTGGAAAAACAGCGCCAGTGAACGGCGTCCGTTCTGCCACAGCCAGTGGGCAATGCGATAGGACTGCAGCGCCAGAAACCCCTTGAAATACAGGAACGGCGTGGAATAACAGTCGCAGGCAGAGTCGCGGTCAAACACGGCCTGAATGTCGGCGCCCACGGCAGCGATGATGGATGCGTCGTGAGACAGTGCCTCATCAATCACTTCACGCAACAGGATCGCCGGTGTGGCCGGATAGTCCAGAATACTGGCCAGATGGTAGCTCAGGGCGGATTCCAGCGTATCGTGCTTGAGGATGGTGGCGTGCAGGAAACTGGCCAGAATCGGCTCTTTTGCCGCTTCAGCGCGGGTTTCCTCACGAATGGTTTGCCAGAGCTTGTCAGTCATGTTGTACCTTGGTCGGCAGGTGGATGGCGCATTATAGCGGATAGCATGCGGCTTCGACCAATGCCTGCCCGCTCGGCAAAAAAATGCTGCGGGCTTTGAGCGCGGACCGGCATTGGAGGTAAACTGGCATCTTTCTGTTGAGGAGAAGCCCCATGCTGGAGCAAATCGCCCTGTACCTGGCCGGTCTGCCGACCTTTTTGCTGTATTTTCTGGTTGGCGGTGGCCTGCTGTTGCTGTATGTCTTTCTTTACAACCTGCTGACACCGCTGGATGAGTGGCAGCTGATTCGCCAGAACGATACCGCTGTCAGTGTGGGTTTTGCCGGCAGCATGCTGGGTTTTGTGGTGCCGCTGGCCAGTGCCATCCATAACGCCGAAACCCTGCTGGGTTGTTTGCTGTGGGGTGCGGTGGCGCTGGTAGTCCAGCTGTCGGCATTTTTCAGTGTGCGGCTGTTTCTGCCCAGCCTGACCGAGCGGCTGCGCCAGGGTGAAATGGCGTCCGGACTGTTGCTGGCAGCCATTTCGCTCAGCGTTGGCCTGCTGAATGCGGCCAGCATGACTTATTGAGTGGTATGCCTGGCAGCCAGCGCCTGCTCCATCACCATGTTGTGCACATAGCCGAAAACCAGTAGTTGCAGCAGGTGGCCGGCCAGTGGGCCGCCTACGCGCCGGGCCTTGGGCAGAAACACCAGCATTTCGATAACGTGGGCGGCCAGCAGGCCAATCCCTGCCCAGTTGATCATCTGCTGATAATTGCCAAGCGGATAGGCCAGGTTGGCCAGAATCAGCAACCAGCCAGCGAGGGTCACGATTTTGCCGGATACAATCATGGTGATTCCTTGTTCGATGGGTACAATAGCGCGGCAATATAACATGCCGTGAATGTGATGTGATCATGAGAGAAGACCTGCGCCCGTATTGGGTCAAAAAAATCTACCTGCGTTACCGCCACTGGTATACCGAGCATTTCCTTGCGCCGCGCTGTGATTATCTGGGGCCGCACCACACCTTCATGAAGCCGTGGTTTACCCGCATATCCGGCCCCAATATCCGTATTGGCCAGTGTGCCACTGTCATTTCCGAGCCGGACCGGTTTACCTGTATCGGCGTCTGGGGCCTGAAGCCGGGTGAGGGAAAAATCACCATTGGTGACTATGTGCTGATCAGCCCCGGCTGTCGTATCAGCGCCTGCCATGAAATCACTATCGGCGACAGCGTGATGATGGCCAATGGCGTGTATATCACCGATTCGGACTGGCACGAAATGTATGATCGTGCCAGTCGGGCCAAAAGCATTACGCCGGTGCGAATTGGCAATAATGTCTGGCTGGGTGATGGCAGCACAGTGCTCAAGGGTGTCACGATTGGTGAAAATTCGGTGGTTGCTGCCGGTGCCGTGGTCAGTCGGGATGTGCCGGCCAATGTGGTGGTAGCAGGCAATCCGGCGCAGGTGGTCAAACATCTGGACGTCGGCCGGCCAATGCGGACACGGGCGGATTTTTTCAGTGATCCACCGGCGCTGGAGCGCTGGTTCGACAAGGTGGATTTTATGGTGCTGCGCAACAACAATGTGTGGCGCTGGCTGCGTTCGCTGGTGTGGCCACGCCGCGGCGAATGATGCGCGGCGTGGCGGTCAGGCTCAGAAAAAAACGTTGGCAGCGATAATAAAAATCACCGTCATCGCCGCCATCGCGGCGATGGACAGGGCCAGTTGTTTCAGGGTCTTGCTGTCTTCTGCCTGGACTTGTTCGTTATTCATGGTGTTCCCCTTTGGATGTTTCGGTTAGCTCGTGTGTCACGCTGGTGACGGCTGCGTACTATACCAGCAAGCTGCCTGTGGGGAAGCAATAAAAAAAGACCGGCGGCAGAAAAACCTGCCACCGGCAGATGATCCGCTATGCCTGGAACTCAGAAAAACAGGTTGGCGGTGATGGCCAGCACAATGGTCAGCAGCACCATGCCACCGATGGCCATTATCAAGTGTTTCAGGGTCTTGGAATCGTCTTGTTGCAGCATGGCCATGGTGTGTCTCCCTTTGCCGGCGTTGATACAGGTGAAAGTATAGAAAAGACCGGCCATGGCCGGATTTGATGTATATCAAACAATGGCCCGGGCAGCCGCCACGGCGGTGACGGATGCCGCGCCGGCCTGCTTCAGTGTCCGGGCGATTTCATTCATGGTGCTGGTGGTGGTCATTACATCATCAATCACCATCACATGGCGGCCGGCAACCGGCCGGCGCACGGCAAAGGCATTGTGCAGGTTGCGGTGGCGCTGGCGGGCGTTAAGCCCGCGCTGCGGCGGGGTATGACGTATCTTCACCAGGCTGTGATGATCCATGACGCAAGCCAGCTGGCGGGCAACAGCCTGTGCCAGCAGGCGGCTGTGGTTGCCGCCATGGGCAAGATTGCGCCGCCAGTGCATTGGTGCGGCAATGATGGTGTCCGCTGTGGCATGGCCGGTGCCGATGCTGCTGGCCAGCAATTCGGCCAGCAGGCGGCAGATGGCGCGGTCGTGATGCTGTTTCAGACGATGCACCAGCGTGATGGCGCTGTCCTGGTAAGCCATGGCGCAGATACTGGCATCAAAGAACGGCGGCTGGCGCAGGCAGTGGCCGCACAGGGGTTGGCCGGCACTGACCGGCAGCGCGCAACGCTGGCAAATATCGTCTGCTGGCAGCAGTGGCAGGCTGCGGCGGCAGCTGCTGCACAGGCCGAAAAAACGCGCTTCATCAAGCGGGCAGTGGCATAACAGGCAGTCCCGCTGCAGCCGGTGTGGCAACTGTTTCAGCCAGTGGTAAACCATAAAAAATCCATTTGGTTGACTAATTTCCTTCGTGTATCATGTGCCGCTTTGCCAGCAACAGCATAGACAAGAGGCGATTATGGGCGCAACCGCTGCAGCGACAATCCGTCACGACTGGACCCGCAAGGAAATCCTGGACCTGTTTGACCTGCCGTTCAATGATTTGTTGTTTCGTGCGCAGACCGTGCATCGGCAGTATTTTGATGCCAACACCGTACAGGTCAGCACCTTGCTCAGCATCAAGACCGGCAAGTGCCCGGAAGACTGTGCCTACTGCCCGCAAAGCAACCGCTATGATACCGGCCTGAATTATGAAGAGCTGATGGAAGTGCAGGCGGTGATCGAGGAAGCGAAAAAAGCCAGGGATATCGGCTCGACCCGTTTCTGTATGGGGGCCGCCTGGCGTTCGCCAAAAGACCGTGACATGGCCAAGATCACCGCGATGGTGGAGGGCGTCAAGGCGCTGGGCCTGGAAACCTGCATGACGCTGGGCATGCTCAGTGACAGCCAGGCGCGCCAGTTGGCCGATGCCGGCCTTGACTATTACAACCACAATCTGGATACCTCGCCGGAATACTATGGTGACATCATCACCACCCGCAGCTACGAAGACCGGTTGAACACGCTGCAACATGTACGTGATGCCGGCATGAAAGTGTGCAGTGGTGGCATTGTCGGTATGGGCGAGGGCCAGAGCGACCGCGCCGGCCTGCTGCAGCAGCTGGCCAATATGCCGCAACACCCGGATTCGGTACCGATCAACATGCTGGTCAAGGTGGAAGGCACGCCACTGGACAAGCAGGAAGATCTTGACCCGTTCGAGTTTATCCGCACCATTGCCGTGGCGCGTATCCTGATGCCGGCCTCGCATGTACGCCTGTCGGCCGGGCGTGAGGAAATGAACGAACAAACCCAGGCGCTGGCATTTATGGCCGGTGCCAACTCGATCTTCTACGGTGAGCAATTGCTCACTACTGCCAACCCGGCTGCCGACAAGGATCGCCAGCTGTTCAGCAAACTGGGCATCCGGCCGGAAGCCCGTGCGCTGGAGCAGGCGCCGGCCGATCCGGTGGTTTCCGCACAGGACAGCCCGCTGTTCTATAACGCCGCCAGCTGAGATGGCGGCACCGCTCTGGCAGCAGCTGGCCGAACAGCTGCAGCAGCGTGAGCGCCAGCAGCTGGCTCGCCGGCGGGCGGTAACTGATGCGCCGGCCGGTATCC
>DATCSZ010000202.1:0-6562 GCA_036568205.1 Pseudomonadales bacterium
CATGGCCGCACAGTGTTTGACCTGGGTATTGGCCAGACCGTGTTTTTTGCCGACCGGCGTGTGGCTGCCCATGCCGGTGACAATGATTACCTGCTGTTTGACGGTACCGAAACCGCTGCCGAATACCGTATCAAGCAACAGATCAATACGCAGATCGAACGGGATTATTACCGCCGCTATTCCGATGTTGCGCTGCAGGCCAACTGGTACCTGGACAGCGTGCATGCCCTGCGCGCGGACCTGGTGTGGGACCCGTACGACAGCAAAACCCGCAGCGCCGCCATCGCCCTGCATTACCGCGATGAACAGGCACGTATTGCCAACCTGGCCTGGCGCATGAAACGCCAGCCAGGCGCCATTGCCAGCGACGGCAGCTATGTCGACATGACGGTAAACCAGCTGGACGGCTCGTTCTACCTGCCACTGAATGCCAGCTGGCATACCTTTTTGCGCGCCAATGTCGATATCGAGCGCGAGGAGCTGATTGAAAGCATTGTCGGCCTGCGTTACGAAAGCTGTTGCTGGGCAGTGATGACGGCCTTCAAGCGCGAACGCAAGACATTTGAAAACAACAGTCGAATCCCGGATACTGCCGCCTTCGACTACCAGCAGAGCTGGTATATCCAGTTTGAATTAACCGGTTTGGGCGGGGTCACAAACACCATTCGCCGACTGCTTGAAGAAAGCATCCAGGGTTTTGAATAACGTGAAAAACATTCTGCTCGCCGCGCTGGCTCTCTCGGCTGCCGCCTTATCCCACGGGGAATACCAGAAACTGGACAGCATTGTCGCCATTGTTGACGAGAATGTGGTGACCGAAAGCGATGTGCGCCACAAGACCGAGGTGGCGCGCCAGAACCTGGCCCAGCAGCAGCTGGCACAAATGCCGGATGAACAGGAAATCCGCCAGCAAGTGATCAACCGGCTGATCCTGGAAAACCTGCAGCTGCAAATGGCCGAACGTGGTGGCATCAGTGTCACCGATGAACAGCTCAACCAGGCAATGCAGACGATCGCCAGCCGCAACGGCTTTGACCTGGCCGGCTTCCGTGCCGAGCTGGAAAAACAGGGCATTGCCTATTACGACATGCGTGAGCAGATCCGCCAGGACATCATGATCCAGCAGGTACAGCAAGGTCATCTGCGCAGCCGTATCCAGGTGACCGAGGCCGAGGTGGATAACTTTCTCAGCTCTGCCGAAGGCCGTGAGCTGACCGCCGTGCAATACCGGCTGGCGCATGTGCTGCTGCCGGTTAATGAGCAGGCCAGCCCCCGCCAGGTGCAACAGGCACGCCAGGATCTGTTGCAGATCCGCCAGCAGCTTATCCAGGGCCAGCTGCGCTTTGACGAGCTGGTGAACGGCAAAAAAGTGGGCGATCACTCACTCTCTGGCGCTGATTTTGGCTGGCAAAAACGCGAACAACTGCCTTCGCTGTTTGGCAACGCTGCCAGCGGCATGAGCAAAGGGGATATCTCCGAGCCACTGCGCTCCGGTGCCGGCTGGCACCTGTTGCTGCTGGCCGACAGCCGCGGCGGCAGTGAAACAGTCCACCAGCAGCGCGCCCGCCATATCCTGATCCAGCCATCGGAAGTGCGCACGGACGAACAGGCCGAACAGCTGGCCAGGCAACTGTATGAACGTATCCTGCAGGGTGAGGATTTTGCCCTGATGGCACGCGAGTACTCCGAAGACAAGGGCTCGGCGCTGGCCGGCGGTGACCTTGACTGGAGCGGCCCCGGCCAGTTTGTACCGGCCTTCGAGGAAACCCTGGATGCACTGCAGGTGGATGAAATCAGTGCGCCGGTCGAAACCCGTTATGGCTGGCATATCATCCAGAAAACCGGCGAACGCGACCACGATGTCACCCGTGAAAACCAGCGCCAGCAGGCTTACCAGATTCTGTACGAACGCAAGTTTGCCGATGAGCTGGACAACTGGCTGGTAAAAATCCGTGAAGAAGCCTTTGTTGAGCTGAAGTAATGACGCTGGCCCGCCTTGCCCTGACCACCGGCGAACCGGCCGGTATCGGCCCGGACCTGGCCATTTTGCTGGCCGATACGGCACAGGATTGCGAAATCATCACGATTGGCTGCCCGCTGCTGCTGCAACAGCGCGCCGCCCTGCTCGGTCGCCGTATCGAGATTGTGCCGTTCACTGCCGAGGCGACACGCCGGCCCAACCGTGCCGGTGAACTGCGGCTGCTGCCGCTGGCTACCGAGGAACCGGTGGTGGCAGGTATCTGCAACCCGGCCAATGCCGCGTATGTATTGCAGATGCTCGACAGTGCGATACACGGCTGCCAGCACGGCCTGTTTGATGGCATGGTCACCGCACCGGTGCAAAAATCGGTGATCAACCAGGCCGGCATTGCCTTTACCGGCCATACCGAATACCTGGCCCAACACACCGGCAGTTCACAGGTGGTGATGATGCTGGCCAGCGCCGAGCTGCGGGTGGCACTGGTCACCACCCACCTGCCGCTGAAGGATGTTGCGGCAGCGATTACCGCACCCTTGCTGGAACAGGTGCTGACGATTCTGCACCATGACCTGCAACACTATTTTGCCCTGCCGCAGCCGCGCATCCTGGTCAGTGGCCTGAATCCGCACGCCGGTGAAGGCGGCCATCTGGGCCGCGAGGAAATCGACATCATCATCCCGGTTATCCAGCGCCTGCAACAGCAGGGCATGCAACTGACCGGCCCGCTGCCGGCCGACACCCTGTTCACCCGCAAATACCTGGCCAATGCCGATGCAGTGCTGGCCATGTATCACGACCAGGGCCTGCCGGTGCTGAAATACCAGGGCTTTGGCCGGGCTGCCAATATCACGCTCGGGCTGCCGATTGTGCGCACATCGGTCGATCATGGCACAGCGCTGGACCTGGCCGGCACCGGCCATATTGACAGTGGCAGCCTGCACACGGCGATTGCCATCGCCCGGCAAATGGCCAACACAAGGAATTCCACAGATGGCTGACCACATTCCCCGCAAACGTTTTGGCCAGAACTTCCTGCACGATGCACGGATCATCCACCAGCTGGTGGCGGCCATCAAACCGAAGCCAGGCGATAACATGGTGGAAATCGGCCCCGGCCAGGGCGCCCTGACCCGGCCCTTGCTGCAGCGGCTGGACACCCTGCATGTCATTGAGCTGGACCGTGACCTGCTGCCGGCGCTGCAGGCGATGAGCGACCAGGGCCTGGTGGTGCATGCTGCCGATGCGCTGCGCTTTGACTTTGCCACGCTGACCGGCGACCGGCCGCTGCGGATTGTCGGCAACCTGCCGTACAACATCTCAACGCCGCTGTTATTCCACCTGCTGCAGTATCGTGAACGGATTGCCGATATGCATTTCATGCTGCAGCTGGAAGTGGTGAACCGGCTGGCAGCAGCGCCAGGCGGCAAGGATTACGGCAAGCTCAGCGTTATCACCCAGTATTTCTGCCAGGTGGACAAACTGTTCCAGGTGCCGCCCGGTGCATTTAACCCGCCACCGAAAGTCATGTCGGCAATTGTGCGGCTGAGCCCGCGCCCGTTTGCCACCCGCGCCAGCGACCAGGCGCTGTTTGAGCAGCTGGTGCGCATTGCCTTTTCCCAGCGACGCAAAACCCTGCGCAACAACCTCAAGCAACTGCTGGACAGCAGCCAGCTGGAGCAATTGCAACAGCAGGGCTTTGACCTGTCATTACGGCCGGAACAGCTGGCCGTGGCGGATTTTGTGGCGCTGGCCAATGCCGTGACCGTTCGGCCGGCAGCGGATGCATGAGTGATGGCAGACAGGTATACTGCCGCGCAAATAATCCGTGCCACGCCGTTTGGCGTATATGCCTACATGAGCACACACCCGATTCATATTGTTGTCAAAAGCCACTACCTGAAGCAGGAGTCTGCCCCGCAGTCCAACCGCTTTGTGTTTGCCTATACCATCAGCATTACCAATGAAGGTGATCAGCCGGTGACATTGCTGAACCGCTACTGGTATATCTGTGATGCCAACGACAAGGTCCAGGAGGTCTATGGCGAAGGTGTGGTTGGCCAGCAACCGCGACTGGTACAGGGCAAGACATTTACCTATACCTCCGGCGCCGTGCTGGAAACCTCGTTTGGCACGATGGAAGGCCACTACCAGTTTGTCACCGACAGCGGCGAGGCATTTACCACCGCGATTCCGCCATTCACGCTGGCTGATCGTGCTGCCTTGCACTGATGTCCCTGTTCGACAGCCATTGCCATTTTGATTTTCCCCCGTTTGCCGGCCAGCAGGCCTTGCTGTGGCAACAATGCCAGGCACACAACATCAACCGGCTGTTGATTCCCGGCACCCATCCCGGCCAGTGGCCACAGGCTGCTGCACTGGCCGACACGCTGCCGGGCGTACTGGTGGCCTGCGGATTGCACCCGTGGTGGATCAAGGATTGCGCCCTGTCGCCAGTGGCACTGGCAGACGCCATGCGCCGCTTTATCAGCGGGCACCCGGTGCACGCGATCGGTGAATGCGGACTGGATGCCATGATCGACACCGCGCCGGAAATACAACAGGATTACCTTGCTGTGCAGCTGCAGCTGGCGTGCGAGCTGTCATTGCCGCTGATCCTGCATGTCAGGAAAACCCATAACGCCATGCAGGCCCTGCTGCGTCACTATCGGCCACCGGCCGGCGGGGTGATCCACGGTTTTTCCGGCAGCCTGCAGCAGGCACTGCAATACTGGCAGATGGGCTTTTATCTTGGCATTGGCGGAGTCATCACCTGGCCACGCGCGCGCAAAACCCGTGCAGCGGTGCAACAGCTGCCACTGGCGGCACTGCTGCTGGAAACCGATGCGCCGGACATGCCGCTGCACGGTCACGGCAGTGAAGCCAACAGCCCGCTCAACCTGCCCCGGATCGCCAGCGAACTGGCCAGTCTGCGCGGCGAACCGCTGGCGCTGATCGAACAACAGACAAGCAGCAACAGCTGCCGGCTGTTCCGGGTGCCGCATGTTTGATGCCATGGCGTTCAAGCAGCATTTCCCGCTGTTCAGCCAGCCGGAAAACCAGCGGCTGGTGTACCTGGATAACGCCGCCACGACGCAGAAGCCACGCTGTGTGATTGATGCCATCAGCCATTTCTACCTGCATGACAATGCCAATGCCCATCGTGCCAGTCACCGGCTGGCACGCCAGGCGACGATGATGGTGGAGCAGACACGGCAGCAGGCAGCGCAGTTTTTTGGCGCTGAAAGCAGTGACTGCATGGTGTTTTGTGCCGGTGCTACTGCTGCACTGAACCTGCTGGCCAGCAGCCTGTGCCAGCAGCTGCAAGCGGGTGATGAGATTGTGCTGAGCCGCGCCGAACATCATGCCAACCTGGTGCCGTGGCAGCTGGCCGCTGAACGACATGGCCTGCATTTGCGTTTTGTACCTGACCATAACGGCATACCACAGCTGGATCGCCTGCACGAGGTGCTGTCGCCCCGCACCCGGATTGTGTCGCTGGCGGCAGCATCCAATGCGCTGGGCATGATCAATGATATTGCCGCCGCGGCAGCCCGGCTGGACCGCGACAGGGTGCGACTGGTAGTGGATGGTTCCCAGCTGGTGGCCCACCAGCCACTGACACTGGCAGAATACCCCTGCGATTTTTTTGTTTTTTCCGCACATAAAATGTACGGCCCGACCGGTGTTGGCCTGTTATATGGCCGTGCACCGTTGCTGCAGCAATTGCCTCCCTGGCAAGGTGGTGGTGAAATGATTCACCAGGTCAGCACACAACACAGCAGTTTTGCTGATGCACCGATGCGTTTTGAGGCCGGCACCGCACCACTGGCGGCAATTGCCGGCCTCTCGGCGTTGCTGGGTTTTCTTGATCAACAGGATCGTGCAGCAATGCAACAGCACGAAACTGCACTGACTGGTTACCTGCACCAGCAGCTGGCTGCCATCCCCGAGCTACGGCTGCTATCCCGTGCTGACAACAATGTCGGCATTGCTGCCTTTGTCGCAGCCGATGGCCAGGCCTTTGCCGCGGCCGATATGGCAGCATGGCTGGACCAGCATGACATCGCCGTGCGTGCCGGCCATCACTGCGCCCAGCCACTGATGCAGGCCAGCGGCGTGGCTGCCAGTGTGCGTGTCTCACTGGCAGCCTATAACAGCCATGGCGATATTGACCGGCTGGTCACGGCTATCCGCGGTTTTTTCCAGCAGCTGCCATCCTGCCGGCAGCTGCCGGATGATGACTTGTCCGGCCTGTCGATTGACGAACTGCGCCGGCAGACAGGCCAGCAGCGTTTCCGCCTGCTGATACAATGGGGCGATGCATTGGCTGCCAAACCAGCCATCCGTGTGGAACAGAACCGGCTGCACGGCTGCGAATCGGCAGTCTGGCTGCAGCATGCACTGGATGACGGCCGTCACCGTTTTTATATCGACAGTGACAGCCGGCTGATTCGCGGCTTTGCGGTGCTGTTACTGCTACTGGTGGACAAGCGCAGCAGCGCCGACATTGCCCGGCTTGATCTTGACCGGGTGCTGGATGAACTGCAACTGACACGCCAGCTGTCCGCCTCACGGCGCAAC
>DATCSZ010000203.1:0-1149 GCA_036568205.1 Pseudomonadales bacterium
AGGTAGGGCACGAAACTGACCAGGCCCGCCAGCATGCCGATCAGCAGGGCCAGCTTGAGGTCGATAAACCAGAGGCCGGTGGAATAGATAATACCCAGCGCCAGCATCACCATGAACTGGCCACGCAGGAACGCCGCCAGCACCTGGTCCGATTCCTGCGCCAGCCGGACGATCACCGGCTCATACTGGCGTGGCAGCATTTCACGGATACGCCCGGTCATGATGTCCCAGTCGCGCAGCAGGTAAAAGGTCACCACCGGGATCAGCACCAGGTTGGCCAGCCAGGCCATCAGGGCCACGCCGGAACGGGTCACCGAGGCGAAGATTTTGGCCATCACGCCGCCGCTTTTATCGAAATGCTGGCTAATGGCGGTCTTGATGGAGGCCAGGTCGATGCTCGCCGGGTCTATGCCCAGGCGGTTGGCGATACCGGGCAGAAACCGGTTCTGCACGATATCCACGTATTTGGGGAAATTGCTCAGCAAATAGCTGATCTGGTGTTCCAGCATGGGCACCAGCAGCAACAGCAAGGCCAGCAGGACCAGCAACAGGCTGACAAACACAATCACCACCGCCAGGGTGCGTGGCAGTTTGAGCATTTCCAGCCGATCGGCAATGGGATCGCCCAGGTAAGCCAGCAGGGCGGCGGCAAAGAAGGGCATCAATATCGGCGACAACAGGTACAGCAGAAAACCCAGGCCGCCGATAGCGGCCAGAAGTAACCATTTCTGTGAATCACTCAAGCTCATGCGGTACCCATTTCGTCAGCTGTTCAGCCGTTGTATTTATAGGTCAGCAGATTAACCGGCAACATGGGCACCGGGGTCTTCAGTGGCGTCTCGCTGCCGCTGTCGGATAGCACCGGTTTTACCGGTGATGCCAGGGTCGGGGTATCGGGCAACAGGGTTTTACCCAGCGCGATAATCCGTTGCAGGTCGCTCCGGTCGCCGGTCAGGTCAATATGAAAACGCACCCACCGGGGGTCCACCTCGGTGACGTACACCGAGCGAACCGGCGCCAGCGAGCGCAGGTAACGGGATACCCTGGCATAGCTGTTGAGCTGCTGCACGCCATTGATCTGCACCACCAGTTCACCTTCGTTGCCCGCATCTTCCAGCACCGAGAAGCGGCTGGCAATCTGGTCGGTGG
>DATCSZ010000204.1:0-3189 GCA_036568205.1 Pseudomonadales bacterium
AGCCGACAATATTGGCATCAATATAGGCGTGCGGGTTTTCCAGTGAGTAACGTACACCGGCCTGGGCAGCCAGGTTAACCACCCGTTGCGGCTGGTGCTGGCGAAAAGCCTGTTCCAGCGCGTTGCGATCGGCGATGTCGATACGCAGGTCGGTAAAGTTTTTCTGGCAGGTCAGCTGGGCCAGGCGCGCCTGTTTCAGTGCCGGATCATAATAATCGTTCAGGTTGTCGATGCCGATAACCGTATCGCCACGGGCCAGCAGTTGCAGGCACAGGGCGTGGCCGATAAAACCGGCAGCACCGGTTACCAGGATTTTCATAACAGTTCCTTATAGTCTTCCATCAACCGCATCGGCGGGCAGAATGTGTTTGACGTCGTAAATGATATGCGCCGGTTTCAGCACCGCCTTGATGCCGTCGATACCGGGTTCAGCAAACTGCCGGTGGGCAACGGCGAGAATAACGGCATCGTACTGCTTGTCCGGGATCTCGTTGAACAGCGTCAGGCCATACTCCTTGTTGCTGTCCTCACTGCTGGCCAGCGGGTCAACAATGTCAACACTGGCATGGTAGCTCTGCAGCTCCCGCACCAGGCTGACCACCTGGGTATTGCGGATATCCGGGCAGTTTTCCTTGAAGGTAAAGCCGAGTACCAGGATGTCGGACTCTACCACATGGATCAGCTTGCGGGTCATCAGCTTGATCACCTGCTCGGCGATATAGGCACCCATGCTGTCGTTGATGCGCCGGCCGGCGAGGATGACTTCCGGGTGGTAGCCGATTTCCTGTGCCTTGTGGGTCAGGTAATACGGGTCAACACTGATGCAGTGACCGCCAACCAGGCCGGGCGAAAAGGGCAAAAAATTCCACTTGCTGGCAGCAGCGTCCAGCACCTCGCGGGTATCAATGCCCAGCCGGTTGAAAATAATCGCCAGCTCGTTGATCAGTGCGATATTCAGGTCACGCTGGGTATTCTCGATCACCTTGGCGGCCTCGGCCACACGAATGCTGGACGCCTGGTGGGTGCCGGCACGTATGATGCGGCGGTAAAGCCGGTCAACAAAATCGGCAGTGGCTGGCGTGGAGCCGGATGTAACCTTGCGGATGTCGGCCAGCCGGTGCTGTTTGTCGCCGGGATTGATACGTTCCGGGCTGTAGCCGACAAAAAAATCGCGGTTGAAACGCAGGCCGGAGTGTTGCTCCAGCAGCGGCACGCAAACCTCCTCGGTGCAGCCCGGGTAAACGGTGGATTCATAAATCACCGTGTCACCGGCTTTCAGCACGCCGGCAATGGCCTGGCTGGCCTTGCGCAGTGCAGTCAGGTCGGGCCGTTTGTGGCGGTCAATCGGTGTTGGCACGGTAACGACAAATACCGTGCAATCGGCCAGCGCGGCGACCTGGTTGGTAAAGCACAGACGTTCGCTGCCAAGCAGCTCATCGGCGCTGACTTCGCCGGTGTAATCAATGCCCTGGCTCAGCTGCAGCGCGCGGTTGGCGTTGATGTCAAAACCGGTAACCGGAAAGTGGCGGGCAAACTCCACAGCCAGCGGTACGCCGACATAACCCAGGCCGATAATTGCAATATGGGGCTGTTCCGTCATTAGAAGGCGCCGATGCGGTTGCAGTTGGCGGGCATAAAAGCCCAAATGCCTGATTATAGCGGCGCAGACATGAAAAAACAGTGGCGGCAAGGAAAATGGCGGATGCAATATCCGCCATCACGGCAAGCGGGCGGTTAGTGGCTGGCAGTGATCGCAGCGACAGCCAGCTGCGGGTGATGCTCGGCCAGCGCCTGGATATAGGCGCGTTGCTGTGGCGGGTAATCGATAATCAGCACATGAAAGCCGCGTCGCAGCTGGCGTTCAAAATGGCGCAGGTGGCGATGCAGCTGGCCAAGACCCCACAGGCCGCCTTCCCAGGTTAGCAGGCCGGCCAGTGCCACAGCCGTGAGTACAAACGGTAACCAGCCAATGCTGGTGACAACCCCCGACAGCCAGCTGACGGCCAGCAACAGTGTGGCCAGCAGCAAGCCAATCAGCGCGCCGGCGGCGCTACTGTACAGCATATTGCTACGCTGCAGGCGGTGCAGTGGCAGCAGGCGGCGGCGCGCCAGTGCCTGCTCATCCTGGCTCAATATGTGAATTTGCTGTTCGTCAAAACCGATCGATACCAGCTCCTGGCGGGCTGCCTGCATGACATCGGGGTTATCACAGATAAAGAATTCGCGTTCCATGGCAATGCTCCTTGTTTCATCCCTGCTTGCAGTATAGTGGACAAAATGGTTTTGCAATGTCGTTAGGCCGGTTATTTGCCGGCAGCGGCCAGCGCCGCCCGCAACCGGCCAGCCAATGGCGCCAGTGCCGGTTTGTTGGCAATGGCCTCGTCTGCTGCAAGACCATCCAGCTCATGTGGGAAAACCAGCCAGTCTGCTGTTTGCTGCAGGTAAAAGTCCGGCGTCAGTGGGGTCAGGTTATTGTCCGGTTTGTACCAGGGGGTGGCAATGCGGATATCCAGAGATTGCTTGCCGTGCCGCTTGTGCAGTTCGTCGACAATGTGTTGCAGGCTGCAGCCGGTATCAAACACATCATCTACCAGCAGGATGCGTTCGCAATCAGCAAGCGGTGGCAGGCAATCCATGCCGAAGGCCTTTACCTCACGGTTGCGCTGGCCGATACCGTCATAGGATGACGTACGAACCGGCATGTGATCACAGCCAAAGCCGAGATAGCACAGCATTTCATGCACGGCTATCGCCACCGGCGCACCGCCACGCCAGATACCAATCAATAATTGCGGGCGAAAGCCGCTGTCAATAATATCCAGTGCCAGCCGGTAACTGTCGGCCAGCAGCTGATCGGCAGAAAGATAAACCCTGTTCATGCACGCCCCCTGTCAGTGAGCGTGTAATGTACCGTTTTATTTGCCGGGTGCAACTGTTACAATCCGGCGCCTTGCCGGTTTGCCGAAGGGCTATCGCCCGAGGCCGGTGCCGAACGCAGAGAGGCGAGCGCTTGCGCTCTATCCACGCGCCAGGCAAAGTTAAACCGCCCGTAGCTCAGCTGGGCGGAGCCGGAAAAGCGAAAGCACCGCTTTCGCCCGGCGTAGCGCCGAAGGGCTATCGCCCGAGGCCGGTGCCGAACGCAGAGAGGCGAGCGCTTGCGCTCTATCCACGCGCCAGGCAAAGTTAAAC
>DATCSZ010000205.1:0-10560 GCA_036568205.1 Pseudomonadales bacterium
AAGACATTTTATTTTCTGCTGAAAGGCCAGCTGGATGTTTACCCCGATGCCGACATCAAGGGCAAGCCAATCAACCAGCTGTCACCCGGACAGGTATTCGGCGCTCTCGCCATTATCAATGACCAGCCACGCACAGCCTCACTGGCAGCATCCGGCAGTACCGGCTCCACCCTGTTCGCCACCGATTTCAGTATTTTCGGTGCACTGGATGACTTCAGTGTAATCAAGCTGGAAACCAAGCTGAGTTTCCTGCGTATTGTGGTCAACAATACCCGCTGGAAACTCGAAGTGTACAAGATGAATGACCCGGATCACCCGCTGGCAGCGCGTCTCGACAGCATCCACCGGTTCAGCGGTGAAAAAAACTCGCTGGATGAATTACACCACATGGTGCAACAATCAAAGGAACTGGGTGATATCCTCAACGACTGGAATCACTCCATGTTGCCTGCCGGCAGTGATACCGGCAAGCAGGACAGCGGCAAAAAAGGCAAGCTGTTTTCCCTGCTCAGCAGCGTGCGTAACAGCCTCGGTTAATCCGCATGCCAGGAACCTGCAGCTGCGAGCTGCAGGTTCAATCCTCACCAAAAATCGACTCGCCCGACAAACCCTGCTTTTCCAGAATATCCCGCAGGCGACGCAAGGCCTCAACCTGAATCTGGCGTACCCGCTCCCGGGTAAGACCGATTTCCCTGCCGACATCTTCCAGCGTACTGGGCTCATGGCCACGAAGACCAAAACGGCGGGCAATCACTTCTCGCTGCTTGTCATTCAGCTCATCCAGCCAGACACCGAGACTGTAGGTCATATCCGCATCCTGCAGAATCAATGCCGGATCAGAAACCTGCTCATCGGCAATCATGTCCAGCAGCAACTTGTCAGAATCCGGCCCCAAAGGCATATCAACCGAAGCAATCCGTTCGTTCAGCGCCAGCATTTTTTTTACATCCGCAACCGGCTTGTCGAGATAAGCGGCAATTTCCTCGGCGCTGGGCTCATGATCAAGCTGCTGGGTCAGCTCGCGGGCAGCACGCAGGTAGACATTGAGCTCCTTGACCACATGAATCGGCAGACGGATGGTGCGTGTCTGGTTCATGATCGCCCGCTCAATCGTCTGGCGAATCCACCAGGTAGCATAGGTTGAAAACCGGAAGCCACGTTCGGGATCAAATTTCTCCACCGCACGGATCAGGCCAAGATTGCCCTCCTCAATCAGGTCCAGCAACGACAGGCCACGATTCAGGTAACGGCGGGAAATCTTGACCACCAGACGCAGATTGCTCTCAATCATGCGTTTACGCCCCGCCTCCTCACCCCGCAGCGCCATGCGCGCAAACTTGACTTCTTCTTCTGCCGTCAACAGTGGCGAAAAACCAATCTCATTGAGATACATCTGGGTGGCATCCAGCGTGCCGGTGAACTTGCCGTCATCACTGATGGCGAACTCCTGCTGATCCTCCTCATCATCAGCATCATCAGTCACTAACGCATCATTCTCGTCAAAATTTTCCGCATCGTCATGCTCGGAATTTTTCTTCACCATACATCCACCTCGTTTGCCGATACCTTACCGGCATTATTGTTTCGGCAGCAGTCCCAGCGGGTCAACCGGCTTGCCATTGCGCCGTATTTCAAAGTGCAGCCTGGGTTTGTCCGTGCCGGTACTGCCCAGCTCGGCGATCACATCACCCTGGCTGACTTTTTGTCCTTCTTTAACCAGCATACGGCGGTTGTGCGCATAGGCACTCAGGTATTCACTGTCATGCCGGATAATAATCAACTGGCCATACCCCTTGAGACGACTGCCGGCATACACCACCTGACCTGACCTGACAGCCTTGACCGGCGTACCCGCGGGCGCGGCAATATCAATCCCCTTGCTCAGGCCAGCTGCGGAAAAATAACGTTCCAGCTTGCCGCTGACGGGCCAGATCCAGGCCTCATTCGGCACTGCCTTGACCACTGGCGGCTGCACAACAGGCCTTACAGGCTTTTGTACCTTTGACGGCGCCCTGGAAACAGCAGGACTAACAGTATCACTTGCTTTTCCGCCTGGCAACTTCGCTGGTTTGACTGCAGTGCTGGCCGTAGCTTGCCTGGTTTCGCTCAGCCGTATCCGGTCACCCGGGTGGATCAGGTATGGCGACTTGATCTGGTTGGCAGCCGCCAGCTTGCGAAAGTCCATGTCAAAGCGCCAGGCGATGGAAAACAGCGTGTCACCACGCTCGACAATATAATAATCCGGCACGCTCTGTGCCTTGCCTGCAGGCAAGGCACGGGATTCGGAAACCTGCACATGACGCGAATGGCTGCAGGCAGCCAGCAACATCACCAGTACCAGCCATTGCGCTATCTGCCGAATCCGCAAACAAGCCATCATCCACCCGGTGATGCTTTGCCCGCCAGCCGCTCCAGCAATAACACAATTGCCACACCGGCACCGAGCAGCAACAGACAACCGAGCAGCATTGCCGGCTGACCGGTTGCTGCCGTGTAGGTCCACGGCAGCACATTATCCTGCAGCGGCACCGACTTGCTGCCCGACTCAATCAACCCGGTAGTCAGCTTCCATGGCCACAGGGCATTCAGCGAGCCGAGCAGGAAACCTGTCAACATGGCCAGCGTCATATTGCGGTAATGATGTAACAGCCACGACAACAGATGGACAAAACTGAGCAGGCCAGTCACACAACCGAGCAGGAAAACGCCAATCACCGACACATCCAGCGCCTTGATGGCACCGATCACATGGCCATACAGGCCAAGCAGAAGCAGGATAAAACTGCCGGAGATGCCCGGCAAAATCATGGCACAAATGGCCACCGCACCAGCGCCGAACACCATCGGCAGGGTCGGGACAGCATGGCTGGGCGGCAGCAGCGTGATAACAGCCGCCGCGACCAGGCCCAGCATAAACATCAGCAGGGACAGCGGGCAACGCAGCGTCAACAAACGGCCAATATGCAGGCCGGATGCCAGCACCAGGCCAAAAAAGAACGACCACAACAACAGCGGCCAGGCCTCCATCAGATGGGTAATCAGGTGCGCCAGCAACACAAAACTGACCGCAATGCCGGCCAGCAGGCTGAGCAGGAAACTGCCATTGGCCGCACGCCAGAATGCCGGCATGCCATCACGCCACAAGGTGCCCAGCAATGCCGGGCGAATTCCCTTCAGCGTATCAATCAACTCTTCATAAATACCGCTAATAAAGGCAATGGTACCGCCAGAAACACCTGGCACAATATCCGCTGCGCCCATGGCAATGCCTTTCAGGAAAACGGGCAAATAACGGGAGTTGCGCATAATACAATCCGGGTCAATGGAGAAAAATCAGGCCAGCCGCCCTGAAACCAGCGGCACAAAACGGACCGGTTCAACAACCGTTTCAATAAAGCCACTGTCGGTGCGATCAACGGTGATTAAGTGCTGCAGTTGCTGGTCACCAACCGGAATCACCATGCGCCCGCCAATGGCCAGTTGCTGCTTCAGCTCGTCCGGCACCTGCCGGGGCGCTGCAGCAGACAAAATACCATCAAACGGTGCCCGGTCCGGCCAGCCCATGCCACCATCGGCATGACGGAACAACACATTGCCCAGTTTCAGCTGGCGCAAGCGCAAGCGGGCTTTTTCCAGCAATGGCGCAATACGCTCGACACTGTATACCCGTTCAACCAGCCTTGCCAGTACGGCGCTCTGGTAACCGGAACCTGTGCCAACCTCCAGAACCTTGCGCGGTCTTTTTTCCAGCAGCAACTCCGTCATGCGGGCCACAATATACGGCTGCGACAGGGTCTGCTGGTAGCCGATAGGCAGTGATGTATCTTCATAGGCCCGATGTGACAGGGCCTCATCGAGGAAGATGTGGCGCGGTATCTCTGACATCACATCCAGCACAGCCTCATCGCTGATGCCCTGCTCTCGCAGACGCTCAATCATGCGCCCGCGCGTACGCCTGGAAGTCATGCCGATGCCGTCAAATGTTTGCATGGTTCAGCAAGCTCCGTCGGCAAGCACCAGTTCACGAACCACAGCAGTGGCAAAAGCACCGCTGCGCAGGCTGAACTGCAACCGACATTCATTATTGTTGATCGACCAGTTTACGAATTTTACCCGCACACGCAACGCCCTTGATGCACTTTCTACACCTGCCTGCAACAAGCCCTGGCAAAGTGACGGAAACTCGCTGAATACCTGTTGCTGTATTGCCTGTGCGTCACCGCTCAGGCCACTGTCGCCTTTGCCAGCCAGCGTACCCACCGGATGAATATCCAGTTGCTGCAAGCGGCGATGGATGTCATCGGTTGTCGGGTCGGCCACAAACACGGCATTACTGCCATCCAGATTGAACACATCGCCAGCAATGGCCTGGTTCCAGCTGCCATCGGCCACCCGCCGCGACAGGTAATGGTTGAACAAATAACTGCGGGCGGCCGACAAATACAGGGAACGCTGCCAGGGCTTGCAGCGCTGGCCGGCAAACATGGCCTCGGCAGCGGCCACATTGCCGCCATCATGGCCAAAACGTTGCTCACCAAAGTAATTGGGCACGCCGTTGTCAGCAACCCACTGCAAACGTCGCTCAAGCTCGCCGGCATCGCCTTGCAATTGCCGCAGCACGATATCAAACCGGTTTTCCTGGTGCACGCCACGGCGCAACTTGCGATCATGCCGGCTGGCCTCGATCACCTGCCAGCTGTCACCGGCCAGTTGCGGCAAGTCCTGGCGAATCGGCCATGGCACCGAAAACCACTGTTCCGTCACTGCCCATTTGTCCTTCAGGCCGCTATAGCTGACCAGCTTGCGTGGCACACCCAGCTGGCGTGCCAGGTCACCGGTCACCGCATCAGTAGTCAGGCCGCGTTTGCGAATTCTCAGCCACAAATGTTCACCGCTGCCCGAAGGGGCAAATCCCAGTTGCTCGGACACACAGAAATCTTCAGGCTGCTGTTTCAACAGCGCACGACACAACGGCACACCCAGCGCACGCGCCGGCACAAAGGTTTCAGCAGGCATCGATCAGCACAACCGCTTCAGCCGCCAGGCCTTTTTTCTCGCCAACAAAGCCCAGCCGCTCGGTGGTGGTGGCCTTGACATTGATGCAACCAGCATCCACCGCCAGATCACTGGCAATAGTGCTGACCATGCCGGCAATATACGGTGCCAGTTTTGGCGTCTGGGCAATCACCGTCATATCGGCATTGACCAGCCGGTAGCCCTTTTCTTTCACCAGACCGGCGACGTGGCGCAACAGGATGCGGCTGTCGATATTTTTGTAGTCGGCCGATGTATCGGGAAAATGCCGGCCGATGTCGCCCAGTGCTGCAGCGCCCAGCAAGGCATCACACAGGGCATGCAGCAGCACATCACCGTCAGAATGCGCCTCAACAGCAAATTCACACGGCACCTTTACACCACCAATCATCACATGATCGCCGGCAACAAAGCGGTGCACATCATAGCCATGGCCTATTCTCATATACTGTTTCCGTTAGACGCGGCCAGAAAAAACGCCGCCAGTGGCAGGTCATCTGCCATCGTAATCTTGATATTGCAGCGCTCGCCTTCAATCACCTGCGGCCGCAGGCCTAGCAGCTCGATCGCCGAGGCATCATCGGTTACCGGCTGCCGGCAAGCCCTGGCCTTGTCCAGCGCCCGTTGCAACAAGCCCAGCGCAAAAACCTGCGGGGTTTGTGCCAGCCAGATATGACGACGATCAAGCGTACCATCAATGTAACCATCACTCACCTGCTTGACCGTATCCGCTGCCGGCAATGCCGGGATCACACCGCTATCGGCCTGCCATGCTGCAGCAAACAGCCGATCCAGCAGCGCCTGGCTGACACAGGGCCTGGCCGCATCATGCACCGCCACCTGGTCGGCAGGATCAGCGATAGTTGCCAGATACTGCACGGCTGCTGCCACCGAATCCACTCGTTCGCTGCCGCCTTGCACCAGAATAACGGCGCCAGGCAGGTCCAGCTGTTCAATCCATGGATCCGTTGCCGCTACCGCCACCACAATGCCGCGCACATCCTGGCGACGTGCAAAGCAGTCAATGGTCTGCTCCAGCACGGTCTTGCCGTTCAAAGGCTGGTATTGTTTGGGGGTGGTGCTGCCAAAACGGGCACCATGGCCGGCAGCAGGGATAACCACCCATAACGATGCCGTCATGGGCTGCCGCGATTGACAACAAGAAAGAAGGTTTCGCCCGGCTTTATCATGCCCAGCTGCATGCGTGCATATTCCTCAATACCGTCTGTGCCATGCTGCAAATCCAGCACTTCGGCTGACAAACGGGCATGACGGGCGGCCAGCTGGTCATTGACCTGCTGTTGCTGGTCAATTCGCTGCTGCAGGCTGGCATAATGGCTGATGCTGCCCTCACCGGCCCACAACCGGTATTGCAACATCGCCAGTAACAGCAACAAAATGATATTCAGAGCCCGCATACGATCAGTCTTTGATCAAATTTCAGCCAGTATAGGAATTTTTTGCACAAAAACAAAGCGCTGCCTGCAGGCAGCGCTTTGTTGATCATGCCCGGAACTCGGCACGTCCCCGGTAAACCGCCTTGTCACCCAGCTCGGCCTCGATACGCAGCAGGCGATTGTACTTGGCCACCCGGTCAGAGCGGCACAGGGAGCCGGTCTTGATCTGGCCAGCGGCGGTTGCCACGGCCAAGTCAGCAATGGTCGAATCTTCCGTCTCGCCGCTGCGATGGGAAATCACCGCCGTGAAGCCGGCATCCTGCGCCATCTTGATGGCATCCAGGGTCTCTGACAGCGAACCGATCTGGTTGAACTTGATCAGGATGGAATTGCCGATTTTTTCGTCAATACCACGCTTGAGGATTTTGGTATTGGTAACAAACAGGTCATCACCAACCAGCTGGATACGATCACCGATCATGTCGGTCAGCACTTTCCAGCCGGCCCAGTCGCTTTCATCCATGCCATCTTCAATCGAGATGATCGGGTATTTGTCACACAGCTCGGCCAGATAACCGGCAAAACCCGCCGCGTCATACACCTTGCCTTCGCCGGCCAGATCGTACTTGCCATCCTTGAAAAACTCGGAGGATGCACAGTCCAATGCGAGGGTAACGTCTTCACCCAGCGTGTAACCGGCTTTGGCCACTGCCTCGCTGATCACCGCCAGGGCAGCCTCATTGGATGGCAGGTTGGGGGCAAAACCACCTTCATCACCAACTGCGGTATTCAAACCTTGCGCCTTCAGCACGGCTTTCAGCGCATGAAAAATCTCGGCACCACAGCGCAGTGCTTCGGAAAAGCTTTTGGCACCCACCGGCTGCACCATAAACTCCTGGATATCCACATTATTGTCGGCGTGCTCACCACCGTTGATGATATTCATCATCGGTACCGGCATGCTGTAACGGCCTGGCGTGCCATTAACGTCGGCAATGTGCTGGTACAACGGGATTTTTTTGCTGATCGCGGCAGCCTTGGCAGCAGCCAGGGAAACCGCCAGAATGGCATTGGCGCCCAGTTTTTCCTTGTTCTCGGTACCATCGGCGGCAATCATGATCCGGTCAATTTCACGCTGATCAGCGGCATTTTTGCCAACCAGCAGCGGCTTGATGATGCTGCGGATATTGTCCACCGCCTTCAGTACACCCTTGCCAAGGTAACGGCTTTTGTCGCCGTCACGCAGCTCCAGCGCCTCACGCGAACCGGTAGAGGCACCGGATGGTGCGCAGGCCACACCGACCGTACCGTCCTGCAATACCACCTCGGCCTGCACGGTCGGGTTGCCGCGAGAGTCCAGTACTTCAAACGCCAAAACATCAGCAATCACAGTCATTGATTTACTCCAGAAAAGTTACACAGATTATTGGATATCGAGCGGCGCAAAGCCCTTGACCAGTTCGTCCACCGCCTTGACACGCTGCAGAAACGGTTCGAGCTTGTCCAGCGGCAAAGCACAGGGGCCATCGCATTTGGCCTTGTCCGGATCGGGATGGGCTTCCAGAAACAGGCTGGAAATACCCTGCGCCATGCCAGCCAGCGCCAGGTCCACGGTCTGGTTACGCCGGCCATCCGCTGAGTCGGCACGGCCACCCGGCTTTTGCAATGAATGGGTAACATCAAACATCACCGGCGCCATTGCCTTCATGGTACGAAAACCCAGCATATCCACAACCAGGTTGTTATAGCCAAAGGCGCTGCCGCGCTCACACAGAATCACCCTGTCATTACCGGCTTCGGCCAGTTTGTTGATGATGTGCTGCATTTCGTGCGGCGCCAGGAACTGGGCTTTTTTGACATTGACGATGGCACCGGTTTTCGCCATCGCCACCACCAGATCGGTCTGGCGTGATAAAAACGCCGGCAGCTGGATCACATCCGCCACCTCGGCAGCGGCAGCTGCCTGATGCGGCTCATGCACATCGGTAATCACCGGCACGTTGAAACGTTGCTTGACCGCCTGCAGGATTTTCAGACCCTTCTCGAGACCGGGGCCACGGAACGAATGCATCGACGAGCGGTTGGCCTTGTCAAATGACGCCTTGAATACATAAGGAATAGCCAGCTTGCGGCACACCGTTACATAGTGTTCGGCAATCTCCAGTGCCAGCTGCTCGGACTCCAGCACATTCATGCCGCCAAACAAGACAAACGGCAGCTCGTTGGACAGCCGGATGCCGGCAAACTCAATCACGGATTGCGCCATGCCCTACTCTCCCTTGTTGTTGTGCTGCTGGATGGCTGCCCCAACAAAACTGCTGAACAGTGGATGACCATCGCGTGGCGTTGACGTGAATTCCGGATGAAACTGGCAGGCAACAAACCAGGGGTGATCCTTGATCTCGACCATTTCCACCAGGCTGTCATCCTCGGACCAGGCGCCAACCGTCAGGCCGGCCTTCTGGATACGGCCGATATACTGGTTATTGACTTCATAACGGTGGCGATGGCGCTCAACAATGACATCGTTGCCATATATCTCGCGTGCCTTGCTGCCGGCCACCAGATGGCTTTCCTGGCCACCGAGGCGCATGGTGCCACCAAGATCCGAGCTCTCGTCACGGGTCTCCTTGCTGCCGGACGCATCCACCCATTCGGTGATCAGGCCGACCACCGGGAATTCGCAATCACGCTCAAACTCGGTACTGTTGGCACCTTTCAGGCCGGCCACATTACGGGCGTATTCAATCACTGCCACCTGCATGCCGAGGCAAATGCCCAGGTAGGGAATGCGGTTCTCGCGTGCATACTGCACAGTGCGGATTTTGCCTTCCACACCGCGCTTGCCAAAACCGCCCGGCACCAGAATCGCATCCTTGCCGGCCAGCCGCTCGGTACCGTGTTTTTCAATCTCTTCGGAATCAATAAAATCAAACACCACTTTCACCCGGTGGTGAATGCCGGCATGCTTGAGTGCCTCGATCAGTGACTTGTAGGCGTCGAGCAGCTCCATATACTTGCCAACCATGGCGATATGCACTTCACCCTGCGGATTCAGCTCATTCTCGACCACCCGGTCCCATTCGGACAAATCGGCCTCATGACAGTCCAGGTGCAGCTTCTTGACCACAATGTCATCCAGCCGCTGCTCTTTCAGCAGGCGGGGAATGGCATAAATGGTTTTGGCATCCGGCAGGGAAATGACCGCCTGCTCCTCAACATTGGTGAACAGCGCAATTTTCTGCCGTGCCGACTCGTCAATATCCACCTCGGAGCGGCAGATCAGGATATCCGGCACCAGGCCAATCGTGCGCAATTCCTTCACCGAGTGCTGGGTGGGTTTGGTCTTGGTTTCACCGGCTGTGGCGATATACGGCACCAGCGTCAGGTGAATCAGCAACGCACGCTCACCCCCCAGGGTCAGCTTGAGCTGGCGCACCGCCTCCAGGAACGGCTGTGACTCAATATCACCGACGGTACCGCCGACTTCCACCAGGCACACATCAACATTGCCGGGGCCTTCCAGGATACGCCGCTTGATTTCATCGGTAATATGGGGGATCACCTGCACGGTACCCCCCAGATAATCACCGCGACGCTCCTTGCGCAGCACGGTTTCATAAACACGGCCAGTGGTGAAGTTGTTGCGTTTGGTGGTGCGGGTACGTACAAACCGCTCATAATGGCCAAGATCCAGGTCGGTCTCGGCGCCATCTTCGGTGACAAATACCTCACCGTGCTGGAACGGGCTCATGGTGCCCGGATCAACGTTGATATACGGGTCGAGCTTCATCAACGCCACGGACAGGCCGCGCGCCTCAAGAATCGCACCCAGTGAAGCCGATGCAATGCCCTTGCCCAAAGAAGACACTACGCCGCCCGTGACGAAGATATAACGCGTCATGTAAAACCTTTAAAAAGTCGCGAAAGGAAGGCTTTGCCTGCAGCAATGAGCCGGTTCAAGATGGGGCGTCAGGATAGCAAAAAGCGCTTTTTGGCACAATTGTTGATTTGCCGACGCCGCCGCTGGCAGCCAAAAAAAATGCCGGCCCATGGCCGGCATTTGCTGGGATCAACCGTATCAGGCCGCGCGGCTCAGCAGCATATTGCGGATATGGCCAATTGCACG
>DATCSZ010000206.1:0-7386 GCA_036568205.1 Pseudomonadales bacterium
GCCCTTGCTGACTGCACAGTGGTGGCCGGTCAGCCTGGGTGACGAGCTGGTGGTGAAGTTATCCAGTGTGTTGCTGTTTGATATCGGTGTGTATGTTGCCGTGTTGGGCACCATCCTGATTTTTGTTGTTACCCTGGCGGAGGCGGAAGAATAATGGAAACGTGGATGGCCGGTGTTACCGGCCTGTTGTTTGCCGCAGCAATTTACATGATGCTGCGGCGCTCGATCGTCAAGCTGGTGCTGGGGCTGATTATTCTCAGCAATGCTGCCAATCTGCTGATCTTTACCGTATCCGGCATGACCCGCGGCGCGCCGCCATTGATCGGCGTCAGCGACGGGCCGGTGGCTGATCCATTGCCGCAGGCACTGATACTGACGGCCATTGTTATCGGCTTTGCCGTGCTGGCCTTTGCCGTGGTGCTGATCCATCGTGCCTATGAAGTGGTTGGCACCGACGATCTTGACCGGCTGAAGGATACCGACACGTGAACATCGTGGTATTGCCGTTTGTGATTCCGATGCTGGCTGCAGCCCTGTCGATTGCCTGCTGGCGGTCGTTGCGCCTGCAGCGCTATATTGCCCTGATTGCTACCGGCCTGCTGCTGGTCGCCGGCCTTGTGCTGCTGCGCACGGTATACCTGCAGGATTTTGTGGTTGTCCAGGCGGGCAACTGGGCGGCGCCGTTTGGCATTACCCTGGTGGCTGATATGCTGGCTGCCATCATGGTGGTGTTAGCCGGCATTATTGCCGTGGCAATTGCGGTGTATTCGCTGGCAGAAACACCATCGCGCCATGAGGCATTCGGTTATTATCCGCTGCTGCACCTGCTGCTGGCGGGGGTGTGCGGATCGTTCCTGACCGGCGATATCTTCAACCTGTTTGTCTGGTTTGAAGTGATGCTGTTGTCATCGTTTGCCTTGCTGACGCTTGGTGGCGAACGGGCACAGATGGAAGGTGCGATCAAGTATGTGACCCTGAACCTGTTTTCATCGGCGGTATTCCTGTCGGCGGTTGGCCTGTTGTACAGCACGGTTGGTACCCTGAACATGGCGGATATTGCCGACAAACTGTCACAGGTGGAGCATCGCGGCATGGTCAATGTGCTGGCCACGCTGTTTATGATCTGCTTTGGCATCAAGGCGGCGGCCTTTCCGCTGTTTTTCTGGTTGCCGGCTTCCTACCATACGCCACTGGTGGCCGTGTCGGCGCTGTTTGCCGGCCTGCTGACCAAGGTGGGTGTGTATGCAATGTACCGGGTGTTTACGCTGATTTTCGTCGGCGATGTTGGCTACACCCATGCCATCCTGCTGGCTGCAGCATTGCTGACCATGGTTACCGGGGTGCTGGGGGCTGCGGCGCAGTTCGAGTTTCGCCGCATTTTGTCATTTCATATTATCAGCCAGATCGGTTACATGATGCTGGGACTGGCGCTGTTCACGCCGCTGGCCATTATCGGCGGGGTGTTTTACATCATGCACCACATTATTGTGAAGACCAATCTGTTCCTGGTCAGTGGCCTGGTTTATCGCCTGGTGGGCAGTTATGAGCTGAAGCAGCTGGGTGGTGTCTGGCGTGAGCGACCGGGTGTTGCGCTGTTGTTCCTGGTGCCGGCGTTTTCGCTGGCCGGCATACCGCCATTGTCCGGCTTTTTTGCCAAGTTTATCCTGATTCGCGCCGGTCTGGAGGTGTCTGCCTGGGCTGCTGTGGCCGTGGCCTTGCTGGTCGGCTTGCTGACCTTGTATTCGATGGTCAAGATCTGGGCCGAGGTGTTTTGGAAAGCATTGCCTGAAGGTATCAACGACGAGCGCCTGGCCGGCAAAAAACCTGACAGCGGCATCGTGTTTTTGTTATTGCCGATTGCCGGGCTGGCCATCTGCACAGTGCTGATCGGTGTGCAGGGCCAGTTTGTTTATGAGCTGGCTGAAAAGGCTGCCGTGCAGTTGCTGGATCCATCCTTGTATATTGCCGCTGTGCTGGGGGGTGAAAGGTGATCGGCTTTTTCTGGAACCTGGTGCTGGCGCTGGCATGGACAGCCCTGACTGGCAGCTTTACCGGCCCGAACCTGTTGCTGGGTTTTGGCTTTGGTTATATCACCCTGGTGATCCTGCAGAACCAGCTGCCATCACTGAACAACTATGGAAAGCGATTGCCGCGCATACTGGCATTTTTGCTGTATTTTGTCCGCGAGCTGTTGCGTTCAAACATGAAGGTGGCGTTTGATGTGCTGACCCCGCCCTGGCACATGCAGCCGGGTGTGATTGCCGTGCCGCTGCTGGCCCGCAGCGATCTGGAAATCACACTGGTAGCCAATTTTATTTCCCTGACGCCAGGTACGCTGAGCCTGGATGTGTCAGATGATCGCAAGGTGCTGTATATCCATGCCATGTTCCTGCAGGATGAGCAGCAATTGCGCAGGGACCTGGAAGAAATCCAGCAGCGTCTGCTGGACGTGTTGCGTTAGGAGTCATGATGGTCAGTCCGTGGGTTATCAATACCGCTTATTTGTTGCTGATGCTGGCCTTGCTGCTGGGCTTTGTGCGTATGGTAAAAGGGCCGTCCTTGCCGGACCGGGTGGTCGCCCTTGAGCTGATCACCTCGGTGGTGGTGGGCATTGTCGGTACCCATGCCATTGCCACCGGTGTGGCCAGTTTTCTTGATCTGGCCATTGTGCTGGCATTGACCGCGTTCCTGGCGGCTATCGGTTTTGCCCGTTTTCTGGAACAGGGGGGGCCTCGTGATGATTGAATGGCTGTTGTCGTTTTTCCTGCTGGCCGGTGCCGCACTGATGTTGCTGGCGGCGATTGGCATTGTGCGGCTGCCGGACCTGCCGACCCGCATGCATGCGACAACCAAATCCGGTGTGTTGGGCATCAGCCTGATCATGATGGCGGTGGCGCTGGCCTTTATGCGAGCCGATATTTCCGCCCGTGCGCTGGCGATTATTGTGTTTGTCCTGCTGACAGCACCGGTCGCCGCGCATGTGATTGGCCGTGCCGGCTATTTTGTTGGTGTGCCGTTGTGGGATGGCACCATCAAGGATGACCTGCACAAACACTACAACCCAGAGACCCACGAGCTGGCCAGCCCGCAGCCGGATGAGGATAAAAGTGCATGATGTTTTTGTGTATCACATCGCGCTGGCAGATTGGTGAGGCCATGTGCCGGCTTTGCCCTTATAATCGCCTGATAAAGCAGAGGAGAGATGTGTGAACCAAGATCAGTTGAAGCAGGCGGTGGCCGCTGCGGCGGTGGAATATACCCTGGACAGGATTCACAAGGATGCGGTGATTGGTATCGGTACCGGCTCGACCGCCAATCTGTTTATCGATGCGCTGGCAAAATACCGTCACGATTTTGCTGCCACCGTGGCCAGCTCTGAGGCCAGCGCACAGCGTTTGCGGCAGCATGGCATTGAGGTGCTGGATCTGAACAGTGTTGATGAACTGGTGCTGTACGTTGATGGTGCTGATGAAGCCAATGCGCGGCTGGAGTTGATCAAGGGCGGCGGTGCGGCGCTGACACGTGAAAAAATTGTCGCGGCGGTGGCGCGCGAGTTTGTCTGTATCGCTGATGACAGCAAGTGGGTGGAAACCCTGGGCGCATTCCCGTTACCGGTGGAGGTGATTCCGATGGCGCGCAGTCATGTTGCCCGCCAGCTGGTCAAGCTGGGCGGCAGCCCGGTTTACCGCGAAGGTGTGGTCACCGATAACGGCAATGTGATTCTTGATGTGTATGACTTCATGATTCATACGCCACGCAAGACGGAGGAGGCGATCAACAATATTGTCGGAGTGGTCAGCAATGGCCTGTTTGCACTGCGCCCGGCTGATCGCTTGCTGCTGGGAACCGCCAGCGGCGTTCGTCATTTGACGCCGTGTGACTAAAGGGGGTGGACGCTTGTCGCGCTGGCTGACAGCAGTCGTTTTGCTGCTACTGACAGGCTGCGCCAGCACATCATTGTTCAATCCCTATCCCAACCAGGCGGCAGCCTATCGCGCCGCCATCACCAACGGCAGCATTGATGACACCACAGCGGCGCTGGCCAGCCTGAAAAAAGGCAAGGATGGCCTGTTGTATGCGCAGGAAAGTGGCCGTCTGCACCAGCTCAACAGGCAGTTTGCTGCCAGTCGTGAGGATTTTGACGAGGTGTATCGCCGTTATCGTGCGCTGGATGACGAGGCACGGATCCGTCTTGCTGACATGGGTGCCGGTGCCGGCTCACTGCTTAGTAACGACAATGCCATTCCCTACCAGGGCTATGCTTACGAGCGCATCATGGCGCTGCACTTCCAGGCGTTGAACTATCTGGCCCTGGGTGATGTGGAAGGCGCACGGGTTGAGCTGCGGCGGGCTGCGCTGGAGCAGCGTAGCCAGGAGCTGGCCCACCAGCAGGCGATCAGTGATGCGGAAAATGCCGCGCGTGACAACGGCATTGCGCTGGACAGCTGGCGCAACAGCCCGGAACTGGCCGGCATGGAGCTGCTGGCCGGGCAGGTGAAAAGCTCGTTCCAGAATGCCTATACCTTTTATACCAGCGCGCTGGTGCATGAAGCGGCCGGTGACCGGAATGCGGCGCTGGTGGATTACAAAAAAGCGCTGGAAATCAATCCCGATAATGCCGGCATTCGCGAGGATGTGCGGCGTCTGGATGCCGGCCAGGCGATCGGTGATGCTGACAGTGGCCATCTGGTGGTGCTGCTGGAAGACGGCTTTGTTGCCTACAAGCAGTCCTTTGACCTGGCGCTACCCTATTTTGCCAGCCGTGGCGGCCAGCAGCATGTCACCTATTTTACCGTGGCTTTTCCATATTATGCGGCCAGCGTGCCGCTATCGCAGCCATTGCGTGTTGCCATTGACAGCCAGGGTGAGCTGGGGCAAACCGCGATGATTGCCAATATCAATGCCATGGCGGCCCGGGCCCTGAAAGAACAGATTCCGCTGATGATTGTGCGTATGGTGCTGCGGGCACGGGCCAAGCACGAACTGCACCAGCAAAGTGCGGAGCAGGGCGGGATACTGGGTTCCCTGCTGGCGACCGTCTACAATGTGGTATCTGAACAGGCGGATCGGCGCAGCTGGCTGACATTGCCAGCCACGGTACAGCTGTTGCGGGCACCGTTGCCGGCTGGCCGGCAGACGGTTGAACTGATGCAGGGCGCCGTGAGTCGAACGGTTGATGTGGCTATCCGCCCGGGCCGGGTGACCCTGCTGCGGGCAGTCAATGCCAATGGCCGGCTGATTGTACAAACTTTTGAACTGTAGGATGTGTGTATGAAAACGGTTTTATCGCTGATGCTGGCAATGGTGATGCTGGCGGGCTGCTCGGCCGGCGCAGTGGGCACCGCCCGGCCCGATGCCGATGACGACAGCTATGCCGCCCTGATTGAGTACCATAGCCTGCAGATCCGCAGCCGGCTCAAGATAGCCGATGTTCGCCAGCGTCGTGTGGGCGATTTGCTGCAAGTGAGTGTTGACTTGCAGAACCGCTGGGTGTGGGCGCTGGATTTTCAGTACCAGTTTCATTTTTACGACAAGGATGGTTTTGAGGTAGGTGGTGAAGGGCGGCCATGGACGCCGCTGGTGATTAGCGGCAGCAATATCGCCACGGTCCAGGCCACGGCACCCAATCCATCGGCAGTATCATTCAAGATTGTTGCCAGAGACTGACGGCCCACGATCCAACAAGAGGAAAACCGCATGAAACGTTTGATGAGCAGGATATTGGCAGCGGCCCTGGTGGCCGGTTTGGCGGCCTGCAGTTCGGTCGAGTATGGTGATGCCACCGCCCAGGAAACCGTCAATACTGATTTTGGCTCGACGGACCTGCAGATGATTGCCAGCAAGATGGTGGATGACCTGCTGGTGTTTCCGCCGATTGTTGAAGTGATCAGCCAGCGGCGGCCGGTATTGTTTGTCGACCGCATCAAAAACAAGACCACCGAGCATATTGACCTGGAAAGTGTGACGGATTCCATCCAGACCCGGCTGATCAACAGCGGCAAGTTTCGTTTTGTTGACATGACCGCCATTGAGCAGGTACGCCAGCAGTTCAACTACCAGCAGGATGCCGGCTTTGTTGATGAAAAAACGGCCGTGCAGGTGGGGCGCCATATCGGTGCCGAGTACATGCTGTATGGCAATATGTCGTCGATTGTGAAAAAAGACGACAACACGCGTGATGTCTATTACAAGTTCACACTCAAGCTGATGCACCTGCAAAGCGGCATCGTCGAGTGGGCATCGGAGAAAGAGATCCGCAAGACCAGAGAAAAACGCTGGTTTGGTATCTGAACCATGGCCGGCCTGATGCAAAAAACCATTCGCCGCCTGATGCCGTGCCTGTTGCTGCTGGCGTTGCCGGTGTTTGCGGGCAACCGTATCGAAACGGTGACGGTGAGCGCCACTGCAGACAATGAAGTGGCTGCCATCAGTCATGCACTGGCCCGTGCCGTGCAACAGGTCAACGGGGTGGATGTCACGGTGGTGACGGATTTGCAGGCGCTGCAGCCGCAGATCCTGATTAACTGGCGAGGCGACAAGATTGTCCTGCAGGGTGGCGACATCAATCGCGGCCAGACAGTGACGGCGGCCGCAGGGCCGGTTCGTGCTTACCGGGTGCTGGACAGCCGAGCTGCAGATGGCCGGTGGCAGGTACGTATTGAGGCTGACATCCAGCACTATGAAGCCTGGAACCAGCAGAACCTGCACCTGCCAACACTGGTGGTCAGTCGTTTCAACACAGAGCAGGCCCGTTTTGCCAGTCTTGCCGGTGACGGCGATGCGGCGAGTATGGCCGACCGGCTGCAGCAGCTGCTTAACCAGCTGTTTGCGGCGGGCGGGCATTTCCGCCTGCTGGATCGCCAGCATCTGCAGCAGCTGCAGGATGAGCGTGATTATACGGCACAAATGGCTGCTGCCAGTGAGCATGGTCTGCGCCAGCAGCAGGCGCTGGGAGCAGATGTGTTGCTGGCAGGCCGGATTTACGATGCCGAGCTGTCAAAAACCCGCGAAAGACTGTATGACAGCTACAACGATTTGTATCACGGTGAGTTTGTGCTGGATATTTCAGCGGTGGAAGTGGCCACCGGAGAAATCCTGTGGACCGAGTCTGTGCGCCGGCAATATACCCACCAGCAGCTGCGTACGGCGTTGCAGGCGTTGATGCCGGAAACCGCCGACAGCCGGGCACGTGAGCAGGCGGAAAAAAACCTGCAGCAGCAGGTATACCAGCAGCTGGCCGCGGATATTGCCGGCAGTGTGCTGCGTCATCTGTATCCGGTGCGGGTGTTGCAGGCCGGCAATAACCAGGTTTATCTGAGTCAGGGGCTGGGAGTGCTGGCAGTGGGCGACCGGCTTGCCATTCATGCCCCGGCAACAGTGACAGAC
>DATCSZ010000207.1:0-10344 GCA_036568205.1 Pseudomonadales bacterium
CCCGCCTTAACGACATGGGCATCGAGCCGTTCCTGATTTCCTCCAGCCTGATTGCCGTCATGGCGCAGCGGCTGGTCAGGGTACTGTGCCCGGCCTGTCGTGAAGCCTACCAGCCGGATGCGGCGCAAAAGGCCTTGCTGGCCATCGCCGCGGATGAGCCGGTGACGTTTTACCGTGCCAAAGGCTGCAGCGAATGCAACCAGCAGGGCTACAAGGGCCGTACCGGTATTTATGAATACATTGAGGTGGATGAGACAATCCGCCGCCTGATCCATGACCGTGCCTCGGAACAGCAGCTGGTTGAGTATGCCCGCCAGTCCTGGCCGTCGATCCGCGATGATGGCCGCCGGCGGGTGCTGGCCGGCGACACCACGCTGGAAGAAGTATTGCGAGTGACGAGTGTGTAATGGCGGCATTCAGTTACCAGGCCATCGACAGTAACGGCAAAAAGACCAAGGGTGTGCTGGAAGGCGATTCCGCCCGCCAGGTGCGCCAGCTGCTGAAAGAAAAAGGCCTGAAACCGCTGGAAGTGGAGCTGTCCACCAGCAACAGCAGCCAGCAAAAAACCGGTGCCGGCCTGCGTATGCGCCGGGCGCGCATGAAAACCACCGAAATGGCACTGTTCACCCGCCAGCTGGCTACCCTGGTGCAATCGGGCCTGCCGCTGGATGAGGCGCTGAAAGCGGTGGCCAACCAGTCCGGCAAACAGTCGATCAAGACACTGGTGCTGGAAATCCGCGCCAAGGTCATTGAAGGCCATACCCTGGCCTATGCACTGGGTGAGTTCCCGAAAGTGTTCAGCAATATGTATATCGCCATGGTCCAGGCCGGTGAGCATGCCGGCTTTCTCGGCATTGTACTGGAGCGGCTGGCAGACCACGTGGAAGGCTCACAGTACACCCAGCAAAAAATCAAGATGGCGATGATTTACCCGATTATCCTGGTGATGATTGCCTTCTCGGTGATTTCTGCACTGATGGTCATGGTGGTGCCGAAGCTGGTGAAGATTTTTGACAATAGCGATACCGAATTGCCGGCACTGACCCGTGCGCTGATAAATGTCAGTGATTTCATGGTCGATTATGGCCTGTACAGCCTGGTGCTGCTGGTGCTGCTGGTACTGGCTGTCCGTCGCCTGCTGCAGGCCCCGCAACAGCGTTATCGCCTGCATCGCCTGCTGCTGAACATGCCGCTGCTGGCCAATACCTTCCGTACCGTCGACAGCGCCCGTTTTTCCAGCACCCTCAGCATCCTGATTGCCAGCGGCGTGCCGCTGCTGGAAGCCATCCGCATTGCCGCCGCGGTATTGAACAACCGGGTGATGCAGGATGTCTGCCAGGAGGTGGCCGGCGCGGTGCAGGAAGGCAGCAGTTTCAGCAAGGCGCTGGAGCAGGCCGGCGAGTTTCCGCCGATGCTGGTGCATATGGTGGCCAGCGGCGAGGCCAGTGGTGAACTGGAAACCATGCTGGAGCGGGTGGCCAAAAACCAGGAACGCGAACTGGAGATGAATCTGGGCGCGTTAATGAGCATTATGGAGCCGGCACTGATTGTGTTTATGGGCGGCATGGTGCTGCTGATTGTACTGGCGGTGCTGATGCCGATTTTCCAGATGAATACACTGATTTAAGCGGAGAAAAATGATGACAACTGATGCAGTAATGACAATGCGGGCAAGGCAGGCAGGCTTCAGCCTGATCGAAATCATGGTGGTGCTGGTGATTCTGGGCATTCTCGCCAGCCTGGTGGCGCCGCAGATTATGGGCAATGTCGATCGGGCACTGGTACAGCAGGCCAAATCCGATATCAAGTCGATCGAGACGGCACTGAAACTGTACAAGCTGGACAACTTCAATTACCCGACCACCGAACAGGGCCTGCAGGCGCTGGTCAGCAAAACCGGCATTCCGCCACTGCCGAAAAACTTCAAGGCCGAAGGTTACCTGGATCGCCTGCCGAAAGATCCGTGGGGCAATGACTATTTTTATCTCAGCCCCGGCGAACACGGCGAGTTTGATATTTACACCCTTGGCCGTGATGGCAATGTTGGTGGTGACGGCCAGGATGCCGATATCGGCAACTGGGCAAGCGAGTAAGCAAGCCGCGACCAGCGGCTTTTTTTGTTGCCATGATCTGCATGCGACGGGCCAGCCAGCAACGCGGATTCACGCTGCTGGAACTGATGGCAGTGGTGTTCCTGATTGGCGTGGTGGTGGCAGTGGCCACCGTCTCGGTGGGCAGTGGCAGTCGCGCCCAGCAGGTACACGCATCGGCACGCTACCTGTATAACGCCATGGCTTTGGCGCTGGAAGAAGCGATTGTCACCCAGTCACAAATCGGTGTGCGTTTTGATGTCGATGGCATGGCCGGCGAGCAGGTTTATCGTTACCAGTGGCTGGTTTACGATGCCGCTGCCCGGCAGTGGCGTGAGCTGCCTGCCGATGTGATTGAGGCGCAGCCCTTGCCGGAACAGCTTGAGCTGCTGGTTGAGGTGGATGGCCAGCCGCTGATTGTTGGCGGTGAACAGAAAAAAGACCTGCTGGCCGGCGGCGAAAAACAAGCAACCGGTGACAAGGAAAAAACCCTGCAGCCGGATGTGTATTTCCTGTCCAGTGGCGAAATGCCGGCCTTCAGCCTGACCCTGCAGGATACGCTCAGTGATGCACGTTATACCATCACCGGCAATTTGCTGGGGCAACTGCAACTGGTATTGCCGAATGAACAGCAGGACTGACGGTTTTACCCTGATTGAAGTCATGGTGGCCATCGCCGTAATTGCGCTGGCGCTGCCGGCATTGCTGGTGGTGATGATGGGCCAGGTCGATGGTGTTGGCTACATGCGTGACAAGATGCAGGCGCAATGGGTGGCTGACAACGTGCTGACCGAGATGCGCCTGCAAACCCGTATCAGCGGCGGCCTGCCGAAAGACGGCAGCGCCGGCCAGCAGGAACTGGCCGGCCATGACTGGCACTGGAAAAGCCGGATCAAGGCGTTTGAGCAGGCCGAATTTGCCGATATTTTTGCCATTGAGGTTTCCGTCTGGCGGCAAGCCCCGAAAGACGATGCCGCACCACTGGCGGTGCTGGTCGGCATAGTCCGTCGCCCTGACCAGCAGCCGGTGACCCGCCCGCAGCCGGAGCGTCCGCCCAGCGGCGACGGCACCGGTGAGCAGCAACAGGAGCAGGCGCCATGACCAGGCAGGCCGGATTCACGCTGCTGGAAGTGCTGATTGCCGTGGCCATTACGGCGGTAGCGGCGGTGATGGCCTATGGCGGGCTGGATGCCGCCATCAGTGCCAAGGCCGGTGTGGAACGCCAGACCGATGAACTGCGCCGGCTGAACCGTGCCTTTGATGTGCTGGCGCGGGATTTTCGCCAGGTGATCGGTCGTGCCGTGCGGGCGCCATCCGGCTATCGCAGTGAGCATGCCTTTGTGCTGGACGAAATGGCCATGCCGCAGCTGGTCTTCAGCCGTGCCGGCTGGACCAACCCGGCCGCGGAACGCTTTGTACGCAGCCAGCTGCAGCGGGTTGCCTACCATTATGACGGTGAAAAACTGATCCGTTACAGCTGGCAGATGATGGATCGTTATGAAGACAGCGACACGGCTGAAATTGTCCTGCTGGACAAGGTGACTGCCTTTCGTGTGCGGGTGATGCAGCGGCCCGACATCAGCCAGCTGGACCAGCTGGGCAGCAATGTGTTTATCAACCTGCCGCGCAGTGACAATGACCAGTGGCTGGAGCGCTGGCCGCCGGCCAGCAATACCGGCGAGCAGCCAGAGGCTGTTACTGTGCTGCCGCTGGCTGTCGAAATCACCCTGACACTGGAGCCGTGGGGTGAAATTCGCCGGCTGTTCGAGCTGGCCGGGGCGGACGGGCCATGAACAGGGCAGGGCAGCAGGGCGCAGCGCTGGTGGTGGCGATGCTGGTGTTAAGCCTGGTGGTGGTGTTTGCCTCCAGCATGGCCTTTGACTACCAGTTCAGCATTCGCCGGGTCAGCAACCAGATGCTGATGCAGCAGGGCTACCAGTACCTGCTGGCCACCGAAGCGTTTGCCGGCAAGGCGCTGATGCAGGACTTGCAGAATGACAGCGATGACAATGCCAGTGTTGACCATCGCGGTGAACTGTGGGCGCAGGATGGCCTGGTATTCAGCCTGGAAGACGGTGCCTATACCGGCCAGCTGTTCGACCTGCAAGGGCGTTTTAATCTCAACAACCTGCAGCCGCCGCCACTGGCCGATGGCCAGTATCCGCCGGCGGTGCCGTATACCATCAGCCAGGGCATTTTTATGCGCCTGTTGCAGGCCATCAGTGATGAGGATTTCCAGCTGGACGAAATGCAGGCAAAGTCGATTACCGAGGCCGTGGTGGACTGGCTGGATGCCGACAACCAGTCACGCGGTTTTGACTGTGGTGAAGATGACAGCTATTACCGGCTGGATGACCGGCCGCCACAGCGCGTGGCCAATGGGCCGTTTGCCAGTGTCAGTGAGCTGCGGCTGATCTGCAACCTGCCGCTGGAAGCCTATCTGCGCCTGCGGCCGCTGGTGACGGTATGGCCGCAGTCGGGCAAGTCGTCAATCAATATCAACACCGCATCACCGGCTTTGCTGCGCAGTATTTTTGTCAGCCAGGGCCAGCTGGCATCGCTGCAGGCGATTGACAACAAAAGCAGTTACCAGGCGCCGCCACCACTCAGTGAGGAGCAGTTAACGACCTTGCTGGAGGTGATTAACGGCCCGCAGGATGACGATGCACAGGCGCCTGGCCAAAGCCTGCCGGTGCTGCCGGGCGAAACAGAGGTCACGCCCGGTTATACCAGCCTGACAGCAGTGGCCAATGATCTGGGCAGCGACCTGGCCTTCTGGCCGAATGCCGATATCGGTCTGTACAGCGATTTTTTCCTGCTGCAATCCACTGTGGAGCTGGGCGGGCTGACGCAGACAATGGGCAGTGTAATTTCACGGCAAAATGGTAGTATACAAATTCTTGCCAGAAGTACCGGCGGCCTGTAACAGGCCATCACAACAGGGCTTTTATGAACGTTTTTATCCGGCGCCATGCAGAGCAGTACCAGTGGTTCGAAACCTCGGGCCAGGCGGTACACAGCACCTTGCACCAGGGCGCCCTTGACGAACTGGCGGCGTTTTATCAGCAGCACCAGGCAGCCGTGCGCCACTGGATACTGCTGCTGCCGGCGCTGGATGTTGCCTTGTGCAGCATTCCGTTCAGCGAAAAAGAGCGGCGTCATATCCGCAAGGCCATTCCATTTTTGCTGGAAGATGAGCTGCTGAGTGAAGCGGACGACATTCATTTTGTCCACGGCAAGCTGGCGGCAACCCATGTCGACGTGGCTGCCGTTGACCAGCTGCAGCTGCAGGCCCGGCTGGCGCCGCTGCACAGCGCCGGTATCCAGCCGGATTACTGTATTGCTGAAAGTTGCCTGCTGCCAGCAGCCGAAGCCGGCTGGCAACTGTTTTATATCGACGACAGTTACCTGGTTTGCCGGCCGGATGCATTGCCGGTAGCGTATGAAAGCGCGCACCTGGCGCTGGGCATGGAGCTCTTGACCGGCGCCTATGCCGAGTTACCGGCGCTGATCAGGCTGGCCGCGATGGATGAGCAGGCATTGCAGCTGGCCGCCAGCCGGGTTCCGCAAGCCTTGCAGCACCTGCTGCAGACAGAGGTGCTTGATCTGCCGCTGCTGTGGCAACAGCAGTTTGACCGTGAAGGCGCACAATGGAATTTCCTGCAGGGCCGTTTTGCCCGTAACAGCGAGTGGCTGGCAAAAATCCGGCCGTGGCGCTGGCCGGCTGCAGCCCTGTTACTGGCGCTGGTATTGCAGGCCAGCCTGACCGGCTTGCAGGGGCGCGAGCTGGCGGCACAGCATGCCGCGCTGAAACAGCAGATGGACAGCCTGTTCCGCCAGGTGGTGCCACAGGGCCAGATTGTCAATCACCGCCTGCAGCTGGAGCGGCTGTTGCAAAGCCTGCAGCAAACCGGTGGCGGCGGCGGCAGTTTTATCGGCCGCATCAACACCATCGGTGAGGTGCTGGCCGAACACAAGGTGCAGGAACTGAATGCACTGAACTACGAACAGAATCCGCAGGAAATCCGCCTGGATTTGCTGGTGAAAGATTATGACCAGCTGCAAAAAATCATTGATGGCCTGAAGGCCAAAGCGCTGACGGTGGAAATCCAGAACAGCAATGCCCAGGGTGAGCAGCTGCGCGCCAGGCTGAGGATAAGCGCATGATGGCGATCAAAGAATGGTTTAACAGTTTGCCGAAACGGGACCAGCTGATGCTGATGATCGGTGCTGCCGTGGTGCTGGTGTATCTGCTGTATGTGCTGGGCTGGCGCGGCATTGCTGATTACCGTGATAGCCAGCTGCAGCGTGTGCAGGCAGCCCAGGCCACCGTCAGCTGGATGAAGGATACGGTAGTCCGTATCCAGGCACTGAAGGGCTCCGGCAGTGGCAACAATGTTCACGCCGGAAAATCCATGGCCCAGCTGGCCGAGATGGCGGCCGGCCGTGCCAGTATCCGCATCAGCCGCTTTGCGCCATCAGGTAACAACGATGCCCAGCTGTGGTTTGAGCGGGTCGAGTTTGACAAGCTGCTCGACTGCATTTCACGGCTGGAACTGGAATACGGCATTGTCATCGACAGCATCGCCATCAATTCCGCCAATTCACCGGGACTGGTCAACGCCCGTCTGAAAATCACAAGGTAGGATCATGTCGCGCAAGACCACCATTGTTTATGCCGTTGCTGCCTTGCTGCTGTTGCTGGCGTTTGTGCTGGCCCGTTTTCCCGCTGCCACGGCGCTGTCCTTGCTGGCGCGCCACAGTGCCGTGGTGATTCCTTACCAGGCCAGTGGCACTGTCTGGCAGGGTGAGGCACAAAACCTGCTGGTCACGGCCGGTAACAATACCCTGGATCTGGGCCGCACCCGCTGGCATATCAGGCCGTGGGCACTGCTCGCGGGGCGGTTGCTGGTGGATGTCGATGCCATCAATGGCGAGCAGAAACTGCGTGGCCAGCTGCAACTGGGCATTGGCGGCAAACTGCAGGTGCAGGATGTTGAGCTGGCTGTCGATATCGAACGCCTGGCTGCACTGTACCCGATGCCGTTCCAGTTGCAGGGCTTTGTCGAGCTGCAGCTGCAGCAGGCGGCCATCGCCGGCAAGACCATCAGCGCACTGGACGGTAATATTGTGGTGCGCGATTTGTTGTTCCGTTTTTCCCACCCGGTGCCGCTGGGGGATTATGCCGCACGCTTGAAGCTGGTGGATGGTGAAATACAGGCGACGGTCAGTGATATCGATGGTGTTATCACGATTGCCGGCATGGCAGCGGCCAACCTGGCTGAACGCAGTTACCGCAGCGATCTGCAGCTGCAGCCGCAGGCCGGTGCTGATCCGGCCATTGAACAGACACTGCGCATGCTGGCGCAGCCACAGAACGGACAGTATATCCTGCGCCGCAGCGGCAACTTCTGACGCCTGCCATGTACGCGCAAATATTCAGCATCATTGCGCCGATTTTTTTGATTGCCGCACTGGGTTATGGCTGGTCGTTCCTGCGCCTGCGTTATGACGGCCGCTTTATTTCGCGTATTGTCATGGATGTCGGTGCGCCCTGCCTGATTGTTGCCTCGATCCACAAAACCCGCCTGCCGGCAGACGATGTGCTGCAAATGGGCCTGATTACCATCACCGGCCTGGCGCTGTTGTTTGCCGGCAACCTGCTGTTGTTGCGCTGGCGCGGGCTTTCCCTGCGTACCTATCTCGGGCCGCTCAGTTTTGCCAATACCGGCAATATGGGGGTGCCGATCTGCCTGTTTGCATTTGGTGAGCAGGCGATGGCGCTGGCGCTGGTGCTGTTTATGACCACCTCGATTTTCCATTTTTCCATTGGTGTGGCACTGGCCGGCAGCCGCAATGCCCTGCATGCCTTGCTCACGTCACCGGTATTTTATGCCGCCTTGCTGTCGATGCTGCTGGTAGTGACCGGCTGGCAGCTGCCGCCGGCCCTGTTCAATACCATCGAACTGCTCGGCGGCATAGCCATTCCGTTAATGCTGTTCTCGCTGGGCGCATCGCTGCAAAGCATCCGCGCCCATGCATTTGTCCGCAGCACGGTGCTGGCGTTGTGGCGCCTGCTGGCCGGCTTTGCCGTTGGCCTGCTGTTGTGCTGGCTGTTTGAGCTGGACGGTGTGCTGGCCGGGGTGGTGATAATCCAGTCCAGTATGCCGTCAGCAGTGTTCAATTACCTGCTGGCCCTGAGCTATGATCGCCAGCCTGGAGAAGTGGCCGGTATTGTGGTGCTGTCAACCTTGCTGTCGTTTGCCAGCTTGCCACTTTTGCTGTGGTTTGTGCTGCAGGGAGTATGATGATGAAAGCCTGTATTCTTGATTACCAGAGCCTGGCGCCGGCCGATCTCGACCTGTCGGCGCTGTGGCAGCTGCCGCTGCAATGGCATTGCCATGATTACACTACGCCAGAGCAAACTGCCGAGCGCATCGCCGGCATGGATATCGTGCTGAGCAACAAGGTGGTGCTGGATGCGGCCTTGCTGCAGGCCAACCCGCAACTGAAGCTGGTGATTGTGCTGGCAACCGGTACCAACAATGTCGATCTGCCAGCCGCCGAAGCGCTGGGCATCCCGGTGTGCAATATTGTTGCCTATTCCACCGAATCGGTTGTGCAGCATACGTTTGCCTGCCTGCTGGCGCTTAGTTCGCGGCTGCGTGAATACGACCGTGCGGTACAGGCCGGTGACTGGAGTCGCAGCCCGCTGTTTACGCTGCTGGATTACCCGATCAGCGAGATTGCCGGCAAGACGCTGGGCATTATCGGTTATGGTGCGATTGGCCGGCGGGTGGCCGAGGTGGCGCGTGCCTTTGGCATGCAGGTGCTGGTGGCCGAAAGTGCCGTGCCGGGTCGCAGCGACGCGGACCGCACGCCGTTAGCACAGTTGCTGGCGGCAGTCGATGTGTTGTCGATCCACTGTCCGCTGTCGGATTATACCCGCCACCTGATTGATGCCGATGCACTGGCGCAGATGCGTCCGCATGCCATTTTGCTGAACATGGCCCGTGGTGGTATTGTGCACGAGACGGCCCTGCTGCAGGCGCTGCAGCACGGCGTGATAGCCGCAGCAGCCAGCGATGTGCTGACGGTGGAACCGCCATCGGCCGGTCATGTGCTGCTGCAAGCCTGTCCGAACCTGTTAGTGACGCCGCATGTGGGCTGGGCCAGTCGTGAGGCGCGCCAGCGTCTGGTGGGCCAGGTGCAGCAGATCCTGCAGGGATTTTTTCAACAACAGCTGATTAACCGGGTAACACGCTGATGGTGGCGCAATTTGACGACAGTAATACCGTGCAAAAACAGATTATCGAACTGCAGAGCAAGCTGGCCTTCCAGGAGGATACGGTGCAGTCACTGAACGATATTGTCAGTGAACAGCAGCAGGATATCCTGTCGCTGAAAGGGCAGATGCGCACCCTGCTGGAGGAATTGAAAAACGTGCTGGGTGATCTTGACGGGGACGGGGCATCACGCCTGCTGGAAAACGAAAGGCCACCGCATTATTGAATGGCCACTGCAGCCGGCGCTACAACCGGTTGCAGTGGTGCAGTGCCTGGCTTACTCAATGATCTCCACGTCGTCGGCCTGCAGGCCCTTGTCACTGTCGATAATGCAAAAGGTGACCACCTGGCCATCAAACAGCCGGCGGCGGCCCTGGCCGCGAATGGCGCGGTAGTGGACAAAAATATCATCCCCATTGTCGCGGGTGATAAAGCCAAAACCCTTGCTGACATTAAACCATTTCACCGTGCCTTCCTCGCGCCGGCTGTCGCTGGCCGCTTTGGCCGGTGCGCGCGATTTTTCTGCCCTGGCTGCAGTGCGCCCGGCAACTGGCTGTGAAGGACTTGCAACACGCTGGCCGGCATCACCAAGCAGTACGGTAATCACGGTTGCCAGCAAAAAAGCCGCCATGGTGAGCAGGTCAAGCCGGTAAATCACCTCATTCTGGTAGCCGCTGAAAAAACCACTGACAACAACCGCCACCACGGCGGCAATCACAAGACGTATCCACATAACAATGAACCTGTAAAAAAACGTGAATGAAAACCAAACCTGCCAGACTATGCCACAGACTGCCGGCAAGGTGAAGAGCCAGTGCTACATCAGAAAAACCAGTAACTGAGGACAATGGCGGCGCTGATACCGGCAACATCAGCCAGCAGGCCGCAGGCCAGCGCATGGCGGCCATGGCGAAGGCCGACACTGCCGAAATACACCGCCAGCACATAAAAAGTGGTTTCGGTGGAGC
>DATCSZ010000208.1:0-3781 GCA_036568205.1 Pseudomonadales bacterium
CCCAATATCTGCAAAAACCTCAATACCGACCAGATGCCGCTGGTGGATTTGTACCGTGAGGCGCGTGAACTGCCTGGTGTCAAAAAGGTATTGATTGCCTCCGGCCTGCGTTATGACATCGCCGTTCGCACCCCGGAATACGTCAGGGAACTGGTTACCCACCATGTGGGCGGTTACCTGAAAATCGCACCGGAGCATACCGAGGAAGAACCGCTGTCGAAGATGATGAAGCCCGGCATGGGAAGCTACGACACGTTCAAAAAAATGTTCGAGAAATACAGCAAGGAAGCCGGCAAGGAGCAGTACCTGATTCCGTACTTCATCGCTGCCCACCCCGGCACCCGCGATGAAGACATGATGAACCTGGCCATCTGGCTGAAAAAAAACGGCTTTCGTGCCGACCAGGTACAGACGTTTTATCCGTCACCGATGGCCAACGCCACAACGATGTACCACACCGGTCTCAACCCGCTGAAAAAAATCGGCAGGGAAAACGTGGTCATTCCGAAAGGGCTGAAACAACGACGCCTGCACAAGGCCTTTTTGCGTTATCACGATCCGGATAACTGGCCACTGCTGCGCGAGGCACTGATCAACATGGGACGTGCCGACCTGATTGGCAATAGCAAACAGCACCTGATTCCGCGTGACCAGCCGCGCAACGTGGCCGGCGGCCGTCACCAGCGCTTCCTTACCCAGCATACCGGCCTGCCGCCGAGGGATAACGGCAGCAGCAAGGTGAAAAAACGCAACAGCCGCCCGAAAGGCGGCCGCCGTTAATAAACCCGGGCATACCCGGCAATGCCAGACAAACATACGGATGCAGGAAACAGGGCAACACGGGGGCCGTTGCCGGGGAGCAAAAAACGCCCCCTGCTTTAACGCATGATGACCGGGATAGTGTCAGATACCCATACGCCCCAGGGCATCGACAATTTCGCGCAGCAGACGCTCGGCCAGCGGATGCTCAGCGGCAAACCGTGCATCCATTTCACGTGCCTGCTCTGTCACCTGATCCATCAAATCCGGCTCGCCGGATTGTTCCAGCAGGCGCTGGATATCCTGGTCCAGCGCCTGGGCCAGATCGCGTGTTTCATCATCCAGTTTTACATCCTGCATGGCTTCATGCAGCTCGGTCAGCAGCCGGCGAATCTTGTCATTGCTCATGTCAGAGTCCTTATGGGCTATCAAATTCTTGCTGGTCTTTTTCAACCACAATCAGATCGTCCTTGCTGACCCCCATCAACACCAGAATACTGGATGCGACATAAATGGATGAGTAGGTACCGATCAGCACACCGATCGTCAGCGCCAGCGAAAAACCACGAATCATGTCACCGCCGGCAAAAAACAGTACCAGCAGCACAATCAGCGTGGTCAGCGAGGTCACCACGGTGCGGCTAAGCACCTGGGTCAGCGATTCGTTGATAATATCAACCGCATTGCCCTTGCGCAGCAGACGAAAATTTTCACGGATACGATCTGCCACCACGATCGTGTCGTTCAGTGAATAACCAATCACCGCCAGCAAGGCTGCCAGCACGGTCAAATCAAAATCCCACTGGAACAACGAGAACAGGCCAAGCACTATCAGCACATCATGAACCAATGCCGCTACCGATGCGACAGAAAACTTGTACTGGAAACGCACAGCGACATACACCATGACCATTGCCAGCGCCAGCAACAAAGCCAGGCCACCCTGTTCCTTCAGCTCATCACCCACCTGCGGGCCGACAAACTCAATGCGCTGCACCTGAACCGAACTGTCATGCTGTCGCAGGACAGCAAGAATTTCCTCGGTCAGCTTGTCAGAACTACCGCGCTGCAAACGGATCATCACTTCCGTTTCGGCACCGAAATGCTGCACCACCGCATTGTCAAAACCGAAATCCACCAGTGCCTGGCGAATCACATTCAGGTCAGCCGGCTGTTCATAGCTTACCTCCACCAGCGTACCGCCAGTAAAATCCAGGCCAAAATTCAAGCCGCGTGTTGCCAGTGATGCAACCGACACCAGCAACAACAATCCCGACAGCACCATGGCCACATGGCGAAAACGCATAAAATCCAGTGTTTTTTCAATCATCATGTCAAATCGCCAGTTGTTTGATGTTTCGGTTGCCATAAATCAGGTTGACCAGCGCGCGAGTCCCCATGATCGCAGTGAACATGGACGTCACAATGCCAATCATCAGTGTCACGGCAAATCCCTTGACGGTACCAGTGCCAATCGCAAACAGGATAACCGCGACCAGGAAGGTGGTGATATTGGCATCCAGGATACTGACAAACGCCCGGTCATAACCGGCATGGATTGCCTGCTGCGGCGACAGGCCGGCTTTCAGCTCCTCACGGATACGGGCGAAGATCAGCACATTGGCATCCACCGCCATGCCGATAGTCAACACAATGCCGGCAATGCCCGGCAAGGTCAATGTCGCAGAAAACAATGACATGACAGCGACAATCAACACCACATTCATCAGCAGGGCAAGATTGGCCACCAGACCAAACACCTTGTAGTAGAACAGCATAAACGCCACCACCAGCAACATGCCGTAGAGGATGGCATTGCTGCCAAGACGGATATTCTCTTCACCCAGGGATGGGCCGATGGTCCGCTCCTCGACAAAATCGATAGGCGCCGTTAATGCACCGGCACGCAACAGCAGTGCCAGTTCGCGGGCTTCTTCCGGTGTATTCAGGCCGGTGATACGAAACTGCACGCCCAGTGCCGACTGGATAGTTGCCAGGCTGATCACCTGCTTGTCAAAATACGGCTCACGCAGCTGCTTGCGTTCACCATTTTCAACAACCGTGCGGGTACGCTGCTTGCGTTCAATAAACAGCACGCCGAGGTTACGACCGATATTGTTTTTGGTTGCCTGGTGCATTTGCCGGCCACCCTGGCCATCAAGCGTAATATTAACTTGAGGGCGGCCATTTTCATCAAAGCTGGAGCTGGCTGTTGAAACCTGCTCACCGGTAATCACGATGGTGCGTTCCAGCGTTGCCTGTCCACGCCGTCCGCCTTCACGGAACGGAAAGGTTTCACTGGGCGTATCACTGCCGGCTTCCAGGCGGAACTCCAGGCTGGCAATCTTGCCGATGATGCGTTTGGCCATCGCCGAATCCTGGATACCGGGCAGTTCCACCACAATACGATTGGCACCCTGGCGCTGTACCAGCGGTTCCGACACACCCAGCTCGTTGACACGGTTACGCAGCGCTGTCAGGTTCTTGGCGACTGTGTCATTGGCAATCTCACGGCGCTGCACATCGCCCAGCGACCAGTTGGCAAGGAATTCACCGTTACTGTCCAGAGATTCCACTGACAACAGCGGAATCTCCTTGTTGATCAGGCTGACAGCCGCATCACGCGAGGCACTGTCCTTGAAACTGCCGGTAATCAGCAATGGTTTGTCATCCACCAGGCCACGGATGCGCTCTTCGCGCAGCAAACGGCGAATTTCACTTTTGTAGGCATCCAGTCGCTGATTCACAGCAAACTCGGTATCCACCTCCAGCAGAAAATGCACACCGCCAGACAGGTCAAGTCCCAGCTTCATCGGCTGGGCACCAAATGCCATCAGCCAGGCTGGCGTGGTATCAGCCAGGTTCAACGCCACCACATAACCGTCACCCAGCGCCTGGTGAACCACATCCATGGCTGCCAGCTGCTGGTTTTTGTCCACCAGCCGGAGCAGAATACTGGTATCAGCTGTGTCACTGGCCTTGACAGCAATGCCGGCATTTTCCAGTGCCGACACCGCCTTGC
>DATCSZ010000209.1:0-6379 GCA_036568205.1 Pseudomonadales bacterium
AATCCTCGACCTGATCAAGCGTCATATCCAGGAAACCGGCATGCCCCCTACCCGCATTGATATTGCCAACGAGCTGGGATTCCGTTCAGCCAATGCTGCCGAGGAGCACCTCAAGGCACTGGCGCGCAAGGGCGCCATTGAAATGCTGCCTGGCACGTCACGTGGCATCCGGGTGATTGATGACGAGCCGGCCGGGTTGCCGATTGTGGGCCGGGTGGCCGCCGGCAACCCGATCATGGCGGTAGAAAACATTGACGACTACTGCACCATACCGGCTGATTTTTTCCACCCGCCGGCGGATTACCTGCTGCGTGTGCATGGCCAGAGCATGCAGAACATCGGCATTATGGATGGCGACCTGCTGGCCGTGCACAGCACACCGGATGCCCGTAACGGTGACATTGTGGTAGCCCGTATTGATAACGAAGTGACCGTCAAACGCTTGCAGCGTGGCCGGCAGAAATACCGCCTGCAGCTGATTGCCGAAAACGACGACTACGAGCCGATTGACGTGGACCTGCGCGAGCAGGACTTTGCCATCGAAGGCATCAGCGTCGGTGTGATCCGCCGCTGACGGCCAGCCGCCTCAGAACACAAAATCCAGCGCCACGGTATACAGCTCAACGGCATCCACCGCACTGCCCTGGTATACCACGGCCGAGCCTTCAAATGGTGGTGACAACAGGCTGGAGCCACGCTGCGGCATGATGCGCTGGTACTCCAGTTTCAGCGCTGTTTTCGGCATAAAGTCATAACGCAGGCCAGCCGTCAGTGACTGCTGGTTGACCCGGTTAAAGGCAATAATCTGGTTGAATGCGCCCTGCACATCGGCCGTCAAATCCGGATCACCCAGGTCAATCAGTGGCACGGCTGCCATGGCGCGATCGTAATTCTCGTCGGTGCGGAATTGTGACCAGCTGATATGCGGCAGGAACTTGCCGAACTGGTAGGCGAATGTCACATACCAGCTGCTGGTATCGGTCATCAGGCCATCGGTTTTGCGCACATTGTACTCACCAAGAAACTTGAAGCCCTGGTAATCAATATCCACCCCAAAACCGGTGAACTGGCCATGCCGCTCACGGATGGCAAACTGGTCCGCCACCCGCCGCTTGCCACTGAACTGGTACATGATGTCCGCCAGCGGCTCCAGCGCCGTAAAGCCGTACACATCGTAATCGCCTTCGGTATGGCCAAGACGCAGGCTGATCCAGTCATAATTCCAGGTGATATTCATGCCCAGCAGCTGCTTGACACTGAATTCGCCGGCCATGCCCATCATCTCGAAATCCGATGCCGAGGTGCCGTAATGGGGGTGAAAAACCAGCGTGGATGAACCCAGCGGCACACTCAGCAAGGCATCAACACCGGTAAAACGGCTGAAGGCAAACTGGCCATAGGTATCCATAGGCGGTCGCACCCAAGGATAGCTGTAGCCAACCAGCAGCGAATTGGAAATACGGAAAAACGGGATACGCAAACGCCCGGCCCGCACCGTCAACCAGTCATTCACGGCAAAGGCACCAAATGCCCACTCGGCTTCCACGGCATAATTCTCGCTGCCCTTGGCCACCAGCTGCACGGTAAAATCCAGTGCCTCGGTAGCCGGCATGGTCAGCTGTATGCCCATTTTGGAATCACTGTCGAACGACAGGGATTTGTCCGCTCCCAGGTAATTGATGCGCTCACCTTCGCTGTTGCTGGCCACACCAGCCACCGTGGCAAAACCATTCACCCGGATATCCTTCAGAGACGCTGCCCCGGCGCTTGCCGGCAACACCGCCAGCGCCAATATACCGGTCAATACAGCGGTGCTCACCCGATTGTCCATGCCCTGCTCCTTGCGTTTTTATTATTGGTAACCGATGAATTATTGACTGCTGCTCACAAATAACAAGGAACTGGCTCACCGAAAATATGAAATTTTTGCAATGTCCGCACCCGGCCCGGGCTGCTTTTTTTGATTCAGCGCAGGGCCAGCTGCTATACATTTGCGGCAGAATGTTGACAATGATTCACATACACCCAAACAAGGATGCCGCCATGCGTTTGTTGTCACTGCTGCCAGTGCTCATCTTTTTCTCCGCCCTGTGCCGGGCCGACCTGCTTACCACCGAACTGGCGCAACAGCCAGTCACCGACAGCCGCCAGTTTGACGGCCTGGTTGAGGCCATACACAGCGCCACCGTTTCCGGCCAGACCTCCGGACGGGTAGCCGATATCCTGTTTGATATCGGCGACGATGTAGCTGCCGGAGCCACCATTATCCGCCTGGTCAGCGAAGACCAGCAGGGTGACCTGCAACAGGCCCAGGCTGCCGTGGCTGAGGCCCGTGCCGGCCTGAAAGTGGAGCAACTGGAATACCAGCGCATCCAGTCTCTGTTTAACCAGGGGGTTCTGCCACGCGCCGACCTCGACCGTGCCAAAGGCAAGGTGGAAAGCCGCGAGGCGCAGGTCACCAGCGCGGAAGGCGCACTGCGCAGGGCGCGCCAGCAACTGTCCTATACCGTGGTCAAGGCGCCATTCAGCGGCAGGGTCAGCGAACGGCATGTCGAGCTCGGCGAAGCCGTGGCACCCGGCGTGCCGTTAATGAGCGGTTTTGACCCGCAGCAGCTGCGGGTCGTGGTTGATATTCCGCAGCACTTGGCCAGCAGGCTGCCTGCACAACCGCAGATAAAGGTCATCAGCGATACGCTGGAAATCAGCCCGCTATCGTTGCAGGTCTACCCGGTTGCCAACCCGCATACCGGTGCTGTGACACTGCGCCTGCAGCTGCCGGCCGGCGATCATGGCTTGCTGCCCGGCCAGTGGGTCAAGGTCAGCCTGGCCACCGGCAGCACAATGCGCCTGCTGATTCCACAATCTGCCGTGTTGCAACGGGCCCAGATCAGCAATGTCTTCATCAGCAATAACGGTGCCATCGAGCTGCGCAATGTTCGCCTTGGCCAGCGTTATGGTGACCAGGTGGCGGTTACTGCAGGTCTGCAAGCCGGCGAACTGCTGGTGCTGAACCCGCTGGAAGCGCTGTTACAGCAACACGCTGACAAGGGTGACCGCAATGAGTAAGCAACCCGGCATTTCCGGCCGGCTTGCCGATCGCAGCGTGCGTTCGCAGCTGACCCCGCTGCTGGCTGGTGTCGCACTGCTGCTGGGGATTTTTGCCGCGCTGGTGACACCACGCGAGGAAGAACCGCAAATTGATGTCACCATGGCCAATGTGTTTGTGCCGTTCCCGGCTGCCTCGGCCAGCGATGTGGAAAACCTGGTCACGCTGCCGCTGGAACAGGTGCTGGCCGAAATCGAGCAGGTCGAGCATATCTACTCGGTGTCACAACAGGGCATGGCGGTGCTGACCGTGCAGTTTGCCGTCAACGTGCCGCGCCAGACCGCCCTGCTACGCCTGTACAATGCCATTTACAGCAATACTGACTGGCGCCCGCAGGGCCTTGGCGTGGGCCCGGTCATGGTCAAGCCCAAAGGCATTGATGATGTCCCCATCCTGGCGCTGACCCTGTGGAGCGACCAGCCTGACTGGGACCCGATGGCGCTGAAACAGCTGGCCAGTGGCCTGGAAAGTGAGCTGAAACGCCTGCCCGGCACCCGCAATATCAGCACCATTGGCGGTGACGACAAGGTCGTGCGACTGACCCTGGACCCGCAGCGACTGGCAGCCCACAACCTCAGCATTGCTGAACTGGCCCAGGCCCTGATGGCCAGCCACCAGGCCCTGCCGGCCGGCGCGCTGGTGGATAACAACCGCTACCTGGATGTGCAGGCTGGCACTTTCCTGTCCCACCCGGACGAACTGGGTGAACTGGTGGTAGGCCTGCACCAGGGCCGCCCGGTTTACCTGCAGGATGTAGCCGATATCCGCCTGGCCGCCAGTGATCCGGTGCATTATGTGAGCTGGCGTGACCGCGATACCGCCATCAACCAGCCGGCAATCACCCTCACCGTCAGCAAAAAACCCGGCGAAAATGCCATAGATGTCGCCGACCGTGTGCTGAGCCATGTTGACGGCCTGCGCGGCAACTATATTGCCGATGGCATCAATATTGAGGTGACCCGCAACTATGGTGCCACCGCCAACGACAAGGCCAACAAACTGATCCAGAAACTGGTGTTTGCCACCCTGTCAGTGATTGTGCTGGTACTGGTATCACTGGGCCGGCGCGAAGCCATTGTGGTCGGCGCTGCCGTGCTGCTGACCCTGGCGGCAACCCTGTTTGCCTCGTGGGCCTGGGGTTTTACCCTGAACCGGGTGTCGCTGTTTGCACTGATTTTCTCGATTGGCATCCTGGTGGATGATGCCATTGTGGTGGTCGAAAACGTGCACCGCCATCTTGGCAATACCTCGCTCGGCCTGGTGGAACGCATTGCCATGGCGGTTGATGAAGTGGGCGGGCCGACCATTCTGGCCACCTTCACCGTGATTGCCGCACTGCTGCCCATGGCCTTTGTCACCGGCCTGATGGGACCGTATATGAGCCCGATTCCGATCAACGCCTCCATGGGCATGGTATTGTCACTGCTTATCGCCTTCACCTTTACCCCGTGGCTGTGTGCCAGGCTGCTGAAAAGCGGCCATGATGAACACCCGGCCGATAACGGTATTGCCCTGTTTGGCCGGCTGATCCGCCCGTTTCTCGGCAGCCAGCGGAAAAACCGTTACCTGCTGGCTGGCGGCCTGCTGCTGGCGATTGCACTGGCGATTGTGCCGGTCTTCACCACCCATGTGGTGCTGAAGATGCTGCCGTTTGACAACAAAAGCGAGTTGCAGGTGGTGGTCGACATGCCGGAGGGCACACCGCTGGAGATGACCGACAATGTTCTGACAGCACTGGCCGACTACCTGGTCAGCGTTGATGAGGTAGACAACCTGCAGCTGTACAGCGGCACGGCCAGCCCGATCGGCTTTAATGGCCTGGTACGCCAGTATTACCTGCGCAGCCTGCCACACCAGGGGGATATCCAGGTCAACCTGGTTGACAAGCATCAGCGCGATCGTCAGAGCCACGCCATTGCCCTGTCACTGCGCGAACCGCTGCAGGCCATTGGCCGGCGCTTCAATGCCAATATCAAGATTGTCGAGGTGCCACCCGGCCCGCCGGTGATGTCGCCGATTGTCGCCGAGATCTACGGTCCTGACTATGCCAGCCAGCAGCAACTGGCACGGCAACTGGAACAGGTTTTTATTGCCGAACACGGCATTGTCGATACCGATACCAGCGTCGAAGCTGACCACCAGCGCCTGTTGCTGGCCATCGACCGCCAGCGGGCGGCAATGCTGGGCATCAGCCAGCAGGAAGCCGCCAGCGCCATCGCCGCCGCCCTGGGTGGCATGGATGCGATCTACCTGCATACCGGCAAGGACAAACAACCGCTGGCGGCAGAAATCCGCCTGGCACGTGAAAACCAGCGCAGCGTGGCCGACCTGTCAGGCATCAAGATCCGCTCGCGTGATGGCACCCTGGTATCCCTGGACAATATTGTCCGGCCACAGCAACAGCCGCTGGACAAGGCCATTCACCACAAGGATTTGCTGCCGGTGGTATACGTTACCGCCGACATGGCCGGCCAGCTGGACAGCCCGCTATACGGCATGTTTGGCCTGCGCGACAAGCTGCCCGACGGCATACAGGAATATTTTATCCGGCAGCCGGAATACCCGCAGCAATTCAGCCTGAAATGGGATGGCGAATGGCAAATCACCTATGAAACCTTCCGCGACATGGGCGCCGCCTACTCGGTTGGCCTGTTATTGATCTACCTGCTGGTGGTTGGCCAGTTCCGCAGCTACAGCGTGCCGCTGATCATCATGGCGCCGATTCCGCTGACGCTGATCGGCATCCTGCCCGGCCATGCGCTGTTTGGTGCCCAGTTCACCGCCACTTCAATGATCGGCATGATTGCACTGGCCGGCATTATCGTTCGCAATTCCATCCTGCTGGTGGATTTTGTCAACCATGCCCGTGCTGCCGGCAGCAGCCTGGAAGATGCCGTTAGCAAAGCAGCCCAGGTGCGTGCCAAGCCGATTATACTCACCGCGCTGGCAGCAATGATGGGCGCGTTTTTTATTCTCGACGATCCGATTTTCAACGGCCTGGCAATCAGCCTGATATCCGGCCTGCTGGTCAGTACACTGCTGACACTGGTGGTGATTCCGGTGATGTATTACGCCCTGCTGCACAGGCAACTGAACAGAAAAGCAGCCGCAGCCTGACAGTTTTGTTTGCTCGCAAAAAAGCAGGTTTTGTTATGCAAAACCTGCTTTTTTAAAGCGACTGGCCAACGGAACACACCAATCGCATCACTGCAGGAAATCACAAGGAAAGGGTTTTATAACAGAAAAAATGGGGTGGACGATGGGGATCGAACC
>DATCSZ010000210.1:0-4143 GCA_036568205.1 Pseudomonadales bacterium
AGTGGCGCCCCAGCCACACCGGCAATGGCCAGCCACGATAATCACTCACCGGATTCCGGGCCTTTGCGGCCACTGACGCCGGGCTCGGCAGACAAGCCGCTGGTCTGGCCCTGACGCCAGCTAGCGGCTTCGTTTGTGGTACAGGGCAGGCAATAACGGCCCTTTCAGCATTGGCCGGCCGGTCAGCTGCGGCAGGTATTTCTCCAGCACAATGGCGACCGGCAGGCAGAGCGCCATCGACACTGCGGCGAGCAGCACGGAAGACAGCAGCAGCCAGCTGACAGAGTCATGCAGCGAGGCCAGCAGGCCGGTAATGCGGTAATTAAGCACGTTCTGGAAAATCCCGTTCAGCCCCAGCAGTACCAGGCTGTGATCACCGCAGGCCCGCATAAAACGGTTGACAGGGATCAGCCGGCACAGGCAGGTCAGGGCCACTACGCCGCCCAGTGAGCTGAAAACAAACCATAGATAATGGCCATACTGGCCGGAAAAATTGGAAATCATGTCGTCCGGGATAAAACGGCTCAAGGCACTGTTTTCCGGCAGCGAACGGAAGCTGTTGTTTTCCACTCCCAGCCAGCAGACCACCGCAGCCAGTATGCCAGTGAGCAATACCTGGTGAGCGGGCCAGCGTCCCATCCTGAGCAGATAGGGGCGGGCTATCTGGCCCAGTAAAAACAGCGCACAAAATGGCATGCATGCATGGATCATCCAGATCATGCCCAGCATAAACACCGCCGGTGAATCAAACTTGTAATGGTTGTAAAGCCAGCCCAGTGTGTAACAGACCAGGGCAAACAGCAGTGCCCGCCAGCGACTGGAAGCGTGTGGCTGAATGAAATAATAGAGCAGCTCGGCACTGAACAGGGCCACCAGAAACCATGATGGCCAGCTTAGCCAGGGAATGCCGAGCAGGTACATCGGCGCAAACCGGAGTGAATCCCAGGCGGTTTTTTCGGGCAGTGGCAGCAGGAAATAGAACGGAATCACCAGCAACAGATAAAAATAAACCGGCAATATGCGCTGGCCAAACTTGAGCCGGGCATAATCGGCAAAGCCGTTGCCGCTGCGGCTGTAGAACGCGCCGGTCAGGAAAACAAAAAACGGGATAACAGTAGGATCAAAATATTGGCCAATGGCGTTCAGTTGATGGTAACCGTGTTCATAGCTGAAGCTCATGATGACATGGCCGGCGAATACACCAAACATGGCATAGCCGCGGGCGGCGACCAGCCAGTCCAGACTACTGTGTTTTTTTTTGCTCATCACTTGATTGCCGTTTGGGAACCCGGGCGGCTATAGTACCATCAATGTTTTCAGCGGTAGAACCGGCTTGCAAGACAGGTTTGCCGCAGCACGTTGCGGTGTTATGATGACGGGCAGTCTCAACAGCGGAGTTTGAATAATGAGTGACAATATTGTGCATGTCAGTGACGCCACCTTTGCCAGCGAAGTGCTGGAAAGCAAACAGCCGGTGCTGGTTGATTTCTGGGCCGAGTGGTGTGGACCATGCAAGATGATCGCACCGGTGCTGGACGAGCTGGCCAGTGAATACGGTGACAAATTAAAAGTCTGTAAAGTGGATGTTGACAGCAACACCGAAACACCGGCCAAATTCGGTATTCGCGGCATTCCTACCCTGATCATCTTCAAAAATGGCAATGCCGAGGCGCAAAAAGTCGGCGCCCTGTCGAAAACCCAGCTGAGAGAATTTGTTGACGCGAACATTTAAATGGTTCTACACTGTGCCCGGTTGATTGTCCTGCTTCCCTGCAGGGCGGTTCCGGGCAGTCACAAGCCGCCTGAATAACAACAAACCCATTTCCCGTTAAGCTTGAACTCACAATCATCACCTGTGCCATTGCCGCTGCGCACTGCATAGCCTAATCATTCCCCGTACTCCCTATGAATCTGACCGATCTGAAAACAAAATCCATCAATGAACTGTTGACCATTGCGGAAAACATGGGCCTCGACAACATGGCTCGTTCACGCAAACAGGATGTTATTTTTGCCATCCTCAAGTGCCATTCAAAAAGTGGCGAGGACATTTACGGCAATGGTGTGCTGGAAATCCTGCAGGATGGCTTCGGTTTTTTGCGTTCGGAAGATTCTTCCTATCTGGCCGGCCCTGACGATATTTATGTGTCGCCGAGCCAGATCCGCCGTTTCAACCTGCGTACCGGTGACACCATTTCCGGAAAAATCCGGCCGCCCAAGGATCAGGAACGTTATTTCGCCCTGCTCAAGGTAGACGAAATCAATTTTGACCAGCCGGAAAACTCACGCCACAAGGTGTTGTTTGAAAACCTGACGCCATTGTTTCCTGACCAGCGTCTGTTGCTGGAGGCCGGCAATGGCAGCACAGAAGACCTGACCGGGCGGATCATTGACCTTGTAGCGCCAATCGGCAAGGGCCAGCGTGGACTGATTGTTGCACCTCCCAAGGCCGGCAAGACCATCATGCTGCAGCATATGGCCCAGGCGATTATCCGCAATAACCCGGAATGCTATGTGATTGTGCTGCTGATTGACGAGCGCCCGGAAGAGGTGACTGAAATGCAGCGATCCGTTCGCGCCGAGGTGGTCGCCTCCACCTTTGATGAGCCGCCGTCCCGCCATGTCCAGGTGGCAGAAATGGTGATCGAAAAGGCCAAGCGCCTGGTTGAGCACAAGCGTGATGTTATTATTCTGTTAGACTCCATTACCCGTCTGGCGCGTGCCTACAATACGGTGCAGCCAAGTTCCGGCAAGGTATTGACTGGTGGTGTGGATGCCCATGCACTGGAGCGCCCCAAGCGTTTCTTTGGTGCCGCACGTAACATTGAACGTGGTGGCAGCCTGACCATTCTGGCTACTGCACTGATCGACACCGGTTCAAAAATGGATGAGGTGATTTACGAAGAGTTCAAGGGTACCGGCAATATGGAGTTGCATCTGGACCGCAAGGTGGCAGAAAAGCGGGTTTATCCAGCCATCAATGTGCGTCGTTCAGGTACCCGTCGTGAAGAGCTGCTGACCACGGAAGATGAACTGCAACGTATGTGGATTCTGCGCAAGTTGTTGCACGAGATGGAAGACTCGGCAGCGATTGAATTCCTGATTGACAAGCTGCGTACGACCAAAACCAATGCCGATTTCTTTGATTCGATGAAACGCAAGTAAGGCCATGCGTTATAACGATCTGCGGGATTTTATCGATTTTCTGGAAAAGCGCGGTGAACTAAAGCGCATCAGCGCTGAAGTTGATCCGTATCTGGAGATGACAGAAATCAGCGATCGTGTCCTGCGCCAGGGCGGCCCGGCCTTATTGTTCGAAAACCCGAAGGGTTTTGATACGCCGGTGTTGTGCAACCTGTTCGGCACCGAGCAGCGTGTCGCCTATGGCATGGGCGCTGATAATATTGCCAGCCTGCGCGAGATTGGCGAGATTCTCGCTTTTTTGCGCCAGCCTGATCCACCCAAAGGCCTGAAGGATGCCTGGGACAAGTTGCCGGTTTTTCGTCAGGTGCTGAACATGGGGCCGAAAATGGTTCGTTCAGCGCCCTGCCAGCAAAATGTATTGCGCGGTGACGAGGTTGATCTTTACCGCCTGCCGATCCAGACCTGCTGGCCCGGCGATGCCGGCCCGCTGGTGACATGGCCGCTGGTGATCAGCCGTGGCCCGAACAAGGAACGCCAGAATCTTGGCATCTATCGGCAGCAGTTGATCGGCAAAAACAAACTGATCATGCGCTGGCTGTCACACCGTGGCGGTGCGCTGGATTTCCAGGAATGGCAAAAAGCCCATCCCGGCGAGCGTTTTCCTGTTGCCGTGGCGCTGGGGGCGGACCCGGCCACCATTCTGGGTGCCGTGACACCGGTACCCGATACCTTGTCTGAATATGCATTTGCCGGTTTGCTGCGCGGCAGCAAGACCGAGCTGGTACAATGCCTGACCAATGATTTGACAGTGCCGGCTTCTGCCGAGTTTGTACTGGAGGGTTATATCGAGCCGGGTGAAGTGGCGGACGAAGGGCCATTTGGTGATCACACCGGCTACTACAATGAGGTGGAAAGCTTCCCGGTATTTACCGTCGAATGCATCACCCATCGCAACCAGCCGATCTACCACAGCACCTACACCGGCCGCCCGCCGGATGA
>DATCSZ010000211.1:0-24617 GCA_036568205.1 Pseudomonadales bacterium
GCGGTCGTTTTGAATGTGGCCCCTGCATTACCACAGCACACGCCATGTTTTGAATGCGGCCCCTCGATTAGCACACCACACGTCACTGTTTTGAATACAGCACCTCACCCATTTTCGTCACACCGGCGCAGGCCGGTGTCCAGTGATGGATATGCCCTGGCTGTTATGGACACCGGCCTGCGCCGGTGTGACGGGTGATTTGGTGTGGTGATGGCGCGGGTGATTACGATGATGCGGCCGGCGCATGATGCCATGCGGCAGCTGCCATGCCGGCCACCTTGCCGCTGGCCATGCACGCGGTGAGCAGGTAGCCGCCGGTGGGTGCTTCCCAGTCCAGCATTTCACCGGCGCAGAATACACCAGGCCAGGCGTTCAGCATCAGTTGCTGGTCCAGCGCGGCAAAGGCAACGCCGCCGGCGCTGCTGATGGCCTCGGCCAGTGGCTGGCTGCCGCTGAGCCGGATGGGCAGGCGCTTGATACGTGCGGCCAGGCTGTCGGCAGTGCGCGGCAGTTGTGCCGGCCAGTTGTCCTGCAGCAGGGCAATGGCAGCGGCAGACAGGCCGGCCTTTTTGCGCAGCCGGTTGCTGGTGCTGTCGCCCTTGCGGCTGTCGTGCAGCGCCTGGCGCAGTTGCTGTTCGTTGCGCTGCGGTGCCAGGTCAAGCAGCAGCTCAAATTCACCGTTAGCAGCAATGGTGTCACGCAGTGGTGCCGACAGGGCATAGATTGCCGAGCCTTCCAGCCCGTAGTGGCTGATCACACATTCGCCGTGCTGTTGCCAGTGGCGGCCATCGTGGCTGGTAAAGGATAAAACGACATTCTTCAGCGGCGCGCCGGCATGGCGCTGTTGCAGGAAATCACTCCAGTGGCTGCAAAAACCGCTGTTGGCCGGCTGCAATGGTGTCATGGCAATGCCGGCCTGTTGCAGAATCGCCTGCCAGCTGCCGTCCGATCCCAGTTGCGGCCAGCTGCCGCCGCCCAGTGCCAGCACCACCACATCGTAGCGGCGGCTGAATGTTGCGCCGCGGGACTCAAACAGCCAGTGGCCGTTGTCATTTCGTCCCAGCCAGCGGTGACGCATAAAAAACTGTACCCCGCCGGCCCGCAGCCGCTGCAGCCAGCGACGCAGCAACGGGGCGGCTTTCATTTCGGCGGGAAACACCCGGCCGGAGCTGCCGACAAACGTGTCAATGCCCAGCTGCTGCAGCCAGTCGCGCAACGCGGCCGGCGGCAGCTGCTGCAGGATCGGCAGCAAGGTGTCGGCAGCGTCGCCGTGGCGCCGGACAAACTGTGGCCAGTCTTCGTTGTGGGTGATATTGAGACCGCCGACGCCGGCCATCAGCAGCTTGCGGCCGGCGCTGGGCATGCGGTCGTAGACGTGCACGGCCAGGCCGGCATGTGCCAGTTGTTCGGCGGCCATCAGGCCGGCCGGGCCGGCACCGATGACGGCTGCCTGTCGCCGGGCCAGTGCCTGCGCCATCAGTCGCGGAAGTTGGTGAATTGCAGCGGCTGTTCCAGGTTCTGCTCACGCAGCAGGGCAATGACCTGTTGCAGGTCGTCACGCTTTTTGCCGGTTACCCGCACCTGCTCGCCCTGGATCTGGGTTTGCACTTTCATTTTCTGGTCCTTGACCAGCTTGACGATTTTGCGCGCCAGGTCGCTGTCGAGGCCGTTTTTCATCGTCACCAGCTTCTTGATCTGCTTGCCGGCGGTTTCCTCGTCACCAAGCTGCATGGCCAGCGGGTCGATATTGCACTTGATCAGCGCGCTGCGCAGCATGTCTTCCATCTGGCTGATCTGGATATCGGCCTCGGCGAACAGCGTGACAGTCAGCTCCTTGCGCTCAAAACGGGCATCAACACCCTTGAAGTCAAAGCGGGTTTCTATTACCCGCGCGGCCTGGTCCACGGCATTGGTGAACTGGTGCAGATCGACTTCGGAAACAATATCAAAGGATGGCATCGGCAGGCTCCATGGTTGCGGGGGCACGATTCTAGCAATTTTTGCCAGCCAATGGCACGGGCAGGCCGGCGACAAATCAGTTAAAATGGCGCGCTTTAAACATGTCAGGCAGGTGGTTGAGTGAGTGAGTTTGTAACAGGCCAGCGCTGGATCAGCAATGGCGAGGCCGGCCTCGGGCTGGGTATTGTAACTGAGGTGGATGATCGCCGGGTGCAGCTGAGTTTTCCGGCGGCCGGTGAAGAGCGGGTGTATGCCATGCGCAATGCACCGCTGACCCGTATCCGCTACAACGCCGGTGACCGGGTACACAATGTGGATGGTGAATCGCTGGGCATTGTCCGGGTTCACGAGGCCAACGGGCTGTTTTTTTACGAGGTGAGCAACAGCAGCGGCGACATCATTATCATGCCGGAGCTGGAGCTGGACTGCTTTGTGCACTTTAACAGCCCGAAAGACCGCCTGCTGTCGGCGCAGGTGGATGCGCTGAAACAGTTTGAGCTGCGCTTTGATACCCGCGAGCACCGCCACCGCTACCGCCAGTCCGAGGCGGTTGGCCTGCTTGGCCCGCGTGTGCAACTGCTGCCACACCAGCTGTATATTGCCCGCCAGGTGGGCAGCCGCCTGCATCCGCGGGTATTGCTGGCCGATGAGGTGGGTCTTGGCAAAACCATCGAGGCCGGCATGATCCTGCACAAGCAGTTGCACAGCGGCATGGCCGAACGGGTGCTGGTGGTGGTGCCGGACAGCCTGCTGCACCAGTGGCTGGTGGAAATGCTGCGGCGCTTCAACCTGGTGTTTACCGTGCTGGATGAGCAGCAAACGGCCGAGCTGGCGCATGATGGCGCCAATCCGTTCGAGACCAGCCAGCTGGTATTGTGCCCGTTGTCATTTTTGCTGCATGACGAGCAGCGCTGGCAGCAGGCGCAGGCGGCCGGCTGGGATTTGCTGGTGGTTGACGAGGCACACCACCTGCACTGGAGCCCGCAACAGGCCAGCCCCGAATACCGCTGTATCGAGGCACTGACGCGGGTGGCCAGTGGTGTGCTGCTGCTGACCGCCACGCCGGAGCAGCTGGGCCTGGAAAGCCACTTTGCCCGCCTGCGGCTGCTGGACCCGGACCGCTATTTTGATTTTGCCGCGTTTGTTGCCGAGCAGGAGCAATACCAGCCGGTTAACCTGCTGGTGCAGCAGCTGGCCGATCACGGTGAACAACAGCTGCCGGAAAACCTGGGTGACTTCCTGCGTGCCGGCGAGCTGGCCGCCATCGAGGCGCAGCACCAGGCGGGCAACACGGCCGAGGCGGTGCGCCAGGCAATGGATGCGCTGCTGGACCGCCATGGCACCGGCCGCAACCTGTTCCGTAATACCCGCGCTGCCGTCAGCGGTTTTCCGCAGCGCCGGCTGCACCGTTACCCGCTGGATTTTTTGCCGGCCCAGAATATCAGCGCGGCGCTGGAAGACTGGCTGCAAATCGAGGCGGTGTTTGGTGATGACTGGCTGCAGCTGGATGCACGGGTCAGCTGGCTGGTGGACTGGCTGAAACAGCACCGGCGCGAAAAAGCCCTGCTGATCTGTGCCCGGGCCGATACCGCAATTGCGCTGGAAGAATTTTTGCGCCTGCGCCACGGCATTCGCTCGGCCGCATTCCATGAAGGCATGTCGCTGATCAATCGTGACCGTGCCGCCGCCTATTTTGCCGATGACGACAACGCTGCGCAGATTCTGCTGTGTTCGGAAATCGGCAGTGAAGGGCGCAACTTCCAGTTTGCCCACCACATCATCCTGTTTGACCTGCCGCTGAACCCGGACCTGCTGGAACAGCGCATTGGCCGGCTGGATCGCATCGGCCAGCGGGCCGATATCGAGATTCATGTGCCGTTCTACCGCGATACACCGCAGCAGATCCTGCTGGACTGGTATCACGAGGCGCTGGATGCCTTCGAGCATACCTGCGCCATCGGCCACAGTGTGTTTGAGCAATACCGCGAGCTGCTGGTCGATTGCCTGGAAGGGCGTGACAGCGGTGACGTGGCCGCACTGATTGACGCCAGCCGCCAGCGTGCCGGGCAACTGCGTGAGCAACTGCACGAAGGGCGCGACCCGCTGCTGGAGATGAACTCATGCCGGCCGGCAGTGGCACAGGCGATTATCGAGCAGATCCTGGAAGCGGAAAACCGCGAGCTGCTGGAAGACTTTGTTGAACAGTTTGCCGACCAGCTGGGCCTGCACCTGGAAATGCACAGCGATGACAGCATCATCCTGCATCCCAGCGACCACATGCAAAGCGGCAACCTGCCCGGCCTGCCGGAAGACGGCATTACCGCCACCTACAGCCGCGACAAGGCGCTGAGCCGTGAGGACATGGCCTTCCTGAGCTGGGAACACCCGCTGGTGCAGGGCGCCATCGACATGATTCTCGACAGCAACCACGGCAATACCGCGATTGGCACACTGAAGCTGAAAGCCCTGAAACCCGGCACCCTGCTGCTGGAAAGTTTTTACCAGCTGGACTGCATTGCACCGAAAGCCTGGCAGCTGGACCGCTTTTTGCCAACCGCAACCGTGCGCACGCTGGTCAACCTCGATGGCAAGGACCTGGCCGACGTGATGGCACATAACAAGCTGTCGATGCTGCTGGAACGGGTGCCGGCCGACAGCATGGCAGCAATCGTGCGCCAGGCACGCGAGCCGATTGAGCAGCTGCTGGCGATTGCCGAACAGCGTGCCCAGGCGCGCCTGCCGGCCCTGCTGGCCGAGGCAGAACAGGCCATGCAGCATACCCAGCAACAGGAAATCGCCCGCCTGCAGGCGCTGGCCGAGGTCAACCCGGCCATTCGTGCCGACGAGATCGACTACCTGCAGGAACTGACCGCTGCGATGCAGCAGGCCCTGGCACAAACCGGCCTGCGGCTGGATGCAGTGCGGCTGATTATTGCGGTGTAGGTTTTTTGCCTGGCAGCGGGTTGTAAAAGCGGGCCATGCATCGAACGATGCTGGCCCGCTTTGCTGGTTCACAAAACTGTCAAACAAGGCCTGCGGCTGACACATTGCTGCAACAAAGCGGCCGTTACAGGCGCTGGCAGCCTGTCGTGGCGGGCAAGCTGCCTGCCTTGTCATATTAGCTTCAAATAACTGTCACTCAGCTGTCATAAACATCACGTACCGTGCGCACAGTGAAATTCTCTGTGAAAGGCAGGTAGACATGAACAAGCAGACACTCCTGACAGGCCTTGCCCTGTTGCTGGCAAGCGCCACCAGCATTGCCGGTGAGGTGGTTTTTTATATCAACGAAGACGGCCAGCCGGCCAGCACCATCTCGGTAACGCTGGGCGATGACAAAAAGCTGGTGCAGCCGAACGGTTTTGTTGTGTTTGATGTGGAAGCCGGTGACTACAGCGCCGAGCTGAACCAGTATGGTGAATGGCTGGGTGAGGTTGGTTTCAGCCTGGCTGAGCGACAAAATGCCGAAATCAAGGTTGACATACTCGGCGGCGAGCCGATGGCCGAAGTGCAACTGTTCGACAATGGCGATACCACCGGCAGCGGCCAGATCAGCGGCACATTGTTATCGGTAGAAACCGGCGGTGTGGTCAGCGGCGCACGGGTGGCAGTGGAAGGCAGTGATATTGCCACGCTGACCGATGATAACGGTTTTTTCGAGCTGACCCTGCCGCGCGGTGAATATAACCTGACCATTGCCCACCCGAATTATGGCAACCGCAGCCTGAGCAATGTACGGGTATTTGCCAACCTGGGCCTGGCGATGAATGTCGAGCTGAGCATGTCCGGCACCGGCATGATTGAGGAAATGGTGGCAACCGGTTCGTATATCCCGAATACCACGGTGGCGCACAAGCGTGATGCCAGCACCATTCTTGATTCGATCGGCTCCGAGCAGTTCAGCAAGTTTGGTGATACCAATGCGGCTGCCGCGCTGAAGCGGGTATCCGGTGTATCCATTACCGGTGGCCAGTATGCCATCATCCGTGGCCTTACCGGCCGTTATAACGCATCCACGATGAATGACGGCCTGCTGCCCAGTACCAACCCGCTGAGCCGTGATGTGCCGCTGGACCTGTTCCCGGCCGGCGTGCTGGAAGGCATCGAGATCAAGAAAGGTTATACCCCCGAGCTGTTCGGTGATTCCACCGGCGGCACCATCAACATGGTGACCAAGGGCCTGCCGGATGCCAGGATCAACCGGCTGGCGCTGGGCCTCGGTTATCGCACCGGTGTTACGTTCAAGGATGTGGTCAGCTATGACGGCGGTGATACCGACTACCTCGGCATTGATGACGGCACCCGCGAGTTGCCGGCCAGCATTGACAGCGCCACCGATTTTGGCCAGCAAACCTACAATGTCTGTAACGACACCAGTGTCTGTCTGACCGTAGCGCAGGTGGCAGCACTGGCCAGTGATTTCGAGAATATCTATAACGTTGGCACCACATGGGCGGCACCGGACGTTGATTTTGCCCTGTCACACGGTGACCTGATTGAAGGCGAGAACGGCAATTTCGGCTACTACGGTGACATCACCTACAAAAGCAAGTGGGAGGCGCGCCAGGATGCCAAAATTGATGACTTGTCCGGCCAGTATGATTATGACCGCAGCAAGCAGAGCATCGATCTTTCCACCTACCTGGTAATGGGCTACCAGGATGCCGTTGGCAATCATGAAGTGCTGAGCAAGACCATGATGATGCGCAAGACCGATGACATCACCCGCCGCATGGTCGGTGAAGACAGCGAAGGCACACGCATAACCGATGTGATCCTGCAGTGGGTGGAGCGTCAGTACCTGGGCCAGACCTTCAGCGGCGAGCATTATATGGCCGATCGCCAGCACCAGCTGAACTGGCGCCTGACAGCCGGCCTGTCCAGCCGTTATGAGCCGGATCGTCGCAGCTACCAGTACCGCAATGACATGATTTTCCCGTCCACGCTGGAGCGGCGTTTTGCCCGGCAGGATGAAACCAGTGTCGATCTTGGCCTGGACTATACCTGGCACTGGCAGCTGGACAACGGCATGGCAGGAAGGGTCAAGGCCGGCCTGTTTGTCGCCAGCAAGGAGCGCGAAACCGAGCTGGGCCGGTTTGGCTTTAACCAGGGGCCGGGCGTGGATACCACCGGCATGGATCTGGAATCACTGCTGATCCCGGCCAACTTCCTGTCCGGTGATTTTGTCATGCAGGTGCGCACCGCCAAGACCGATTCCTACGAGGCCACCGACGAGATGATGGCGTACTACATCAGTACCGAAACCGATTTCAGCCCGGCCTGGTCGCTGTTGCTGGGTGTGCGGTTTGAGGATGCCAGCCAGGAGCTGCGTTACCCGAACTCGCCGGCCACCGATAGCCTGTACGAAACCGATGAAGTGCTGCCGGCGCTGGCCCTGACCTGGCGCGCCACTGACAACTGGCAGCTGCGTGCCGGTGTCAGCCAGACAGTATCGCGTCCCGGCCTGACCGAGCGCTCGCTGACCAGCCAGTACGACCCGGAAACCGATGAGCAGGTATTCGGCAATGCCAACCTGGTATTGTCCAATATCACCAATATTGATTTCCGTGCCGAGTATTACTTCAATGATGTCGACAGTGTGTCGGTGGCACTGTTTACCAAGCTGATCGACAACCCGATTGAACGCACCGTGCCGGATGCCTCCGGTTCTGCAAGCGATGGCTATACCTTTGCCAACCAGGACGAAGCAACGGTATCCGGTATCGAACTGGATATGGGCATGACCGTGCTGGATACGGCCGACTACCGTGGCATGTTGTCCGGCAACCTGGCATTTATCGATTCCGAGGTGACACTGGCCAATCGCAGCATCGCCCTGGAAGGCATCGAGGAGCGCCAGTTGCAGGGGCAGTCGGATATGCTTGCCAACTTGCAGTTCTCGCTGGAACACCTGCCAACAGCACAGACGGTCACGTTCCTGGTGAACTATTTTGATGACCGCATCTACAAGGTGCTGCGCGGCTCGGAAAACGAGATAGAGGAAGGTCGCGCCACGGTTGATGTGGTATATAAATACCAGCACAACGAGCAGCTGAGCTTTGGTGCGCGTATCCAGAACCTGTTTGATGAAAAGGTACGTTACTCGATTGATGATGACATCTCGGAAAGTTATCACGAGGGCGTCTATATCAAGGGCAGCATGACATACAATTTCTGATTTTCCTGATCAACTGCAGGCCGCTCATTGTAGCGGCCTTTTTTATTGCCTGATGTCATGAAAACGTCATGAAAAGTCCACGGATTTGTCACATTGAAGGCATAGCATGAAGCCACTCAAATGAAACCATGAGGTCGAGTAACAATGAAATATCAGAAACTGGCACTGGTTGCCGCAATAACAGCCGCTGTAACCGGCTGCGGTGGCAGCAGCAGTAGCAGCAAATTTTTCGCCACCCAGGATTTTGTCAGCTGTGACAATACCCAGACTCCTGCCGTCTGTACGCTGTCTGGCGTTATTGATGAAGACTACACACTGACAGCCGACAAAAGCTGGCGCCTGGATGGTACCGTACTGGTTGGCAGCAACAATGTTGAACTGCTGACCACAGCAGCCGTTGCCGAAGCCAAGGCTAACGGTGTGACACTGACTATCGAGCCAGGTGTACATGTTCGTGCCTTTGGCACCGGTGAACTGATTGTTACCCGTGGCAACAAGATCATGGCCGAAGGCACAGCAGCCCAGCCAATTACCTTCAGCTCGTTTGCCGATAATGATTTTGACGGCGAAGGTGAATGGGGCGGTGTTGTGGTACAGGGCTTTGCACCGCAGTACGGTGCGGGCGATACCGGTATCTGTGTTGATGCCGGCATCTGTAACGTGGCCGGTGAAGGCGGTGACGCCATTGGTTACTTCGGTGGTGCCGATGCATCCGACAACAGCGGTGTGATGAAGTATGTGCGTATTGCCGAAGGTGGCAAGGTGGCCGGCCCGAACAACGAAGTGAACGGACTGACCCTGATGGGTGTTGGCCATGGCACGACACTGGAATACATCCAGGTGCACGGCAACCTGGATGACGGCATTGAATGGTTTGGCGGTACCGTCAACCTGAAGTATGCCGTACTGACCAACAATGATGACGATGACCTGGATTACGACGAAGGCTACAAGGGCAACATGCAGCACGTCTTTATCCGCAAGCACCCGACCAAGACCGGCCCTACCGGTACCAACGATCCGCGTGGCATCGAAGGCAACAGTGACCTGGCCAAGGGTGACCAGGTATCTGCCACCAATGCCGCGATTGCCAACGTCACCATCATTGGCAGTGCGGTATCGGCCGGCCAGCCCGGCATGAAGCTGCGTGGCTCACTGACTACTGATTTGTATAACATCGCGGTCAGCAACTTTGCTGCCGGCTGTCTGGAAGTGAAAGACAGCGAGCTGGTGGATGTATCCGTGGCATCAGTGATTTGTGATACCACCGAGTACAAAAACGATGATCCGCAGTCTGGCAGCATTGTCCTGACGGCAGCAACCATCGACTTTGATGCCGCTGCAGCAGTGACCAATGCCGAAGCCGCGACCGGTGAAACCGTGATGACGGCAGTCGACAACGGTTCCGGCTTCAGCTTTGATGCCACCGGCTACATCGGTGCAGTTGATCCTGACAACACCAATGCCACACGCAAATGGTGGGATGGCTGGGTGATCCCGGGTTCAATGGATGGCCTGTAATCCGGCATGATGCCAGCGATAATGGAACAGGAAAAAAGGATGAGAAGAGCCGGCGCAAGCCGGCTTTTTTTATGCCAGGAAAACGTGTTTGTGACAATCCGGCAATATGACAAGGGTGTCACACACTGTCACGCAATTGTCATATTGCCGCAGTACTATGCGCCGGTATCAGCAAATACAGATGTGACAACAGGTATCTGACATGCAATGGCAAAAACATAAACTCGTAATGGCAATGGTATTGGCCGGCAGTCTGCAGGCCATGGCCGCTGACATTGATACGGCAGTGGACAAAGGTGTGAAGCGGGCGGAATCGGCGCAGCAATCGCAGGCAAAAATTGATGCCATCGACAGCGATACCCGCAACAAGGAACGTGACTACCGGGCACTGGTGAAGGAAATCCAGGGCCTGGAAACCTATATCAACCAGTTAGACAGGCAGCTGGCGATGCAGCAGCAGGAGCTGGCCGATATCGACAGCAGCATTGAACAGGTCACCCTGATTGAGCGGCAGATAACCCCGCTGATGCTGCGCATGATCGACAGCATTGAGCAGTTTGTGGCTGCCGATGTGCCATTCCAGATAGACGAACGCCGGCAACGCGTTGCAGCATTGAAAGACATCATGGGCCGCTCCGATGTCACGGTAGCGGAAAAATACCGCAAGGTGCTCGATGCCTACCAGAAAGAAATGGACTACGGCCGTACCATCCGCAGCTACCGTGCGCCATTGTCGATAGATGGTGCAGAGCGCGAGGTGGATTTTTTGCGGGTTGGCCGCATTGCGCTGGTTTACCAGTCACTGGATGGCGAGCATCTCGGCGTGTGGAACCAGCAGCAGAAAGCCTGGCAGCCGCTGGACAGTGAATACAAAAGCAAGATGACCCAGGCACTGCGTATCGCCCGTGAACAGGCCGCACCGGACCTGATCCGGGTGCCGGTAGCGGCGCCTGTCGACCATGGTCAGGAGAAGTAATCATGTTGAACAAGTCCATTAAAACACTGTTGCTGGGTGCCATGCTGGCATTCACCTGGCTGCCGGCACAGGCCGAAACGCTGGATGTCGATGCCCTGCTGGAACTGGTCAAGAAAGGCCAGGCACGTGACAACCAGGCATTTAATGAACGTATCCAGCGTTTTCGTGATGAAAACCGCCGCCAGGATGCCCTGCTGAAAGAAGCGGCCGCACAAAAAGCCGCACTGGAACAGCAAAGTGCACAGAAGGAAAAACAGTTCGCCGACAACGAAGTGGCCATCACCGAAGCACAGGAGCGGCTGACCAACCGCCTCGGCAGCCTGAAGGAGCTGTTTGGTGTATTGCAGCAGGTGGCCGGTGACAGCAAATCCCTGTTTGAAGTGTCAGCCACCAGTGCCGAACTGCCGGGCCGTGACCAGTTCCTGACCGGGCTGATCAAGAAGGCCGGCTCTTCCTCAACGCTGCCATCAATGGACGAGCTGGAACAGCTGTGGTTTGAAATGCAGCGCGAGATGACGTATTCCGGCCGGGTGTCGCGTTTTGATGCCGAGGTGGTGTTGCCATCCGGTGACAGCCAGCGCCTGCCGGTGGTGCGTGTTGGCAACTTTAATGTGGTGGCCAATGGCAAATACCTGAATTACGACAGCGAGCTGGGCAAGCTGGTAGAGCTGCCCGGCCAGCCGGCCGGCCGTTATACCGCGCCAATCAGTGACCTGGAAAGCGCCGGCAGCGGCATGGTGGATTTCTGGATTGATCCGGCACGTGGCCAGCTGCTGGCCATCATGGGCCAGTCGGCCACCCTTGGCGAGCGTATCGACCAGGGCGGTGTGGTGGGTTATGTAATCCTGGCACTGGCAGTGGTGGGCATTTTGCTGGCCCTGCTGCGCATGGCAATGCTGGCCAGTGAATCCGTGCGCATCAAGCGCCAGATGGCATCTGACAGCCCGTCTGACGATAACGCACTGGGGCGGGTGATGAAGGTATACCAGGATAATACCGCTGCCGATATCGAAACCCTGGAGCTGCACCTGGCCGAGGCGATTGCCGCCGAGATACCGAAGCTGACCCGTGGCATCAACTGGATCAAGATCATCTCGGTAGTGGCACCACTGCTGGGCCTGCTGGGTACCGTTACCGGCATGATTGACGTGTTCGAGACCATGGCGCTGTTTGGCACCGGTGACCCGAAACTGATGGCCGGCGGTATTTCGCAGGCACTGGTGACCACGGTGCTGGGCCTGGTGGCGGCGATCCCGTGTGTTTTCCTGCATACCATGACCAATAACCGCAGCCGTGCACTGATCCTGGTGCTGGAAGAACGCGCCACCGGCATCCTGGCACGCAAGGCCGAAATGCAACAGGCAAGAGCGGCATAGGCATGATGTTTGAGATGATCGAACCGGTCTACCTGTTCATGGAGCGCGGCGGTGACGTGCTCTATGGCATCCTGCTGGTGATCTTTTTGCTGTGGTTTTTTGTGCTGGAGCGCATGGCCTATTTTGGCCTGGCGCACAAAAAACGGCTGCATCAGGCGGTGGCAGAATGGGAGGCGCGTGCCGAACGTACCTCCTGGCATGCCCACCGCATACGCGAAGACCTGATTGCTGATCTGGAAACCGCACTGGAAAACAATATGCCGATGATCAAGATGCTGATTGGCCTGTGCCCGCTGTTTGGTCTGCTGGGCACCGTAACCGGCATGATCTCGGTATTCGACACCATGGCATTTATTGGCAGTGGCAGCCCGAAAGCCATGGCCGCCGGTATATCCAAGGCCACCATCCCGACCATGGCCGGCATGGTCGGCGCCTTGACCGGGGTGTTTGCCCAGTCCTTGCTGGATCGTTATATCCGCCGCCAGAAGGCGGAGCTGGAAAACCAGATGACATTTGATCACTGAAAAAGTGAGCGGAGAAAAAACATGAGACGCGGATTTTCCAACCTGACACCGGCCGCCGAGGAAGGTGATATCGATATCACCCCGATGCTGGACGTGGTTTTTATCATGCTGATCTTTTTTATTGTGACCGCCTCGTTTGTCAAGGAATCCGGCATTGAGGTCAACAAGCCGGAAGCCAGCACCGCCCAGGCCAAGCCGCGTGCCAGCATCCTGGTGGCGATTACCGAAACCGGCGAGATCTGGATCAACAAACGCAAGGTGGAAGAAAGCCAGGTGCGCGCCAATATCGAGCGCCTGCATGCGGAAAACCCGCAAGGTGCGGTGGTTATCCAGGCCGACCAGGAAGCGCGCACCAAAACCCTGGTGGCAGTGATGGATGCGGCGCGCCAGGCCGGTGTGATGGATGTGTCTTTGGCGGCCGAGGCCAACTGACATGCCGGTACTGTTGCGCATAGTGCTGGCCGTGCTGGTGGCCGCTGCCGCCACGCTGGGCATTTTCTGGCTGATGCAGACGCTGATCAGCAGTGGCGGATCGGTGGTGGAAGACAACGGCGTGGGCAAGCTGGTTGAGTTTGTCGACATCTCCCGCGACGAGGATGTGCAGACCAAAAACCGCAAGCCACAAAAACCGCCGGCAGCGCCGAAAGAACCGCCCAAACCGGATATGCCGAAACCGGCAGCCAGCAATGACAGTGCCGGTGGTTTTGATATCGGGGCGGTGGATATCGGCGCCGACCTGTCGATTGATGCCGGCCTGGGCAGTGGCGGTGGTGACGGTGATTACCTGCCGATCGTCAAGGTCGCGCCACAGTATCCGCGTCATGCCGCGCAGCGCGGCATTGAGGGTTATGTGGTGCTGGAGTTTACCGTCAACGAAATTGGCCAGGTGGTCGAGCCGAAAGTGATCGAGGCCGATCCGCCCAATGTGTTTAACCAGGCGGCGATCAATGCCGCGCTGAAATTCAAGTACAAACCAAAGATTGTCAACGGCAAGCCCGAGGCAGTCAGCGGTGTTCGCAACATTATCCGTTTCGAGCTGGACAAGAGCAGCCGTTAGGAGGTTTTTATGCAGATCAGGCAAAACAAGTGGGCTTACCTGGTTGCCTTCAGCGTGGCGCTGGGCAGCCTGTTGCTGGGCGCGCCGATTATCTCGGCCAGTGCCCATGCCGCCGAACAGCCGGAAAAGGTCAGCAAAAAACGGGTACGGCGCACACCGGCGCTGCGGCCGGTGGTATTCCAGCGGCTGGATGCCGCACGCGAACTGTCCGACAACAAGCAGTATGCCGAGGCGCTGGACAAGCTGGCCTCGCTGGAAAAAATGCCGCGTAATTCCTATGAGCAGGCAATGACCCACAATATGTACGCCTATGTGTACTTCAACCAGGAAAAATACCCCGAGGCACTGGCCAGCTATGACAAGGTGATAGCGATCGACAGCATCCCGGAAAGCCTGGAGCAAACCACCCGCTACACAATGGCGAAACTGCAGCTGATGCAGGAGCGCTACGCCGATGCACTGGCGATGCTGGACAGCTGGTTTGCGATCGCCGAACAGCCCAATGCCGAGGCCTATATGCTGCGCGCCCAGGTGTTATACCAGCTGGAACGGTTCAGCAAGGCGCTGCCGGATGTCAAAAAGGCCATCGACATGACGATTGCCGGTGGCGGTGTGCCGAAAGAAAACTGGTTGTTGCTGGAACGTGCCGTGTATTACCAGAACGGCGATTTTGCCGCGATGGAGCACTGCCTGAAAAACCTGCTGGCCTGGTACCCGAAAGCGGCTTACTGGATACAGTTGTCAGCGGTGTATCACGAGCTGGGCAAAACCGACAAGGAACTGTCGACGCTGGAAATCGCCTGGGAACAAAGCCTGCTGAAACAGGAAAGCCAGATCGTCAGCCTGGCCCAGGCCATGCTGATGAAAGAGATTCCGTACAAGGCGGCAGACATCCTGCTGCGCGGCATGCGTGACGGGCTGGTCGAGCAATCAGCGCGTAACCTGTCGCTGCTCGGCGATGCGTTTATGCTGGCCAAAGAATATGAGCAGGCGCTGGCAATGATGGAAAAAGCCGCCGCTGCGTCCAATGCCGCCAGCGATTATTACAAGCTGGCGCAAATCTACACCGAGCGCCAGCAATGGGACAAGGCACTGGACAATATCAATCGTGCGGTGGCCGATGACTCGCTGGATGCGATCCACCAGGCGTATATCCTGAAGGGCCTGGTATTGTTCAACATGAACCGGCTGGCACTGGCACGTGATGCCTTCCGCCAGGCCGCCAGCTACCCGGCAGCGGAGAAAATGGCCGCCCAGTGGCTGCAGTACATCGACAACGAGGAAAAACGCCGCGCCTATATGGCAGGCAAGTAAGCGGCATCGGCTGCCCTTGGCCGGCAATAATGCATGACAGTCTGGTCATGCCGGCTGGCCAAACAGCACACTGCGCGGCACAATGCATCATGTTAACGCTGCAGGAATGTGCCGCATGCGCAGGATTATCCGTAACAGCCTGGGCTGGCTGCTGCTGTTGGCACCGTTGCATGCCCTGGCAGCCAGCGGCACCTTCAGCCTGGTGACCGAAAACGATGCACCCTACGGTGCCGACCGTCATTACACCAACGGTTTCAAGATGGTCTGGGTGCCGGTTCTGGAGAACGGTGCGCCATTGTGGATGCAGCGCACGGTGCGCTGGATGCCGTGGCTGCCGGCCGGTGATATCCAGTACGGCTATGCACTCGGCCAGAGTGTGTTTACCCCCGATGACACCAAGACCGACAATCCGCCGGCGGATGCGCGGCCGTATGCCGGCTGGCTGTACCTGTCCAGCGGCATTGGCATCAAAAGCGGTCGCCAGCTTGACCAGCTGGGGCTGACGATTGGCGTAATTGGCCGTGCCTCGCTGGCTGACCAGTCACAAAAATGGATGCACCGCCTGTTACGTGTCAATCATCCCGAGGGTTGGGACACCCAGCTGGGCAACGAGCTGGGCATTATTGTCAACGGCCAGCGCGCCTGGCGTGGTGTGCTGGAGGCCGATTTTTCATCCAGCATGCTGGATGTATCACCGTTTGTCGGTGCCGCCGCCGGCAATGTGTTTACCCATGCCAGTGGCGGCTGGATTATCCGTTACGGCCAGCGCCTGCCTGACGATTTTGGCCCGCCGCGCATAGACCCTGCCTCGCCCGGTTCGGCGTCGCTGTCACCGAAAGACGGCATCGGCTGGTATGTGTTTGCCGGCCTGGAAGGCCGGCTGGTGCTGCGCAACCTGTTCCTCGATGGCAATACCTTCCGGGACAGTCGCAGTGTCGATAAACGTTACCTGGTCGGTGACCTGCAATTTGGCCTGGTGGTGGACTGGCTGAATGTGCGCCTGGCCTATACCCACATTATCCGCAGCCGCGAGTTTGAAACGCAGGAAAACGCCGACCAGTTTGGTGCCTTCAGTGTGATGTGGAAGTTGTGAGGGAGTGAAGTTAGGAGTGAGGGGTTAGGAGTGAGGTGTACATACCACCCCTGACGCCTCACCTCTCACCTCTCACCCCCTACCCATAAATGACGGAAATATGTCAGAAATGCGTCAGTTGTCATATTGCTGTCACAATCGCCGCTTAGCATGGCGACATCTTGGGTCATTACAAACGGGAGATTACCGTGAAGATAGCAAAAAAACTGGGTTCCGCTGCGCTGATGGCGGTGATGGTGTGGTCTGGCAGCAGTGTCGCCAGTGTTGATCCGGCACTGCCGGATTACAAACAGGTCAGCGGTGTGTCCGGCAATGTGTCCAGCATCGGTTCGGATACCCTGAACAACCTGATGACATTGTGGGCTGAAGAGTTCGCCAAGTTCTACCCGAACGTCAATATCCAGATCCAGGGCGCCGGTTCGTCTACCGCGCCGCCGGCCTTGACCGAAGGCACTGCCAATTTCGGGCCAATGAGCCGCGCCATGCGTGATTCGGAAATCCAGGCCTTTGAAAAGAAACACGGCTACAAGCCGCTGGCCATCCCGGTGGCGGTGGACATGCTGGCGGTATACGTGAACAAGGACAACCCGATTGAAGGCCTGACCCTTGCCCAGGTGGATGCCATCTTCTCGGTGGGTCGCCGCTGCGGTGCCAGCGAGGATATCACCCGCTGGGGCCAGCTGGGCCTGAAAGGCGCGTGGGAAAACCGTGATTTTTCCCTGTACAGCCGCAACGCGGTATCCGGCACCTACGGTTATTTCAAGGATAACGCCCTGTGTGGCGGCGACTTCAAGTCGTCCATCAACGAGCAGCCCGGTTCGGCCTCGGTGGTGCAGGGTATCAGTGAATCGATCAATGGCATCGGTTATTCCGGCATTGGTTACATTACCTCCAGTGTGCGTGCCGTGCCACTGGCGCGTGCCGACGGTGAGCCGTTTGCCACCGCCAGTGCCGACAATGCCGGCAATGGCAGCTACCCGCTGGCGCGCTTTTTGTATGTGTACATTAACAAACACCCGAATCGTGAGCTGAACCCGCTGGAGCGAGAGTTTATCCGCATGGTGGTGTCAAAGCAGGGCCAGGAAGTGGTGGTACGTGATGGTTATGTGCCGCTGCCGGCCGTGGTAGCAGAAAAAGTGCTGGCCGACATTGGCATAAAGTAAGTACACGCTTTCTGCTCACGCCTTTTGTGAGTGCGTTAACTGAACATGGCTGCCGTTACGGCAGCCATGTTTGTTTATGCCAACTGTGACATTTGTGACAGGCTGTCATAATTCTGTCATAAAAGCTTTCTATCATGCCTGCATCGCATACTGGCCAGGAAATTCCCGTTCATGAGCACTGAATCGGCGTCACCGCAGCAAGCTGCACGCACCTCACCGCTACCCGATGCCGAAACCCGGGCGCGCATGCGTCGCTGGCGCAGCATCAAGGATGATATTTCCCGTTATGGCATTTCTGCCGCCGGCATCAGTGTGGTGCTGGCGCTGGCGCTGATTTTTGTTTACCTGTTTTCCGAGGTTGGCCCGCTGTTTTCATCGGCATCACTGGCACCGCAAAGCCAGTTCCAGCAGCTGGATGACAGCCCGGTGCTGCACAGTGCGCTGGAACGCTACAACGAGCTGGGCATGACCGTTCACCAGGATGGCCGGGTGGTGTTTGTCTCCACCGCCGATGGCAGTGAGCGGCTGGTGGAGCAGCTGGCTTTGCCCGAGGCGGTGCAGCCGACCGCCTTTGCCGCCGGCAATCCGCGTTCCGGCCTGCTGCTGTTTGGCCTGGCCAACGGCCAGGGTGTGGTGGCCAAACACGAATACAGCCTCAGCTACCCGAACGATACCCGCCATATCACGCCCGGCATCAGCTACCCGCTGGGCAAGCAGCCGCTGGTGCTGGATACCGACGGCCAGCCGCTGGCCCAGGTTGCCATCCAGCAGGGGCGCAATGGCACCGCCATTGCCGCGTTGACCGACGATAACCGCCTGTCGCTGAACGTGTTTGCCACCCGCACCAACTTCATGACCGGTGGTGTTACCGTGCAGCGCAACAGTTACCAGCTGCCGGTGCCGGCCGATGCCCGGCTGACCCGGCTGCTGATCGACGACAGCCTGCGTAACCTGTATGCCACCGATGACCAGGGCCTGGTGCATCATTATGATATTGCCAATCCGGCGCGGGCCGAGCGGGTACAGGCCGTGCGGGTGGTGGAAAAAGGCCAACATATCAGTGCCTGGACCTTCCTGGCCGGCTCGGTATCGCTGGTGATCGGCAGCAGTGATGGCCGCCTCAGCCAGTGGTTCCTGGTGCGGGACAACGAAGGCGAAAACCGCTTTACCCTGACCCATATACGCGATTTTGAGCAGCATCCCGGCGCCATTATTGCGCTGGCAGCAGAATACACCCGCAAGGGCTTTGTCGCGCTGGATGACCAGGGCTACCTCGGCATTCACTATGGCACCTCGGCACGCACGTTATACCTGGACAAACTGCAAGGTGCCGGGCAGGCCAGCCGGCTGGCCATTTCACCGATCAACACCGCCCTGATGGCCGGCGGCAATGGCCAGCAGACGGTATTCACGCTCGACAACGCCCACCCGGATGTGTCGTGGAAGGCGATGTGGAACAGTGTCTGGTATGAAGGGCGGCAACAGCCGGAATATGTCTGGCAGGCGTCCTCTGGCTCGGATACGTTTGAACCGAAAATGTCACTGGTGCCACTGACCATCGGCACCCTGAAAGCGGCGTTCTTTGCCATGCTGTTTGCGATGCCGCTGGCGATCATGGGCGCGATTTACACCGCCTATTTCATGAGCCCGGCACTGCGCGGCAAGGTCAAGCCGACCATCGAAATCATGGAAGCACTGCCAACCGTTATCCTCGGTTTCCTGGCCGGCCTGTGGCTGGCCCCGTTTATTGAAAACAACCTGCCGGCCGTGTTTTCCATGTTGCTGTTGTTGCCATTGTCGATGCTGCTGATGGCCTGGCTGTGGCAATGTTTGCCAGCCAGCCTGCGCGAGCAGGTCGGTGGTGGCTGGGAGGCTGTTATCCTGGTGCCGGTGATCCTGCTGACTGGCTGGCTGTGTATTGTCGCCAGCCCGCAGATCGAGCTGGCCTTTTTCAACGGCAGCATGCGCCAGTGGTTTACCGATATCGGCATTACCTACGACCAGCGTAATGCGCTGGTGGTGGGCATTGCGATGGGTTTTGCCGTTATCCCCACCATTTTCTCGATTGCCGAGGATGCCATTTTCAACGTGCCCAAACACCTCACCCAGGGCTCGCTGGCGCTGGGCGCCACGCCATGGCAAACCATGATGCGGGTGGTATTGCTGACCGCCAGCCCCGGCATTTTCTCGGCGGTGATGGTCGGCTTTGGCCGTGCCGTCGGTGAAACCATGATTGTGCTGATGGCCACCGGCAACAGCCCGGTGGTCAACTTCAATATTTTTGAGGGCATGCGCACGCTGTCAGCCAACATTGCCGTTGAGCTGCCGGAAACCGCTGTCGGCAGCAGCCATTTCCGGGTGTTGTTCCTGGCGGCACTGGTGCTGTTTGTGCTGACCTTTGTTGCCAATACCATCGCTGAAGTGGTGCGCCAGCGTCTGCGCCAGCGCTACAGCAACCTGTAAGCGGAGTGTGATCAATGAAAGCATGGTTTAAAGGCGGCACCCCGTGGATCTGGCTGAATGCCGGTGCGCTGGCGCTGAGCCTGGTGATGGTGGTGGGCCTGCTGGCCCTGATTGCCGTGCGTGGCCTGGGCCACTTCTGGCCGGCCGATATTGTGCGTATGCAGGTGCAGCAGGCCGATGGCAGCACACAGCTGATCATGGGCGAGCGGGTACGCAGTGAAGAGCTGGCCGCCAGCGTCATCAAGGATGCCGGCATCACGCTGGACGGCAACGCCGAGCTGCTGACCCGTTACCTGGTCAAGCAGGGCAACCGCGATATCTACGGCCGCGATTTTTTCTGGTATCTGCAGCCGCTGGTGCTTGCCGAGGATTACCCGGCCAATGCGCTGCGCATCGAGCGGCGTGAGTGGGGCAATTTCTATGGCCTGCCGGTCAGCCTGAAAGAAGGCGACACGCTGGTGGCCGAAGGTGATGCCGTGCTGGCCGCGCTGGGTGAACGCATACAGCGCGTCAACCGCATCATGGCCGATATCAAGCGCATTGAAAAAATCGAGATTGGCAAAATCAACCACCAGATGGAAAAACTGCGCCTGGCCGAACGCAAACTGGCGCTGCTGGAATCGACCACCGAGCAGCAGCTGGACCAGTTTCGTCGCCAGGCCGGGGCGGAAAAAGCACTGCTGGAACAACAGTTCCAGCAATTGCGCGATGAGCTGAAGGGGCTGTACCAGTCCACCCGGCGCGATACGCTGGTCATGCAGACTGCCGAAGGCCGGCAGGTGGACATATCACTGGGCATGGTGGTGGATGCCATTGCACCTAACAGCATGTCCGTGCTGGCCAAGATGGGCCACTACCTGCACAGCCTGTGGTTGTTCCTCAGTGATGAACCGCGCGAGGCAAATACCGAAGGCGGCATTTTCCCGGCCATTTTCGGCACCGTGACGATGGTCATCCTGATGTCGATTATCGTGACGCCGTTTGGTGTGCTGGCGGCCATCTACCTGCGTGAATATGCCAGGGAAGGGCCGGTGCTGAAAATCATCCGCGTGTCGGTGTATAACCTGGCCGGTGTACCGTCGATTGTATTTGGTGTGTTTGGCCTCGGCTTTTTTGTTTACACCCTGGGTGGCAGCATAGACGAGATTTTTTATGCCGAAGCACTGCCATCACCGACGTTTGGCACACCGGGCCTGTTCTGGGCAGCGCTGACCCTGGCACTGCTGACCCTGCCGGTGGTGATTGTGTCTACCGAGGAAGGCCTGTCGCGCATACCCAGCACCATCCGCATGGGCTCGCTGGCGCTCGGTGCCACCAAATCCGAAACCCTGTGGAAAGTGGTTGTGCCGCTGGCCGCACCGGCAATGATGACCGGCCTGATCCTGGCGATTGCCCGTGCCGCCGGTGAAGTGGCGCCGCTGATGCTGGTGGGGGTGGTCAAGCTGGCGCCAACCTTGCCGATTGATGGCAACTTCCCGTTTGTGCACCTGGATCGCAAGATCATGCACCTCGGTTTTCACATTTACGATGTCGGCTTCCAGAGCCCGAATGTGGAAGCCGCCCGGCCACTGGTTTATGCCACGGCGATGACGCTGGTGGCGCTGATTGTGGTGCTGAACATGGCCGCCATCAGCATTCGTAACCGTCTGCGGGAAAGATACCGCAGTGATTCCGACTGATGGCAGTAATACCAACACACAGCGCCGAATGACTAACAAGCGAACAACGCAGCAGGATCAACCATGTTAAGCAACCAGAACAAAAAACCGGCCGAAGTAAAACTGCAGGTGAAAGACCTGAACCTGTTTTATGGTGAAAGCCAGGCCCTGAAAAACATCAACCTGGATATATTAAAAAACCAGGTGACGGCGTTTATCGGCCCGTCAGGCTGTGGCAAATCCACGTTGCTGCGCTGCTTCAACCGCATGAACGACCTGGTAGACAGCTGCCGCATTGAGGGACAAATCGTGCTGGACGGGCAAAACATCTACGACAAAAAAGTGGATGTACCGGAATTGCGCCGCCAGGTGGGCATGGTATTCCAAAAGCCCAACCCATTCCCGAAATCCATCTACGAAAATGTCGCCTATGGCCTGCGCCTGCAGGGCGTTAACGAACGCCGGGTGCTGGACGAAGTGGTCGAGCGCTCGCTGCAGGGCGCAGCCCTGTGGGACGAGGTAAAAGACCGGCTGCACGACAATGCCTTTGGCCTGTCCGGCGGCCAGCAACAGCGCCTGGTGATTGCCCGCGCCATCGCCATTGAGCCGGAAGTGCTGCTGCTGGACGAACCGGCCTCGGCACTGGACCCGATCTCGACCCTGAAAATCGAGGAGCTGATCCACGAACTGAAGGACCAGTACACCATCATCATCGTTACCCACAACATGCAGCAGGCGGCCCGGGTATCCGACTACACCGCCTTTATGTACATGGGCGATATGGTGGAATACGCCGAAACCCAGCTGATGTTCACCAACCCGTCGAAAAAGCAGACCGAGGACTACATCACCGGCCGTTATGGCTGAACGTGACTGAAGCCCGCATCAACCCGGCAGCCGCCGGGTTTTTTATTGCCGGCAATCAGCGACAATAAAAGATTGCCGGACGATGCCGGCTGCTGTTACGTTCCATACCATGATTGTTGACCACCTTCGCCATTTGCCAGGAGACAGACCCATGCCGGGACACCACAGAATTGCACTGCTGATTGATTGTGACAATGTCAGCCACAAATCCGTCGAGGGTGTGCTGGAGGAACTCTCCAAGCTGGGCATGGTGAATGTGCGCCATGCCCATGGTGACTGGAAGAGCGAATCGCTTTCCGGCTGGGTAGAGCAGCTGCACCCGCACGCCATCCGGCCAATGCAGCAGTTTGCCTATACCAAGGGAAAAAATGCGACAGACTCGGCAATGATTATTGATGCAATGGACCTGTTATACAGCAGGAATATTGATGCCTTTGCACTGATGACCAGTGACAGCGACTTTACCCCGCTGGTGATGCGCATACTGGAAAGCGGCTTGCCGGTTTACGGGTTTGGCGCCAAAAAAACACCCAAACCGTTTGTTGATGCCTGCTCCACCTTTGTTTACACCGAGAACCTGGCCGGGGAAAAAGAGGAAAAAAGCAGCGGCCAGTCATCTGACAAAAAGAGCCGAGCCCAGCTGAGGCAGGATGCGGCACTGGTCAAACTGCTGCGCACAGCGGTAGAGCAAACATCCGAAGACGACGACTGGGCGCACATGGGCAAGGTGGGCCAGTACATCTCCAACAACAGTTCATTTTCACCGATCAACTACGGCTACAAAAAACTCAGCGACCTGGTCCGGGCCATTGACCTGTTTGAGATGGAAATGCGCCATGAAGGCAAATCCATTTATATCAAGGACAAACGCCGGCCAGCCACCGCAGGCACCGAAAACACCTGAGCCTTATCAAGCCAGAATAATGCCAGCCGGCAACAGCATTGCTGCCGTGCAACAGGGATAAGCTTTACTGCGCTGCCACATCCCCGGCTGGCCGCAGCGCCTCCGGCATTGGCGCCGTGGTGGCGGCCAGAAAACGCCGGATGGCGCCAATCTACTCATCCGCCAGCTGCTTGCCCAGCTGCACCTGCGCCATGATCGTAATCGCCTTATCCAGGCTGGCCACCGAGCCATCGTGAAAATACGGCGCTGTCTGCACCGCATGGCGCAAGGAAGGCACCTTGAACACGCGGCGATCGGCCTCGTTACCGGTCAGTGCCATGCGGCCAATATCCTCGGGGGAACCGGTGTGCCGGGTGTAGTCATCAACCATGCCAAAGCGCTGGTAGCTGCTGCCGCCAAGCAGGCGGCCGTTATGGCAGCCGGCGCAACCGCTGTCGATAAATACCTGCAGACCATGTTGCTGGCCAGCATCCAGTGCCGTGCTCTCGCCCTGCAAAAAGCGGTCAAACGCCGATGTGGTCAGCAGGCGTTCCTGGTAGGCCGTTAATGCGCGGCCCCAGTTGGCGGCAGTTACCCCGTCTTTGTACAGCGCGGCAAAGCGCGCCTGCAGGTCCGGCAGCAGGCGAATTGCGGCCAGTGCGGATGGCAGGTCGGGGTGATGGCGGCGATTGGCTGACATCACAATCATACGCAGGCTGGCAGCCAGTGGATTTGCCGCCGTGCGTATTGCTGTCCGGTCTATTTTTGATGACTGGCATAAACGGATATAACGCATGGCCTGCATTTGCAGAGACTCAGAACAATCCGTCGTACCGGCGAAGGCCGGCATGACGAATACAAAAAACCTGCCATTACTGGTACAAACCTGGACACCGGCCCCCGATCGGGTCGAGGGCAGGCTCTTCGTCGGTGTGACGGGGTAAGGACATAGCCACTGTGAGGAGCGGAAGTAACAGGCCCGTAGGCCCCTTATTCGTCATGCCGGCGCAGGCCGGCATCCATCAATAGCAAACACAGATATGCCATGGAGGTTCATCGGTTTATTCGTCTCAGCGATGCTCACGCCTGCCGGGGCTGCCAGCCATGCCGGCCTTATTGCGGCGGTGCCAGCTTCAGGAAAACGCCCAGCGCAATCAGCAACAGCGATGCGCTGATGACAATCGCCACCGGGTAATACAGGTTGCCGGCCAGCTCCAGCTGGCTGTACTTGATCACCATAATCAGCCCCTCCAGTGACAGCGCCACACACACGGTGCCGATAAAACGTGGCAGGGTGCGGCGCAACATGATGATTACGTTATGATCATCATTGCCACAGTATTCCGCCTGCACCACCCTGGCCACCTCAAACACCGCAATGGCGATAACACTGGCATTGATCATCTTGATGCTGGCCTGGGTAAAATCGGCACCGGCCAACAGCCCGGTAACACTGCTGAACAAGGCAGCAATAACAATGCAGCCGGACAATACAAAAAACAGCGTGCTGAACAGCCGCGCCAGCAGGCCCTGGAAATAAACACTGTAAGACATAAAAAATCCCTGTTGTGACAAAAAGACAGGG
>DATCSZ010000212.1:0-2199 GCA_036568205.1 Pseudomonadales bacterium
TGTTTGCCTTTTGCCGTCACTATGTGCGTGGTATGGAACCCTACCTGCTGTTGATGGCGCTGTTGACCGCCACACTGGCGATCAGTGAGGCTTTGCTGTATGGCATTCTCGGCCGGCTGGTCGACTGGCTGGCAGTGCAGGACAGCAGCCGGTTTCTGCAACAGCAATGGCCGGAGCTGCTGGCAATGGCCGGCTTTGTGTTGCTGTTTATCCCGCTGGTGGTTGTGCTGCACGGGCTGGTGGTGCACCAGTCGCTGATGGGCAATCTGCCGATGTCGGTACGCTGGCAGGCACACCGTTACCTGCTGGGCCAGAGTTACCGGTTTTTCCAGCAGGAATTCAGCGGCCGTATTGCCACCAAGGTGATGCAGACAGCGCTGGCGGTGCGTGAATCGGTACTGAAGGTGCTGGATGTGATGCTGTTTGTCAGTGTCTACCTGGTCACCACGGTATTGCTGGTAGCCAGTGCCGACTGGCGGCTGGCGGCGCCGATGCTGTTCTGGCTGTTTGGCTATATCAGCATCCTGCGCTTTTTTATCCCGCGCCTGCAGCGTATCTCCAGCCTGCAGGCCGATGCCCGCTCCAGCATGACCGGCCGCATTGTCGACAGCTATACCAATATCACCACACTGAAACTGTTTTCCCACAGTCGCCGTGATGCCGCCTATGTAAAACAGGGCATGCAGGCTTTTCTGGATACCGTGCATCCACAGATGCGGCTGGTGACACTGCTGGATTTTTCCGTCTGGTCACTGAACATGCTGCTGGTGTTTGTCACCGGGGCACTGGGCATTGCATTGTGGCTGGAAGCGGCGATCAGCCCCGGCGCGATTGCGGTGGCGATGAGCCTGGCCATCCGCATTACCGGCATGTCGCACTGGATTATGTGGGAAGTCAGCAACCTGTTTGAGAACATCGGTGTGGTGCAGGATGGCATCAATACCCTGGCCCTGCCGCAGGCGGTCACCGACCGGCCGGATGCAATCACGCTGGCGGCCGACCGTGCCGATATCCGCTTTGCGCAGGTGGATTTTGCCTATCATGCCGACAAGCCGGTGTTTTGCGCTTTTGATCTGGCCATTGCGGCCGGTGAAAAAGTGGCCATTGTCGGCCGCTCCGGCGCCGGCAAGTCAACCCTGGTCAACCTGCTGCTGCGTTTTTACGATGTCGATGGCGGTGCGGTGCAAATCAATGGCCTGGATGTGCGCAGCCTGAGCCAGGAAAGCCTGCGCGCGCATATCGCCATGGTCACCCAGGATACCTCGCTGCTGCACCGCTCGGTGCGTGACAATATCCTGTTCGGCAAGCCGGAGGCCAGCGAACAGGACATGATTGCCGCCGCAAAAAAAGCCCAGGCCCATGACTTTATCCTGCAGCTGCACGATTATGCCGGGCGCAGCGGCTATGACGCGCATGTCGGCGAACGCGGTGTATCGCTGTCGGGCGGCCAGCGCCAGCGTATTGCGCTGGCCAGGGTACTGCTGAAAAATGCACCGATCCTGATTCTTGATGAAGCCACCTCGGCGCTGGATTCAGAGGTGGAGGCGGTGATCCAGCAGGATCTGTATACGCTGATGCAAGGCAAGACGGTGATTGCCATTGCCCACCGCTTGTCCACCATCGCCGCGATGGACCGGCTGATTGTGCTGGATGAAGGACGTATTGTGGAACAGGGCAGTCATGAACAGCTGCTGGCTGCCAATGGCCTGTATGCCCAGCTGTGGCAACACCAGTCCGGCGGTTTTCTGGGCCAGCAATAAGCCGCCGGCTTGACGCTTGCCGGCCGGCTGTTTTTTAATGTGGCGAGGATTCCCGGCACAAGGATGCGAACATGAAACCGATAGCCACGCTGTGTCTTTTGCTTTTTTTTGTCTGTCCGGCACGGGCGTCAGCGCCTGATCTGCTGCTGGCCTCGCTGTACCATGACGGTATCCGGGTTGAGGATTACTGGATCAGTGAAAAACTGGACGGCGTCCGTGCGTACTGGGACGGCCAGCAGCTGCTCAGCCGCAACGGTTACCGTATTCATGCGCCGGCCTGGTTCACCCGTGGCCTGCCACCACAGCCGCTGGATGGTGAGCTGTGGATGACCCGTGGTGCGTTTGACCAGGTCAGTGCAGCGGTGCGGCGTTTCCCGGCCAATGATGATGAATGGCGGCAAATCGGCTATTACGTGTTTGAGCTGCCGGCTGGCGAGGG
>DATCSZ010000213.1:0-11459 GCA_036568205.1 Pseudomonadales bacterium
AGCGAAACGTTGTTCAATCAGCCCCGCCACATCCATCAGCTGACCGGCACGTCACGCAGCATCAATTCGATGGCAGTGGCCGCCTCGGATGCCGAATTGGCCGCATGCACCAGCCGGTGCAGGAATACCGACGGCAGCACCGCCTGTACATCCTCGGGGATAATAAAATCGCGCCGCGCCATATAGGCCCAGGCCTTGCTGACCTTCAGCAGGGCCAGTGCACCACGCGGGGAAATCCCGTACTGCAGTTCGCTGCTGTCACGGGTCCAGGCCACCAGTGCCTGGATATAATCCAGCAGCGCTTCTGACACATGCACACTGTCCACCTGTTGCTGGATTTGCAGCAGGCGTTCACCGGCCAGGGTTGGCTGGATCTGCTCCAGCAGCTGCCGGCCGGCGGTGCCCTGCAGCAAGGCGCGCTCCGAGCGGGCATCCGGATAACCAAGCTCGATACGCACCAGGAAACGGTCAAGCTGTGATTCCGGCAGCGGAAAGGTGCCAAACTGGGTAATCGGGTTCTGGGTGGCAATCACAAAAAACGGCTGCGGCAATTCGATGCTCTGGCCATCGACTGACACATGATGCTCACTCATCGCCTCCAGCAGCGCACTCTGGGTTTTGGGTGTGGTGCGATTGATTTCGTCCGCCAGCAACAGCTGGGTAAAAACCGGCCCCTTGTGAAAATGAAAACTGCCGCTATCCTGGTCAAACACCGTTGCGCCGAGCAGGTCGGACGGCAGCATGTCACTGGTAAACTGCACCCGCTTGTAATCCAGCCCCAGCGCCCTGGCCAGGGCTGCCGCCAGTGTGGTTTTGCCCATGCCGGGCAGGTCTTCCAGCAGCACGTGGCCACCGGCAAAAAAACTGGCCAGTGCCAGCCGGATAGCCAGGTTCTTGCCACGCAATACCTGTTCGATCTGGCGGATAGTCTGGTCTACGGTGTTATGCATGATGGCCTCGTATTATTGTTATCCATGCCGCCTGTCCGGTTTTACAAAGCCGCAATGCCGCGCAACAAGTCCTGCTGGATATCATCAACGGCTTCCAGCCCGACCGACAGGCGAATCAGGTTGTCAGTGATGCCGGACTGCCTGCGCTGCTCATCCGACAGCCGGCCATGCGTGGTGGTTGCCGGATGCACAATCGTCGATTTGACATCACCGAGATTGGCGGTAATCGACAGCAGCCGGGTAGCATCGATAAAACGCCAGGCAGCTGCACGATCACCTTTCACGGTAAATGACAACACCCCGCCAAAGCCTTTCTGCTGGCGTGCCGCCAGCTGATGCTGGGGATGGCTGGCAAGCCCGGAATAAAACACTTTTTCTATGCCGTGCTGCTGCTCCAGCCAGCTGGCCAGTGCCAGTGCCGCGGCCGAATGCGCGTGCATGCGCAACGACAGGGTTTCCAGCCCTTTCAGGAAAACCCAGGCATTGAACGGGCTCATGCTCGGCCCTGCCGAGCGTACAAAGGCCAGCACCTCATGCATCAGGCTGGCTGGCCCGCATACCACACCGCCAAGGCAACGCCCCTGGCCATCAAGATACTTGGTGGCCGAATGCACCACCACATCGGCACCCAGCGCCAGCGGCTGCTGCAGGGCCGGCGTACAAAAGCAATTATCCACCACCAGCAGGGCATTGCCGGCATGGGCAATGTCTGCCAGCCTGGCAATATCCACCACTTCAGCCAGCGGATTGGACGGCGTTTCCAGAAACAGCAGGCGTGTTCGCTCACCCATGGCAGCCTGCCACTGGTGATAATCGGTCGCATCGACAAACGTGGTGCTGACACCAAACTTGTCCAGGTATTTGCCGAACACCGTGGTTGTGGTGCCGAACACACTGCGGGAACAGACCAGATGGTCGCCGCTTTTCAGCAACGCCATGCACAGGCTGAGAATCGCCGCCATGCCGGAGGCGGTAGCAACTGCCTGCTCAGCCCCTTCCAGCGAGGCGATACGCTGTTCAAAAATGCGCACGGTGGGATTGGTATAACGGGAGTACACATTGCCGGGGCTGTCGCCGGAAAACCGTGCAGCGGCATCAGCGGCGCTGGCAAACACATAGCTGGACGTGACAAAAATCGGTTCGGCGTGCTCACCCTCTTCCGTGCGCTGGTGACCCATGCGGATAGCGCGGGTTTCCATTTCTGCCTGCTGCAGTATCAGCAGGCGCTCGTCATCAATAGTCATGCTGCATCCCTCAGGAAACATCGTTATACAGGCCTACCACGGCATCGTCATCGGCCACCGCCTGGCCACTGTGCTTGCTGACATCATTACGGGCCGCATCCAGCGCCTTGAGATAATCGTCAGTCACATCACCGGTAATGTATTCGCCATTGAATACCGAACAATCAAACTCGGTAATGCCCTCATTGCCTTCATGACAGCTTTGCACCAGGTCATCAAGATTCTGGTAGATCAGCCAGTCAGCGCCAATCAGTTTGCAGACTTCCTCGTCGGTGCGGCCATGGGCAACCAGCTCAGCGGCCGATGGCATGTCGATACCATACACATTGGGAAACTTCACTGCCGGTGCCGCCGAGGCAAAGTAAACCTTGTTGGCACCGGCTTCGCGGGCCATTTCGATAATCTGCCGGCAGGTCGTGCCGCGTACAATCGAGTCATCAACCAGCAGTACGTTCTTGCCCTTGAATTCCAGGCTGATCGCATTGAGTTTCTGGCGTACCGATTTTTTGCGCATGCTCTGGCCGGGCATAATGAAAGTACGGCCGATATAACGGTTTTTCATCAAGCCCTCACGGAACTTGACCCCCAGATGATAGGCCAGTGACTGTGCCGATACCCGGCTGGTATCCGGGATCGGGATCACCACATCAATGTCATGATCCGGGCGCTCGCTGAGAATCTTGGCAGCCAGGTGCTCACCCATGCGCATACGGCTCTTGTACACCGAAATGCCATCAATAATGGAATCCGGCCGGGCAAAATAGACATGCTCAAAAATGCACGGGGACAGGCGGGTTTGCACAGCACACTGCTCGCTATGGAAACCACCACGGGTATCAATGTATATCGCTTCACCGGGCGCAATATCGCGCACCAGTTTAAAGCCCAGCACATCCAGCGCCACACTCTCCGAGGCGATCATGAACTCGGTTCCCTGTGCTGTTTCACGGCTACCAAACACAATCGGGCGAATACCGTTCGGGTCACGGAAACCGACAATGCCATAGTTGGCAATCATCGCAATCACCGCGTAGCCGCCACGACAGCGACGGTGCACACCTTTGACCGCAGAAAAAATATCTTCAGGGCTTGGCTTCAGTTTGCCGAGGCGTTGTAGTTCGTGGGCAAACACATTGAGCAGCACCTCGGAATCAGAATCGGTATTCACATGGCGCAGGTCTTCACGAAAAATTTCCTCGCTCAGCTGGCCGGCGTTGGTCAGGTTGCCATTATGGGCCAGACTGATGCCATAGGGTGAGTTGACATAAAACGGCTGGGCCAGCGCCGGACTTGAGCTGCCTGCAGTCGGGTAACGAACATGGCCAATGCCGATATTACCCAGCAACTGCTGCATATGACGGGTACGAAACACATCCCGTACCAGGCCATTGGCCTTGCGCTGGTTAAGTTTCCCGCCTGCACAGGTGACCATGCCGGCGGCATCCTGCCCGCGATGCTGCAGCACTGTCAGTGCATCATACAAATCCTGGTTTACATTGTTTTTGGCAACAATGCCGACAATCCCACACATGCAAAAAACCTCTTCAACAATAACAGTCCGCGGATAACGCGGATCAACAACCGGCAGGTTCGCTCAACGTGTCGTCAGGGCCAGCCCCAGCAGTTGCGACAACAAGCCGCGCAGCTCACTCATCAGCAGTGACACCCAGCCTTCCAGACGCAGGAAATGCGGGATCAGGACTGACTGCTGCCACCACTGTTCCTGTGCTAACGGCAACACTGCCTGGCCCAGCATCAACAGAACTACCACAATCACGACACCGCGCAGGGCACCAAACACCATACCCAGCAAGCGGTCCAATCCACCCAGGCCAGTCATGTCAACCAGTTTGGCGACCACAAAAACCACAAAACTGCCCGCCAGCAAGGTCAAGGCAAACAAACCGGCAATGGCCGCCGCCTTGCGCAGTGACGGTGACGGCACATGCGCTTCAAGATAGACCATCGCATCCGGATAAAACAGCAACGCAATGACAAATGCGAGCAGCCACACCACCAGCGACAAGGATTCCCGGAAAAAACCGCGCTTGAGACTGATCAGCGTTGACACAGCAATTACCAGCATGATCAGCCAGTCAAACCAGACAAAATGATTCAGCATGAGGATCGTGCCTATTGCTCGTAGCCCGGTTTATAACGCACCAGCATGCCCTGCAGGGCAAAATCGCTGCTGACCTTTTGCAACAGTTGCTCGGCACGCTCACGATTAAGACGTGGACCAATCAGCACCCGGTAGCTGGGGCCATCCTGCAAGTGGAACACCTTGACATAGGCCGGCATGCCGGCCTTCAGCAATTTGCCCTGCAGCTGGCGGGCATTGTCCTGCTGCTGGAAACTGGCCACCTGCACCACCCAGGCTTCAGGCAGGTTTGTCTCATCCAGCGCCGAATACGGCCGCTGTGGCTGTGCCGTACTGCCCGCTGCGGATGCTGTTGTAGCCGGCGGGCCGGCAGGCTTGGCCGGTTCAGGCTCAGGTGTGGATGCACGCCTGGCCACTGTTTCAGTGACCACCGGTGGCGGCACCGGCTTCTCGATGTCAAAGCGCTCGATGACCAGCGGCTCCAGCGCTGTTTGACTAACGTCCTGGTAACGACGAAGGTCATGATCAAGGAACAACCACCAGCTGAGCACCAGGCTGCAGACAATGATGGCAGCACCAATCAGGCGGTATTTGATGGTCTGGAAATCCGTCATCTGCGCTGCAACCCCGGTAACAGTTCGGCGGCCACAAAAAAAGAGCCGAAAACAACAATTTGATCACCTGGCCGGCTTAATGACAAGGCTCTGGCCAATGCCTGGTGAAGGTTTTTGCTGATGCTGACCGGCGCACTGTCGCAAGCACGAATGGCATCAGCCAGATACTCACCGTCACTGGCGCGTGGATGCGCAAGCCCGCCAACAAACCAGCCGGCAAAATCCCCTGCCAGCTCAGCCACAATGGCAGCCACATCCTTGTCATTGAGCAGGTGCAGCACCGCCAGCCGGCGTGCTGCCGGCTGCAAGCCGAGACGCCGATGGAGCAAGGCGGCAGCCTGGCGATTATGTGCCACATCAACAATCAGCTCCACACCATCACGGACAAAACGCTGGAAACGCCCCGGCAGGCTGGCGCTGGCCAGTGCCCCGGACAGCCTGTCCGGCTGCAGCTGCTCACCCAGCAGGCTGGCCGCCACCAGTGCTGCAGTGGCCAGGCTGTCCGGCGACAGGCCGTTATCCGTCATTGCCGGCATACCGGCCAGCAGCGGGCTGTGCATCTGCCAGTGCCCGTCGCTGTGGGTAACCGTGAAATCACGATCTTTCAGGACCAGCGGACGGCCATTATCCACTGCCGGGCACAGTGCAAGAAAGTCCGCCTCGGCACAATACAGCGGTGTATGCTGGCGCAAAATACCGGCCTTCTCGGCAGCAATCGCCGCACGGGTATCCCCCAGAAAAGCCTGGTGGTCCAGGTCAATCGAGGTGATCACGGCAATGTCCGGTTCAATAATATTCACCGCATCCAGCCGTCCCCCCAGGCCCACCTCCAGAATCACCACATCGGTCGCTGCCTCTGCCATCAGCAGCAGCGCCGCCAGCGTGGTGAATTCAAAATAGGTAAGTGCGGTATCCTGCCGGGCCTGTTCAACACGTTCAAACGCGGCAACAATGTCGGTATCACTCGCCGGGCGACCATCAATGACAATTCGCTCATTGAAATGCAGCAGGTGTGGCGACGTGTAGCAGCAGGTCGAAAGCCCATGAGCCTGCAGGATAGCGGCAAGACCGGCAACAAAACTGCCTTTGCCGTTGGTGCCGGCCACCGTCACCACGCGGCCGGCAAACCGGCCCAGGCCCAGCCTTGCGGCCACCTCGGCTATGCGTTCCAGTCCCAGTTCTATCGCATTGCCGTGCTGCTGCTCGATATCAAGCAGCCACTGCGACAGGCTACGCTCAGGCATTCAGATCAGGCAACATCAAGTGTGGTATGTGTCATTTTGGCCAACAAACCGGACAGTTTGTCACGCATGTCACGGCGATGCACAATCATGTCAATGGCACCATGATCGAGCAGGAACTCACTGCGCTGGAAGCCCTTGGGCAGTTTCTGGCGAATCGTCTGCTCAATAATATTGGGGCCGGCAAACCCGGCACGGGCGCCCGGCTCTGCCACGTTCAGGTCACCCAGCAAGGCCAGGCTGGCCGACACACCGCCATACACCGGGTCGGTCATGACTGAAATATAGGGCACGCAGTTTTGCTTCATGCGCTCGATCACGGCACTGGTCTTGGCCATCTGCATCAATGAAATCAAGGCTTCCTGCATGCGGGCACCGCCGGATGCGGCAAAACAGACCAGCGGGATTTTTTTCTCCAGCGCCACATTGGCGGCACGGGTAAATTTCTCACCAACGGCATAACCCATCGAGCCGCCATGGAACTTGAACTCAAATGCCACCGCTACCACCGGCAGGCCGTTAACCGTACCTTCAAATGCCACCAGCGCATCTTTTTCGCCGGTTTCTTTCTGCGCACTGGCCAGACGTTCCTTGTATTTTTTCACGTCCTTGAATTTCAGCCGGTCAACCGGCTCAACCTCGGTACAGATTTCCTTGCGCTTATCCTTGTCGAGGAAAATATCCAGCCGGCGTCGAGCACCGATACGCATGTGGTGCTCACACTTGGGGCAGACATCCAGGTTCTTTTCCAGCTCGGGCCGGTACAGCACACTTTCGCATTTCGGGCATTTTTTCCACAAGCCTTCCGGCACCTGTGAACCGCTGCCTGGCTCTTTGCCATCACGACGGATGGCAGGCAAGATTTTATCGACCCAGCTCATGTGTATTCCCCTGTAGAACGATTAACAATGGTCCATCGCCTCTCGCAGCGATGAAAGAAACGGCACCGCTGCCTGCAACGCCGCCTCGCGGTTTTCAGCGCCGCACATTTTAGCAATTAAGGCGCTGCCGACAACAGCCCCGTCAGCAAGACGGGCAATTCGCTGCGCTGACTCGGCATCCTTGATGCCAAAACCGACACAGACCGGCAAATCCGTCACCGCCTTGATGGCAGCCATCTTTTCGGTCACGGAATCAAAATCCAGGTTGGCGGCACCGGTCACCCCCTTGAGCGACACATAGTACAGATAACCAGTCGCCATTGCGGCAATCAGGCCGATACGCTCATCCGTGGTGGTCGGCGCAATCAGAAAGATATTGTCCAGGCCTTGCTGCTTCAGTGCTGCATGAAAATCGCTCGCCTCTTCCGGCGGCAGGTCAACCGTCAGCACACCATCAACACCGGCAGCGGCCGCTTCACCGGCAAACGCCTGGTAACCCATCGCCTCAACCGGATTGGCATAGCCCATCAGCACCACCGGCGTGGTATTGTCCTGGCGCCTGAATTCAGCCACCATCGCCAGTGTCTGTCGCAGGCTGACGGCGTGCGCCAATGCCCGCTCGTGAGCCAGCTGGATGACCGGGCCTTCAGCCATCGGGTCGGAAAACGGCACACCCAGCTCAATCACATCGGCGCCCGCTTCCACCATGCTGTGCATCAATGGCACCGTCGTGGCAGGATCAGGATCGCCAGCCACCACATAGGGCACCAGGGCTTTTCTCTGTTGTTGTTTTAATCGGGCAAAACAGGACGCAATACGGCTCACGAAACCTCCTAGACCAGAGCAATGCCATCAAGCGCGGCAATGGTATGAATGTCTTTGTCACCACGACCGGACAGATTGACAATAATGTTCTGCTCCTTGTCCATGGTAGCGGCCAGTTTTTTTGCATACGCCAGTGCATGACTGGATTCCAGCGCCGGCATAATGCCCTCAACCCGGGTCAGCTCACGGAATGCAGTCAATGCCTCATCGTCGGTGGCTGCCACATAACTGACCCGGCCAATATCACGCAACCAGGCATGTTCCGGACCAACGCCCGGGTAATCCAGCCCGGCCGACACCGAATGGGTGTGCAGGATCTGGCCGTTGTCATCTTCCATCAGGTAGGTACGATTGCCATGCAACACGCCCGGTCGCCCCTTGTTCAGCGGCGCCGCATGATCGCTGGTATCGAGCCCCATGCCGCCGGCCTCGACACCATACATGGCGACATCATCGTCAGCCAGAAACGGGTGGAACAGGCCAATGGCATTGGAACCACCACCCACACAGGCAACCAGCGCATCCGGCAAACGACCGGTCTGTTCCAGACATTGTTTTCTGGCCTCACGACCGATCACGGCCTGGAAATCACGCACCAGCTGCGGATACGGATGCGGACCAGCCACCGTGCCGATGATATAAAAGGTATTGTCGACATGGGTGACCCAGTCGCGCATCGCCTCGTTCATCGCATCCTTCAATGTGCGCGAACCGGAAGTAACCGACACCACCCGAGCACCGAGCAATTTCATGCGATACACGTTCAGTGACTGGCGGCGAATATCTTCCTCACCCATAAACACCACACACTCCATACCCAGTCGGGCAGCTACTGTGGCAGTTGCCACACCATGCTGGCCGGCGCCGGTCTCGGCAATCACCCGGGTTTTGCCCATGCGCTTGGCCAGCAAGGCCTGGCCGATGGTGTTATTCACCTTGTGGGCACCGGTATGATTGAGATCCTCGCGCTTGAGATAAATGCGTGCACCACCGATTTCGCGGCTCCAGCGCTCGGCAAAATACAACGGACTGGGGCGACCAACATAATGCGCCAGATCCAGGTCAAACTCCTGCTGAAACTCGGCATCGGTCGAAAAGCGCCGGTAGGCGTCAGCCAGTTCGTCCAGCGCATGGATCAGGGTTTCCGATACAAACCGTCCGCCATAGGGGCCAAAATGGCCACTGGCATCCGGGAAATTCTGATAATCAATCACCTTGTTCACCATCATGTCTCACTTGTTGTTTGCTTTGCCCGTTGTATAAACGCCAGAACCCGCTCAGCGGATTTTATGCCGGGCGAGGATTCCACCCCGCCACTGACATCGACCGCCCAGGGCCGGCATTGGGCAATTGCTTCACATACATTATCGGGGGTCAGGCCACCTGCCAGAATCAGCGGCCTGGCTGCCTGCTGCGGAAACCGCTGCCAGTCAAATGCCTGGCCGGTGCCACCCGGCAGCGCCGGATGATAGGCATCCAGCAGGAAACCGCGTGCCATGTCATGATCGGCCATGGCGGCAGCCAGGTCGAAATCATCACGCATCGCAAACGCCTTGATATAGGGGCGCCTGAACGACGTGCAAAACGCCGGCGTTTCCTGGCCATGAAACTGCAGCAAATCCAGTTCCACCTGCTCCAGCACCACCTGCACCTGCTCCACTGTCGGGTTCACAAACAGGCCAACGCGTTGCACAAACGGCGGCACCACACGGCTGATATCCGCAGCCTGCTGGCAGCTGACAAAACGGCTACTGGGCGCATAAAACACCAGCCCGATAGCATCTGCGCCAGCCTCACAGGCCATCAACGCATCGCCCGGGTCAGTCAGGCCACAGATTTTGACTCGCACCACAGACATGGGACCGGTTATAAAAAAGAAGCGATTCTACCGTGAACGGCGCTGTTTGTCTTGCCCGCAGGGGAATATTCGCTGCCGGCCAGGGCCGCCGTCAGCGCAAAAAAACCGGGCCGGGCGCCAGCGCCGGCAGGCCAAAATGCGCCGGGTAGCGGACATCCACCAGATACAGGCCATCAGGCCTGGCGGTCACGCCAGCGCAGCGTCGGTCACGACTCTCGAGCACTTCATGCGCCCACAGCGGCACATGTTCGCCACGGCCAATACTGAGCAGCACACCCATGATATTGCGCACCATATGCAGCAGGAAGGCATTGGCACAGATCTCGGTAACCAGCAGATCCTGCTGGCGACTGATGCGGATGTACTCGACAAAACGGAACGGGCTGTCCGACTGGCAACCAGCCCCACGAAAGGCGGAGAAATCCCGCTCACCAAGCAGGTAATCGGCTGCCTGCTGCATTGCCTCAACATTCAGCGCCTGCCTGACAGGTGTAACCTTGCCCGCCAGCACCGGGCTGCGCACCGGTCGATTGAGCACCACATAACGATAGGTTCGTCGCTCGGCTGAAAAGCGGGCATGAAACTCCTGCGGCACCGCCTTTGCCCACAGCACAGCCACATCATCCGGCAAATGGGTATTGACACCCTGCACCCAGGCCTTGGCCTGGCGCACGGACGTAGTATCAAAATGCACTACCTGGGCGCTGGCATGTACACCGGCATCGGTGCGACCGGCACAATGAACCTGCACCTCATGGTTGGCCACCCGGGACAACGCTGCCTGCAGCTTTTCCTGTACGGTCGGCACGGCCGGCTTTTTCTGGATTTGCCAGCCGTGGTAATGGCTGCCATCGTATTCGACAGCCAGTGCAATGCGGCCAGCAGCAAGGACGGTGTCAGGTTTCATTATGCAACAGGCAATAAAAAGGCCTGCAAACGCAGGCCCTGGCAATCAACATCAGTCATCAATCCAGTGTATCCAGCAAGGCGGTCGCCTCACTCTTTTGCTCATCACTGCCTTCCTTGACCACTTCCAGCAGGATATCGCGGGCACCATCCACATCACCCATATCGATATAAGCCTGGGCCAGATCCAGCTTGGTGGCCACCTCATCGGCATCACTCAGGAAAGCCAGGTCATCGTTCTCCAGCACATCCAGCGCTTGCGACTGGTGTGGCTGCAAGGCTGACGCGGCAGGTGCTGCATCCACGGCCGGCTCAGAAGCAAGCTCAGCCACCTCACCCAGCGACAGCTCCTCTTCACTGATGGCGTCACGAACCATGGTCTGCTCGCCAGACTCAGGCTCAATATCATCAAAATCCAGGTCAAAATCAGCCAGGCTGAGCGTTTCCTGCTCTTCATCCTCGCTTGCCAGCGCTGGCGTTATCGATTCCTCGTCAACGGCAGCAGGCGTCTCCCCGGCGCCAGAAAAATCCAGCTCATCCAGCGACAGCTCATCAATACCGGATTCACTCAACTCCTCATCAAACGACGGGGCACTCTCAACCTCACCGGCTTCCAGCCCAATACCATCCAGTTCCAATACGTCTTCTTCGGCTTCCCCGGCGGATGCAGCAGAAAAATCAAAATCCAGCACATCATCAGCCGCTGAGTCGTCAGTGGCGGCCGGTGCCACATCCAGCTGGGTTTCATCCAGCGATGACAAGTCCAGCGACAATTCATCATCATTGTCCAGGCTCAGCTCATGCTCAGTATCATCCAGGGACAATATGTCGTCGTCCAC
>DATCSZ010000214.1:0-9315 GCA_036568205.1 Pseudomonadales bacterium
AAATATCCAGCAGCAGCAGCAGGTCAACCTGGCATAACACATCAACAAACTGGTCATAGAGATCACGGGTACGGCTATATCGATGCGGCTGGAAAACCATCACCAAGCGCCGGCCAGGGTAACTCTGGCGTGCAGCTTCAATCGTCGCACGCAGCTCGGTCGGGTGATGACCATAGTCATCTACCAGCGTCACTTTTCCGCCTTTTGGAACGGCATAGTCGCCGTACACCTGGAAACGACGGCCTACACCACTGAATTGCGCCAGGCCCTGCAGGATCGCATTCTCGTCAAGACCCTCATCAAGTCCCACAGCAATGGCAGCTGTGGCATTTAATGCGTTGTGCCTGCCCGGCATGTTCAGGCGTATTGGCAACACCTTGCCATCTGCCAGTGTCACAACAAACTGTGACTGCATATGTTCACATGACCAGTCACTGATTCTCAGGTCAGCATCGTCAGAAAAACCGTAAGTGATCACCGCGCGGGAAAAATCATCAATCATGCTGCGCAGCACCGGGTCATCAATACAAATAACCACCACGCCGTAAAACGGCAGATTGTGCACAAAGTCGATAAATGTCTTTTTCAGCTTGTTGAAGTCCCCTCCATAGGTGGACATGTGATCTTCCTCAATATTGGTGATCACTGACACCATGGGTTGCAGATGGAGGAACGACGCATCGCTTTCATCTGCCTCTGCCACCAAAAAGCTGCTTTGGCCAAGACGCGCGTTGCTGCCAAAATTATTGACCAGGCCGCCCACAACAAAAGTCGGGTCAAGTCCGGCAGCCGCCAGTACCGATGCGATCATGCTGGTTGTAGTGGTTTTACCATGAGTGCCAGCCACTGCAATACCATGCTGGTAACGCATTAACTCAGCCAGCATTTCTGCACGCGGCACAACCGGCACACGATGTTCGCGCGCCCAGACAATCTCCGGATTCTCCTCGTCGATTGCTGTTGAACTCACCACCACATTGGCATCAGCGACATTGTTTTTGTCATGACCGATATAAATCGTCGCACCAAGTTCACGCAAGCGCCGGGTATTGGCAGATTCACGAACATCCGAGCCACTGATGTGGTATTTCTGGTTCAGCAGGACTTCGGCGATACCACACATGCCAGCGCCGCCAATGCCAACAAAATGAATGGTGCGTATCCTGCGCATACGTCTCAGTTTTATGGTTCGATTCATCGCGCCACCTCAAGGCAATTATCAGCCACCTGGCTTGCCGCATCGCGGATACCTGCCGCGGCTGCCTTGGCTGCCATTTCCTGCAGCAAAACCCTGTCCTGGTTCAACCTGTCAATCGTTGCAGCAAGATCCGCCGCTGTCATTTGTGCCTGCTGGATAACAATGGCAGCACCGGCTTTCACCAGCGCATTGGCATTAGCTGTCTGGTGGTCATCAATCGCATGGGGATAGGGAACAAATATTGCCGGCAAACCCACCGCTGCAATCTCGCTGACCGTCATTGCACCGGCACGGCACAAAACGAGATCAGCCCACTGGTAGGCATCCGCCATATCGTCAATAAATGCCGACACACTGACCTGCGGCATTGCCCGATAATCTGCCGCCACATTATCAATCTGTTTGTTGCCGGCCTGATGGCGGATGTCTACCGATGACACAAGAATACGCATCACCTCCGGCATAACATCATTCAGGGCCTTGGCACCCAGGCTTCCGCCCAGCACCAGCAAATGCAGCGGTCGATCACCGATGTCGCCATCATTCTTGTGCGGCAGGTTTTCCCGCACAGGATTACCGACTGTCAGCACCTTGCCAGCGGCGGACAAGGCGCCAGGAAACGCCTGCAGTACACGATTCGCCAGACGTGCCAGCAGCCGGTTAGTGGTGCCCGCTATCGCGTTCTGCTCGTGAATCACCAGTGGAATACCCAGGCATTTGCCGGCAATCGCGCCGGGGCCAGCCACAAACCCGCCCATGCCCAGCAGACAATCAGGCCGTTCCTGGCGCAGGATGGCCAGCGACTGGAAAAACGCATGGGCAATTCGCCATGGCGCCAGCAGTAAGCCCGCCAGCCCCTTGCCACGCACCCCGGCGATATCGATGTAGCGCAAAGGAATTCCGTGCGCCGGCACCAGCCGCGCCTCAATGCCGCTATGGGTACCCATCCAGCTAACCTTGTGCTGGCGTTTTTCCAGCTCTGCTGCCACTGCCAGCCCGGGGAAAACATGCCCTCCAGTACCGCCGGCCATGATCATGACATGTTTCATGCCAGCCTCCTGCTCAGCGCATTCTGGCTGCGTGATTCTGTCTGTTCACTGCGCAGGTCTGCATCAATGCGCAACAGAATGCCCATCATCATGCAAACAATAATCAGGCTGCTGCCACCATAACTGAGAAATGGCAGGGTCAAGCCTTTGGTGGGCAACAAACCGGTATTGACCCCCACATTGATGAATACCTGGGCAAAAACCAGCAGGCCAATACCATAAGCCAGGTAGGCCTGGTACAACTTCTGAACCTGTTCGGCACGGTAGCCAATGGCAAAAATCTTGCCGATCAAGGCAGCAAACAACGCCAGCACCAGCAAGCTGCCAACCCCGCCCAGCTCTTCAGCAATAATGGCAAACACAAAATCGGTATGTGCTTCAGGCAGATAAAACAGTTTCTGGATGCTGTTACCCAGGCCAAGCCCGAAAAATTCGCCACGCCCGAAGGCAATCAGTGACTGGGTCAGCTGGTAACCGCAATCATATGCATACGCCCAAGGATCAATAAAACACCGGACCCGTTGCATGCGATAGGCCGATTGGAATATCAGTGCGAGTACCGCAACAGCGACCAGCAGCAATGCAGCTGCAATCTGCTTGAGCCCGAGCCCTGCCAGAAAAATCATGCCGAAGCAGCTGAACAGGATAACCACCGTGGCACCAAAATCCGGCTCCATTAATAACAGCATACTGACAACGGCCAGCACCGCTCCCGGCTTGGCAAATCCTGTCCAGCTTTCTTTCACCTCTTTCTGCCGACGCACCAGGTAACCCGCCATGAATATCAGCAAAAACAGCTTGGCCGGTTCCGAAGCCTGCAGGTTAATGATGCCCAGCGGGATCCAGCGGGTACTGCCGTTGATTTCACGCCCCACCAGCAGCACCAGCACCAGCAAGCCAATGGCCAGCAACGCAAAAACCTGGTCATGACGATTCCAGAAACGTGTCGGCACCAGATAGGCAAAGACCATGGCCGCCAGTGCCATCACCAGGTAAATCGCCTGACGAATCACATAGAAAAACGGCTCGCCGAATTTCTGTGCAGCGTAATCCATCGAAGCAGAACTCATCATCACCAGGCCTATCGACAGCAGGATGCCGATAATCATCAGCAGGGCCTGGTCGATGCTGGCGATATTGGCAGGCAGGCGCTTCATGATATGCCCTCCTGCAGGTTTTTGACGGCAGCCACAAACACATCACCGCGCTGCTGGTAATTGGCAAACATGTCAAAGCTGGCGCATGCAGGTGCCAGTAACACAATGCCTGACGGCCGTGCCAAAACAAATGCTTCGGCGACAGCTGACTCCATCGAATCGGCATGACGGCACCAGTCACTGCCGATTGCCGCTTCCAGCAAGGGCGCATCCTCACCAATCAGGATGACACTCAGTTGCAGCGTGTGCACCACATCGGCAAGCCCGGAGAAGTCCGCGTTTTTGCCCTGGCCACCGGCAATCAACACCATCGGCCTGGCTGGTTCTGCCAGGCCATTGATGGCAGCAATCGCAGCGCCGACATTGGTGGCCTTGGAATCATTAAAAAAATCGACTCCATCAAGCGTTGCTACATACTGGCAACGATGCGCCAGGCCGGTGAACCGTTTCAGCGTGGCAATCATCGGTGCAAAATCAATATCCAGGCTACGGCAAAGTGCCATTGCTGCCATTGCGTTGAGCACATTGTGGCGACCTGGCAATGCCAGATCAGCAGCCTTGATCAGCTTGTCCCGGCCAAACACCAGCCAGTTCTCACCGGCATCTTCCAGCAGGCCAAACTGGCCAATATCCGGCCGGCCAAAACCGTAACTGATGCAACGCATACGGGTATTACGCACGGTATCTGTCAACCTGTCTTCACGATTGACGACGATGTGGCTCGCACCACGATAAATGCGTTGTTTTGCTGCATGATAGCTGGCAAAACTGTCATAGCGATCCAGATGGTCTTCACTGACATTGAGAATGGCAGCGGCGGCCGCACCGACACTGTCCAGACATTCCAGCTGAAAACTGGACAACTCCAGCACATACACATCGGCCTGGTGGTGATCGGTCAGCAAATCCAGCACCGGCGTGCCCAGGTTACCGGCAGCTATTGCCTGTTTTCCTGCCGCCTGCAACATTTCTGCCACCAGCGTGGTTACGGTACTTTTGCCGTTTGAGCCGGTAATGGCTATCACCGGTTGATCAACAGCAGCAAGAAACAATGACACGTCACTTTCTATCTGCACACCACGATCAATAGCGCGCCGGATGGCAGGCATTGCCAGCGGCAAACCGGGACTGACAATCAGGATATCATCGCCATCAAATTCGGTTTCACTGAAACAGCCACACTTCACATCAACCTGTGGCAACAATGACCTCAACCTTGCCAGCAATGGTGGCTGCTCACGGCTATCGACGACACGAAACGGCACACCGAGCGATGACAAATAACGGGCACAGGAAAAACCAGTCAGCCCAAGGCCAACAATGGTTCTTCTTTTTGCCGTGCCGATGATTTGCATAAATCGTGTTTCCCTCAACGCAGTTTCAGGGTTGCCAGGCCAATCAGTACCAGGATGATGGTAATAATCCAGAAACGCACAATTACCCTCGGTTCAGGCCAGCCTTTCAGTTCAAAATGGTGGTGTATGGGCGCCATACGAAAAATGCGTTTACCCGTCAGCTTGAACGATGCCACCTGCAAAATGACCGACACCGTCTCCAGCACAAAAATACCGGACATGATAAAAAAGACGATTTCATGACGCGTAATCAAGGCTATGGCGCCCAGGCCGGCACCCAGTGCCAATGCCCCGACATCACCCATAAACACCTGGGCCGGATAGGTGTTGAACCAGAGAAACCCGAGACCGGCACCACCCAGTGCCGCACAGAAAATCACCAGCTCACCGGCACCCGGCACGTAACCGATATGCAGATACTGGGAAAATTCGTTATGGCCAGCGAGATAGGCAATCACACCCAGCGCTGCACCAATCATTACACTGGGCATGATGGCCAGCCCATCCAGCCCGTCAGTCAGGTTTACCGCATTGCTGGAGCCGACAATGACAAAATAGCCAAACAGCACGTACAGCATGCCCATCGGCCACGCCACATCCTTGAAAAAAGGGACAAACAGCTGGGTTTCAGCCGGTGCCACTGCCGTCTGATAAAGAAAAAATGCGGCACCAAATCCGGCAACCGACTGCCAGAAATATTTCCATCGTGCCGGCAATCCACGTGAATTTTTTTCCACCACTTTGCGGTAATCATCAACCCAGCCAATGGCACCAAACATAAAAGTGACAATCAGTACCACCCAGACAAAACGGTTGGAAAGATCAGCCCACAGCAGAGTCGCCACGGCAATTGACAACAGAATCAGTGCTCCACCCATGGTCGGGGTGCCGGATTTACTCAGGTGGCTTTGTGGCCCGTCATCACGCACAGCCTGACCGATCTGGTGGAACACCAGCCGATTGATCATCCATGGACCACAAACCAGCGCAATCGCCAGTGCTGTCAATGCGGACAAAATGCTGCGAAACGTCAGATACTGGAATACCTGGAACACCGACTGGTATTCAGAGAGCCATTGCGCCACTATCAGCAACATTATCCAGACACCTGTTTTTGCAGCTGCGCGACAACGTTTTCCATCGCTGCCGATCGCGAACCCTTGATTAATACCACATCATCCCTGTCTGTGGTTTTCTGCAAATAGTCAATCACCAGCTGTCTGTCAGTAAAATGTCTTGCTTTGCCGGCAAAGGCCTGACTGACATAACGACTGTCATCACCGACAGTCAGTAATTCGTCAATCCCCTTCATTGCTGCATATTCACCGATTTCCCGATGACAGGCAGCACTGAAGTCACCCAGCTCAGCCATATCACCGAGCACCAGCACTTGCCGGCCTGCATAGCCTGCCAGCACATCAATGGCAGCCTTTACCGAAGCCGGATTGGCGTTATAACTGTCATCAATCAGCAACGCACCTGAAGCAGCCCGTTTTTTCTGCTGGCGCCCTGCCACACCTGAAAAAGCCGACAATCCATCAGCGATTACTGCAGCATCGACATCAGCTGCCAGCGCACAGGCCGCTGCACACAAGGCATTGGAGATCTGGTGATGGCCGGGAACCTGCAAATGCACCGGCACCTGCCGGTGGTGGCAATGCAGCACAAAATCCGAGCCGTCCTGGTTGCTTTCAATCGCCGTGGCATGGACATCCGCCTCACTGTTTTGCATGGAAAATGTCACTGTCTTGCGACCGGCGCAAATCGTTTGCCACTGCTGCGCATATTTGTCATCCAGATTAATCACGGCAACAGCATCATCACGCAATCCGGTAAATATTTCGGCCTTGGTAGTCGCCAGCACCTCTGCACTACCAAAACGACCAATGTGTGCAACACCAATATTGGTAATGACTGCAATATCCGGATCAGCCATGCGCATCAGGTAAGCAATGTCGCCGGCTTTTGCTGCACCCATTTCAAGCACCCAGTAATCAGCCTGCGGATCGGCAGCCAGGATAGTCAGCGGCACACCCAGCTCGTTATTCTGGTTGCCCCGGGTGCTGCTGACTTTGCCGGCCAGCTGGACAATACCTGCCAGCATGTCCCGGGTACTGGTTTTTCCACTGCTGCCGGTAATGGCGAAAACCCGGCCGGAAAAATCATGGCGCACATGCGCAGCCAGGCAGGCCAGTGCCTGAAGATTGTCGTCCACCTGCAACTGCGATATACGGGTATCAACGTAGCGCTCAACCATTGCCGCCCTGACACCGTTGTCTGCGGCACTGTCAACATGGTCATGGCCATCAGCCCGCTCACCGGCCAGCGCCACAAACAGCGAACCGGCCACAGCCTGACGACTGTCACAGACCACCGCTGACACTTGCTGGTCCTGGCCACGCAAGTCGCCATTGCAGATGGCAGCGATCTCTGAAAGCAGCATTGATCGCATCAGCCAGCCCTCCTTTCTGCCAGGGCGTGGCGTAATACAGCCACATCATCAAATGGCAGCTTCCGGGTCCCCACCTGCTGGTATTTTTCATGTCCCTTGCCGGCAACGAGCAAATAATCACCTTTGCCGGCCCGCTTCACTGCCAGCTCAACGGCTTTTTTTCTGTCCGGCTCAACCATATATTTCCGGCCTGAAAATCCACTGACAATCTCTTCATTGATTGCAGCGACCGACTCCAAACGCGGGTTATCTGCTGTAACAATCGAGAAATCAGCATAACGCTCAGCCACAGCCGCCATTTGCGGCCGCTTGCCCTGGTCGCGGTCACCACCACAACCAAACACCACCAGCAGCTGGCTGGAACCTGCCTCATCACGCAGGGTTTTCAATACTTTCTCGAGTGCATCCGGGGTATGGGCATAATCTACCAGCGCAACAATACCGCAGTCGTTTTCTATCGACTGCATGCGTCCTGCAACCGGCCTGATCTCCTCACATGCTGCCACCACCCGCTCAACATCCTCTCCTTCAGCCAGCAACGCAGCGATTGCTGCAAGCACATTGGCAAGGTTGAACTCACCATGCACAGCAAGCTGCAGCACATGACTTTTGCCCTGATACAACAGCTCGGCCTGATAAGCATCAACACGGCGCCGGACATTGACAAACGAGAGATCTGCACCGGTATCGACCAGTGAATAACTGAGGCACTTCACCGATGGCAACAAGCTGTCAGCCAGCCGGCTGAAACAGGCGTCATCGCGGTTCAATACAGCCCAGCGCAGCCCTGGCCAGACAAACAATCGTGCCTTGGCAGCAAAGTAGGCTTGCTCGCTTCCGTGATAATCCAGATGATCGCGACTCAGATTAGAGAAAACGGCACCGGCAAAATGAATACCGTTGCAACGTTGCTGGTCCAGCGCATGTGAGGAAACTTCCATTGCCACGCAGCCAACGCCTGCCTCACGCAATTCGCTCAGGCTTTGCTGCAGACTTAATGCATCCGGCGTGGTATTTAATGACGACGTATAACAACCTTCAAAACCGGTTCCCAGCGTACCGATCACTGCCGCCTTTTTGCCGAGCCCGGCCTGCAGCTGGCTGATATAATGCGTGATGGATGTCTTGCCGTTGGTGCCGGTGACACCAATAACCGACAATTGCCGGGAGGGTTGCCGGTAAAACCGGGCGGCAATTTCGCCCAGCTCACGCCTCAACTGCGGGATTACCACATAACTGCAAGCGTTATCCAGGTTAATGCGTTCGGCAGTTTCTACCGCCACCGCTGTGGCGCCTGCCGCCACCGCCTGGTCAATATAATCATGTCCATCATGCAGTTCACCGCGCAAGGCGCAGAACAGGTGATTGGCCTTCACCTGCCGGCTGTCAATGGCGATGCCGTCGATATCCACATCGGCACCGATTATCGGCTCACTCACCAGCTGCGACAGGTGCATCACCTTGCACCTCCCGCCAACGCCAGCTGCCGCTGCGGAAACTTGTCCGGCGCCACATTCAACAGTCTCAGGCTGCCAGCCACGATGTCGGCAAACACCGGTGCCGCCACCTCACCACCGTAATATTCCGCACCTTTCGGATCATCCACCACCACCACGGTGACAATGCGCGGCTGATCTGCCGGCGCAAAACCGGCAAACAGCGACAGATAATGCCCGGCCTGATAGCCGCCGGAACCCACCTTGTGCGCCGTACCGGTTTTTCCGGCAACCGTATAATGCTCTGTCTGTGCTTTTTTGGCTGTGCCTTTACTGCCTGTCACCTGCTCCAGCATCTGTCTCAGCTGCTCGGCATGGCGGGCATCAACAATGCGACGGCCGATGGGCGCCTCCTGCTGTTTCAGCAAATTCACCGGGACACTGATGCCACCACTGGCCAGTACTGCATACGCCTGGGCAAGCTGGAGGGCGGTTGCCGACACACCATAACCGAACGCAAAATTGGCGCGCTCAATATCACTCCATCGGCTGCGATTTGGCAGCACCCCGGTGCTCTCACCTGGAAAACCGATGCCGCTGAACTGCCCCAGACCGAGGCGGTAAAAAACCTCATGAATCTGATCCTGGGAAAGCGCCAGTGCAATCTT
>DATCSZ010000215.1:0-10921 GCA_036568205.1 Pseudomonadales bacterium
GCCGTAGGTTTGCCGCTGGATCGACTGGCTGACTTTTTTCATGCATTCACTGCGGGCGCGGGCACGCTGCCAGAATTCATCGTCGCTGCTGTTGTGGCTGTTTATCGCGCCGGACGGGGCATTGTGATAGGCCCAGATGCGGGCCAGGTTGCTGAAATAGGCGTTCTGGTTCTGCTGTTGCTGGCGCCGGTTTTGTTCTGCCAGGGCTTTGGCCTGGGCTGCCCGCTGGGCCCAGATGTCCGGGCGCAGGCCACGCTGGATCAGTGATTGCTCGGCACGTGCACTGCCATGCGCAGCGGCCACTTCCAGCCAGTACACCGCCTGCTTGTCATCTTTCGGGATACCCATGCCATGGCTGTACATCATCGCCAGCCCCCACATCGACATACTGTGCCCCTGGTCGGCGGCCATGCGGTACCACACCAGTGCGGCCTCACCATCCTGCGGGCCACCGATACCCTGGGCCAGATAGGCAGCATAGTTCTGCATGCCATACAGGTTACCGGCCGCCGCGGCACGGGAAAACCACAGCCGCGCCTTTTCGTCATTGGCGCTGATGCCCTTGCCATTCATGTACATATCGGCGACAAACGCCATCGCCTTGGCATGGCCTTTTTGTGCTGCACGCAGATAGCCGTTAAAACGATTGCTGTCGCCGGAGGCTTTGCCGGCCTGGTCAAATTCCTGCTGGCCATTTTTGTCAGGCACCGGTGACAGTCGGTTGAGCTGTTGCTCAGCCTGCTGGCTGCCGTTATAGGCCGCCAGCCGGTATAGTTCACGCGCACGCCAGCCATCGTATGGCACCCGCTCACTGTTCAGGTACAGATCGGCCAGGAACAGCATGCTGTCGATATCGCCGTTATCGGCTGCCTGGTTAAGGAAAAACAAGGCACCGGGGTGATTGAGACGGGCCGCGAGACGGAACAATTCATAGGCCTGCTGCTCATTTTTTTCCACGCCCCAGCCGTTCAGCAGGGCATGGGCCCGGTTGTAAAAGCCCAGTCCGTCCAGCGCATTGCCCAGCTCCTGCCAGGCGGCAACGGCAGTTGCATAATCAGCAGACATCCAGGCCTGGTCGGCCTTGTTGCGCAGCAGCTGTGGGTTATCCAGGCTGATGCTGGCCGCCTGTTTCAGCGCTGCATCGGCACCTTTATGACCAGCCTTGGCGGCTTTTTTAAACCATGTGTCTGCTTCTTTGTTATTGACTGCCACCCCCATGCCATAACGGTAGAGCTGGCCCAGATTGAACATGCCGTCCTTGTCACCGGCTTTGGCGGCTTTCAGGTACCATTCCCTGGCCTGGTTGTGACTTTGCACCACACCCTGGCCGTTCCAGTACATCGTGCCCAGCCAGCTCATGCTGTGCGGATTGCCGGCTGCAGCGCCCTGTTGCCAGTAATCAAGCGCTTTCTGGTAGTCCTGGTTGTCAAAGGCGATGCGGCCCTGGCTGTCATAAAACGTGCCTGGCGGCGGGGTCGGTTTTTTCAGCTCGACCTTGGCCGATGGCGCTGCCCGCGAGCTTTTCATGCCACCAACCTTTTTCAGCCAGCGTTTGGCATTTTTTTCGTTTTGCTCCACACCACGGCCGTAACGGTAGGCAAGGCCGGCATTGAGCATGCCATAGTCATGGCCTTTTTTTGCGGCCTGTTCAAACAGCGCAAAGGCTTTCTGGTAATCCTGCCCAATGCCCCGGCCTCGCTGGTAGGCCACGCCCAGATCGGTCATTGCCGCGCTGTTGCCCATCTCCACCGCCTGCTGCAACAGACGGACAGATTCGGCATGGTTGCCGGCAAAGCGGGCCTGTTCCGCCTGCTGCACCAGATGGCTGCCGGCTTCGGTTTTTTTGCTGGCATGTACGTGGCCGGCCAGGCCCAGGCCAACAATCAGCAGCAACGGCAGGCAGCGCGCAAGCAATCGTGTTTTCATGGTCAGTCTCCACTGGTTTTTTGCCCAGTGTATTGCCGGCGGTGAATTTTCCCACCCCCGGTTCACGGGGGCACAGCCAAAAAAAAACGGCAGCCGAGCTGCCGTTTCTGTAAGTCCTGCCCGCTCAGGAAAGCCGCTGGCGAAAATCCTCGTAGCCGAAGGTTTTCACTACCTCCAGCGCATCGGTCTCGCTGTTCCACACCGCTATCGCCGGCAATTTGGTGCCGTTGAAGGTGGTGGTTTTCACCATCGTGTAATGGGCCATGTCCTCGAACACCAGACGCTGGCCAATCTGCAGTGGCGCATCAAAGCTGTAATCACCGATCACATCACCGGCCAGGCAGGTCAGCCCGCCAAGACGGTAGCGATGGGCTTTTTCATTGGCCTCGCCACTGCCGCTGATATGCGGCCGGTATGGCATTTCCAGCGTGTCCGGCATATGGCAGGTGGCCGAGGTATCAAGAATCGCCTGCGGCAGCTGGTTCCAGGTGGTATCCAGCACTTCACAAACCAGCACACCGGTGCCAATTGCCACCGCCTCGCCGGGCTCCAGATAGACCTGCACATCGTATTTTCGCGAGAATTCGCGGATGCGCTGCACCAGTGCATCAATCTGGTAGCCGGGCCGGGTGATGTGGTGGCCACCACCAAAGTTGACCCACCGCATCCTGTGCAACAGATGACCAAAGTTGTTTTCCACCGCATCCAGCGTGCGTGCCAGCGGGGCAAAATCCTGTTCACACAGGGTATGAAAGTGCAGTCCGCTGATGCCATCAATAACGGATTCATCCAGCTGCGACAGCGGGATACCGAGCCGTGAACCGGGCGCACAGGGATCATAAATCGGCACTGCACCCTCGGAGTGCTCCGGGTTGATGCGCAGGCCAAACTGCAGTTCGGGGCGTTCGGCCCTGGCTGCCTGGATCATCGGCTGGAAACGCTGCCACTGGCCGCAGCTGTTGAACACGATATGATCGGCAAAGCCCAGCAACTCCTGCAAGTCACCTTCGGTAAACGCTGCCGAGTAGACATGCACCTCACCGCCGTACTCCTCAAAGCCCAGCTTTGCCTCATGCAGGCCGCTGGCGCAGGTGCCGGACAGGTAATCGCGGTATATAGGCGCCAGGTGCCACATCGAAAATGCCTTCAGCGCTGCCAGCACTTTGGCGCCACTGGCATCGGCCACCTGCTTCAAAATGGCCAGGTTACGCCGCACCGCCACTTCATCAACAACAAAGCACGGTGACGGCAGGCGCGCCAGATCCAGTTTGGAAAAGTCGGTAAACTGCACGACTTACTGGTCCAGGCTGAAGTTGTCCAGCTCCACTACGCTCCACGGCAGGCCGTAGCGGTTCATGTCGTCCATAAACGGATCAGGATCAAACTGCTCGATATTCCACACACCCGGCTTGATCCAGTTGCCCTGCACCATCTGCTTGGCGCCGATCATCGCCGGCACACCGGTGGTATAGGAAATCGCCTGGGATTTCACTTCGGCATAACAGGCCTCATGATCACAGATATTGTATATGTACATGATTTTCTGCTTGCCGTCCTTGATACCTTTCACCACGCAGCCAATGCAGGTCTTGCCCTTGGTGCGCGGGCCGAGGCTGGCCGGGTCCGGCAGCAGTTTGGCCAGGAACTGGATCGGCACAATCTGCTGGCCCTCGTATTCCACCGGCTCAATACCGGTCATGCCAACATTGCCCAGCACTTCCAGGTGCTTCAGGTAATTATCGGAAAAACTCATCCAGAACTGCGCACGTTTCAGGGTCGGGAAGTTTTTCGCAATCGACTCCAGCTCTTCATGGTACATACGGTAGATGTTATAGGTGCCAACCCCTTCCGGGCAGCTGAAGCTGGCTTTTTTCGACATCGCCGGGGTGGTGACAAACTCGCCGTTTTCCCAGTGGCGGCATTCGGCCGTCACTTCGCGGATATTGATTTCCGGGTTGAAATTGGTGGCAAACGGGTAGCCGTGGTTGCCGCCGTTGACATCGATAATATCCAGCTCGTGGATTTCGTCAAAATAGTGCTTGGCCAGATACGCAGTGAAGACGTTAGTGGCACCCGGATCAAAACCGCTGCCCAGCAATGCGGTAAGGCCGGCATTCTTGAACTTGTCCTGGTAGGCCCACTGCCACTTGTATTCGAACTTGGCGGTATCCAGCGGCTCGTAGTTGGCGGTATCCATATAGTTGATACCGGCTTCCAGGCAGGCATCCATAATGGTCAGGTCCTGGTACGGCAGCGCCACGTTGATCACCAGCGCCGGCTGCTCTTTTTTCAGCAATGCTGCAAGCTCCGGTACATTGTCGGCATCAACCCGTGCCGTGCGGATGCTGCGGCCCTGCATGTCACGGATCTGTTCGGCAATTGCCTGGCATTTGGACTCGGTACGGCTGGCCAGCAGGATGTCGCTGAACACCTCGGGCAGCTGCGCACATTTGTGCGCTACCACGCCACCGACACCACCTGCCCCGATAATGATTACCTTGCTCATTGGTCTACTCCTGCCTGTCAGTCAATTTCATGTTCAAAATAGGTATAGCCATCCATGCTGTTGCGGAAGGCCTTCAGCATCTGCTGGCGCTTGGCCACCGAAATGCGCCCATCGCGCACGGCTTTTTCGGCAATCCGGCGAAACTGTTCAATCATCAGCTTTGGGTCGTATTCCACGTAACTTAACACATCGGCTATGCTGTCACCGTGGAACTCCTTGACAAAATCAAAGCCGCCGTCTTCCTTGATATACACACTCACCACATTGGCATCACCAAACAGGTTGTGCAGGTCACCCAGGGTTTCCTGGTAGGCACCCACCAGGAAAACACCCAGTATGTAATCCTCACCGTCTTTCAACGGGTGCAGCGGCAGGGTTTTGCGGCGCCCGGCCGGGGTGGCGAAATGATCAATCTTGCCGTCACAGTCACAGGTGATGTCGGCAATAATCGCCTCGCGGGTCGGCTGTTCGTCCAGCCGGTGGATCGGCATGATCGGGAAAATCTGGTCTATCGCCCAGATATCCGGCAGCGACTGGAACAGGCTGAAATTGCCGTAGTAAATATCCGACAGCAGCTCCGGCAGGTTTTCCATTTCCGGCGGCACCCGTTCCAGCTGAGGCAACAGCTGGGCGATTTTTTCCAGCACCGCCAGGTTGATATTCTCGGCCAGCGCCCGCTCACGCAGGGTGGCCTGGCCGCGATGGAACAGCTCACGCACTTCATCGCGGTAATAGAGTGAATCGTTATAGCACTCCTGGAAATTGCGCTCATTCAGTGAACGCAGCACCGCCGTCATGTTGCGGATCAGGTCATGGCAGTCATCCGGCAGTGTATCCGGCAGTGAGCTTGGCCGGTGATCACGCACATCAAGAATATTGAACAGCAGCATGGAGGAATAGGCCACCGTGGCGCGGCCGGATTCCGAGACAATCACCGGGTGCGGGATTTCCAGCGGATCAAAGGTTTCACACAGCGTCTCGACAATATTGACGCAGTATTCATCCAGCCGGTAGTTCATGCTGTGGGTGCTGTTGGTGCGTGCGCCCTCGTAGTCCACCGCCAGGCCGCCGCCAAGATCAAGATAACCCAGCGGCGCCCCTTCCTCGATCAGGCCAACATAATAACGGCAGGCTTCCAGCACGCCGGCACGGATATTGCGGATATTGGGAATCTGCGAACCGATATGGCAATGCAGCAACTGCAGGCAGTGCAGCATGTCGGCCTGTTTCAGCTGGTCGACCACATCCAGCAGCGCCGCCGTTGACAGGCCAAAAATCGAGCGGTCACCGCTGTCTTCGTTCCAGTGGCCATCCACCGTCACTGCCAGTTTCAGGCGCACGCCGATCAACGGCTCGATTTTCAGCGCCCGGCTGCGTTCAAGGATAATCGGCAGCTCGGTCGGCGTTTCCAGCACAAAAAAGCAGCGGATGCCCATTTGCCGGGCATACAGGCCCAGCTCGATAAACTCGGCATCCTTGTAGCCGTTGCAGATAATCAGGCTGTCGTGATCCTGCAGCTGCGACAAGGCAATAATCAGCTCAGCCTTGCTGCCGGCCTCAAAGCCGTGATGGTAATGTTTGCCGAAATCGGCAATTTCCTCGATAACATGGCACTGCTGGTTGACCTTGATCGGGAATACACCCCGGTAATGATTCTGGTAGCCCACCTGGTTGATGGCACGGGCAAACGCCTCGTTCAGCTGGCGGATACGGTCATCCAGCAGGTTTTCAATACGCAGCACCGCCGGCATATCCAGGCCGCGCTCCTGCATGCCACGCACAATATCCAGCACCGGCACCGCCACACCGCCGGCCTGCTGGCTGGCACTGACGCGCAGCTCGCCGGCTGGCGAGACATCAAAATAGCCGGTACCCCACTCCTGAACGCCGTACAAGTCGGCGCTGTCGGCAGCCGTCCATACATTGTTGCCGCTGTTATCGGCGGCGGTTCCGGTGCTGTGCGCTGGCGGCGTTTTTTTCATCAAGGTTTCTGGCCTGTGTGAGTTGGCGAAAAACGGCCATTTTCGCCGTTTTGGCGATCAGGAGAAAGGGGTTTTTCCAGAATTTGGCCACGCAGCGTGTGCCATTGCGCTGCCACGGGCGCAACCGGCAAGCACTGCACATCGCAGGTGCGGCGGCGCGCTTTTTTTGTTATAAAGCCGGCTCAATTCCCGTTCGCAGGTCCCTCATGCCTTCGCAAAAAATAATCATCGGCAGCGACGAATGGTGCGCCCTGCCCACGCTTGGCATACCGGCCGTCAAGGCGCGGGTTGATTCCGGCGCCAAAACCTCGTCGCTGCATGCCTTTAACATCCACAGTTTCAAGCGCGACAACCAGAGCTGGGTCAGTTTTGAGGTGCATCCGCTGCAACACAACCGGCGCACCAGCGTGCGCTGCGAAGCGCGGGTAGTGGACCGGCGCTCGGTGAAAAGCTCGTCCGGCATCAGTGAAAAACGCTATGTGATCCGGGTGCCAATGCAGCTGGGCAACTTTAACCGCGATATCGAGCTGACCCTGACCAACCGCGACTCGATGGGTTACCGCATGTTGCTGGGGCGCGAGGCGATGCAGGACCGGCTGCTGGTTGACCCGTCGCAGGGTTGCCTGCTCGGCGATCGCAGCCAGCCGCAGCTGGACGAGCTGTACGGCCGGGTTGCCGACACCCGCCAGGGCCTGCGCATCGCGCTGCTGGCCAGCAACCCGGAGCTGTACAGCAACCAGCGCATTATGGAAGCCGGCGCCAAGCGTGGCCACGACATGGTGTTCCTGAACATCAAGCAGTGCTATATGAAGCTGGATGCCAACACCCCCGAGGTGCATTACCGGGGCGGCAATATCCTCACCGAGATGGACGCCATCATCCCGCGCATCCGCCCCAGCATGACATTCTACGGCTGTGCGCTGACCCGCCATTTTGAAAGCATCGGCACGTTTTCGCTGAACGGTGCAGCGGCCATCAGCCAGTCACGCGACAAGCTGTTTTCGCTGCAGCTGCTGCAGCAGAGCGGGCTGGATATCCCCACCTCCGGCTTTGCCAACTCGCCGGTCGACACCAACGACCTGATTGAGATGGTCGGCGGCGCACCACTGATCGTCAAACTGCTGGAAGGCACCCAGGGCCGTGGTGTGGTACTGGCCGAAACCCGCAAGGCCGCCGAATCGGTGATCAATGCCTTCAAGTCACTGCACGCCAACCTGCTGGTACAGGAATTTATCAAGGAAGCCCAGGGGCGTGACCTGCGCTGCTTTGTGATTGATGGCAAGGTGGTGGCCTCGATCGAACGCACCGCCGCACCTGGCGAGTTCCGCGCCAATATCCACCAGGGCGGCTCGGCATCGATCGTCAAGGTCAGCAAACAGGAAAAGGCACTGGCCATCAAGGCTGCCAAAACCCTTGGCCTGATGGTGGCCGGGGTGGACATTATCCGCTCCAACAAGGGCCCGCTGCTGCTGGAAGTCAACTCCTCACCGGGGCTGGAAGGCATTGAGGCGGCCACCGGCAAGGATATTGCCTCGATGCTGATTGAATCCATTGAAAAGAAACTGAAATACCGCCCGCGTAACCACCATGACGCAAACGCTGCTGAAACACAGTCTTGACCGTGCCGCGATCGACCGTATCGGTCGTGCACTGGCAGCCTGCAGCCCGGAATTCTGCCGCGACCGCTTCACTGCCGACAGCCTGGACGGGCTGGCCGCGCTGGGCCTGAAACAGCGGGTACAGCACATCATCGACGCGCTGCACCAGCAGCTGCCGGCCGATTTTGCCGCTGCCGCCACGCTATTGCACCAGCTGCCGGACCACTGGGACGACGGTGACCCGGCCGACAGTAACCGTGCCATGGCCGCCTGGCCGCTGATTGACTATGCCGCTGTACACGGGCTGGACCAGCCGGCCATTGCGCTGCCACTGCTGGCGCGGCTGACACCGCTGTTCACCGCCGAATACGCGATACGGCCGTTTTTGCAGCAGCATTTTGCGCTTAGTTACCGGCATATTGAACACTGGTGCCACCACCCCGATGCCCATGTGCGCCGGCTGGCCAGTGAGGGCCTGCGCCCGCGCCTGCCCTGGGGTGAGCAGCTGCTGGCATTGCGTGACGATCCGGCCCCGATCTGGCCCGTTATCGGGCAACTGCTGGATGATGACAGCCTGTATGTACGCAAATCAGTCGCCAACAACCTGAATGACATCAGCAAGGATCACCCGGCCCTGCTGCTGCAGCACTGCCGCCACTGGCTGCAGCAGGACAGCAACCCGCGGCGGCGCTGGATTGTACGCCACGGCCTGCGCAGCCTGGTCAAGCAGGGCCAGCGCGAGGCACTGGCGCTGCTGGGTTTTGCCGGCGCAGTTGACACGCTGCAGCTGCAGTTTTTGCTGGATACCACACAGGCAGCCATTGGTGACGACCTGCTGCTGCAACTGCAGCTGGCCAACCACGGCGATGACACACTGGCGCTGGCGATTGACTATATCCAGCATTACCCGACTGCCAGTGGCCGCCGCTCGCGCAAGGTGTTCAAGCTGAAAACCCTGCAACTGGCGGCCGGTGCCAGCACCCGGCTGGAAAAACGCCATCGCCTGCGCACGCTGTCCACCCGCCGCCTGCTGCCAGGCACGCACTGCATTGAGTTGATGGTCAACGGCCGGATACTGGCCAGCCAGACGTTTGTGCTGGCCTGATTGCAGCCGCCGCTTTACTCGCCTGCAGCCGCTGCCTACACTGGCCCAAACAAGCAACCAGGCCAAGCCGATGAAACACTGGATACTGCTGCTACTTGCCAGCCTGCCACTGACCAGCCAGGCCGATCTCTGGCAAACCCCGTCTGCCGGTGATGTACAGGCCAGCAGCAGCGGCCCGCTGACCCTGCAGGCCGATACCGGCCTGTTGCTGCAACTGCTGGAACAGGCGCCGGACTACCAGGCCGGCCTGGCCGGCAGCGAGCTGCAGCTGCCGCTGGCCAATGGCCAGCTGACCACCGTCGCGGTGTATCGCCATGCGCTGCTGGCGCCGGCAGTGGCGGCACAGCATCCGCAGATCCGCAACTTCCGTCTGGTCGGCATCGACCAGCCGGCGATTCGCGGCAGCCTGACCCTGACCGCCCGTGGCCTGCACGGCCTGTTGCTGACCCCGGATGGCAGTGTGCTGATCAACCCGGCCGAGGTGCAAAGCAGCGCCATGGCCAGCCACTACCGCATTATTGATGGCACCAGCACGCCCGGGCGGGCAGCATTTCACTGCAGTGTCACCGGTCACGGCATCACGGCACCGGCCGGCGACGAACAGCCCACGGCGGCCCGGCCACTGCAGGCCAAAACCTTTGGCGGCCAGCTGAAAACCTACCGGCTGGCGGTGGCTGCCACCCAGCCCTACAGCCAGGCGGTGGCGGCAGGCAATGTCAATGACACACTGGCCGCGATCGTGGTTGCCGTTGACCGGGTCAACACGGTGTTTGAGCGCGATCTCGGTATCTCACTGCAGCTGGTCAGCGGCAGCAACCTGGTGTCCACCGATGCCGGCGACTTCAGCAGCGACAACCTCGAACTGATGATCCAGCAAAACCAGGCCTGGATTGACAGCAAACTGGGCAGTGCCAACTATGATGTCGGCCATTTGTTCAGCAGCTTTCCGGCGGGCAGTGGCGGTGGCCTGGCCGCGGTTGCCTCGGTCTGTGATGGCACACGCAAGGCCCAGGCCATCACCGGCCTCAGCGCCGACGCGCTGCAAAGCGACATGTTCTATATCGAGTATGTTGCCCACGAAATCGGCCACCAGTTTGGCGCCACCCACACGTTCAATGCCGAAGGCAGCGATGCCGGCTCCGGTTTCTGCAACGGTGCGCGCCAGCCGCACAACGCCTTCCCGTCCGCATCGGCCTACGAGCCCGGCAGCGGCAGCACCATCATGTCCTATGCCGGCCTGTGCAAGGAACAAAACCTGCAAAGCAGCAGCGACCATTATTTTCATGCCGCCAGCATTGAACAGGTGCGCCGTTTTGTTGACGGCGAGGTGACCGGCACCAGCCAGTGCGGCAGCAGCCTTGCCACTGGCGAAACACCGCCGCTCGCTGATGCCGGTGTTAATGTTGTTATCCCGGCCAGTACACCGTTCCTGCTGCAGGGCAATGCCACTGGCGTGGCCTCACCGAGCTACAGCTGGGAGCAATACGATCTTGGCAATGCCACCGACTCACTGGCCGCCATGCATACCGATGCCGGCAGTGGCCCGTTAGTGCGCTCGCGCCTGCCGGCCAGCGAGCCGGTACGCAGCATACCGGCACTGGCCGATATCCTGGCCAACAGCCAGAGCATCGGTGAGCGCCTGCCGACCACCGACCGCTACATGAACTTCCTGTTTACCGTGCGCAGCGGCCTGCACAGCATTGCCCAGGACAGCATCAGCCTGCAGGTGGACAAGGACAGCGGCCCGTTTGTTGTCAGTGCCCCTGCCGCCGGCGTTATTAACGCCAGTACGGCCGCCGGGGTG
>DATCSZ010000216.1:0-8054 GCA_036568205.1 Pseudomonadales bacterium
CTGTGTTTGCCAGTACAGGTAATCCGCCCACGCCTCCCGGGTCCATGCCAGAACGTCAATCATCCGTCAGCTCATGCAGGCTGGTTTTTCCCGCACGGTACTGCTTGATGGATTTTGACAAATGGGCCGCATTAGCCGGACTCTTCAGCAAATGCACGGTTTCCATCAGGCCATTGAACTGGTCCAGCGACATGACTACGGCATCCTCTGCATCCCTTCGGGTAATAACGGTGTAATCTGCATCGTTAACCACCTGGTCAAGAACGCTTTTCAGCTTGTTACGGGCATCCGAAAAACTAATAACCCTCATGGCGAACCACCTTAATTGTACAATAAACGGTGCAAGTATAACCTGTACTGTAAATTGGTCAAGTTGGCAGTTGGCAGTTGGCAGTTGGCAGTTGGCAGTTGGCAGTTGGCAGTTGGCAGTTGGGGCATATCATCATCGTTTGCAGTTTGCGATGCTTGCGCGGTAGTTTTGTCTTTCTGCCGTCACACCGGCGAAGGCACACTTCAGCCGCGAATGTATTCCGCACAGCAGTGGGCGCAGCCCGGCGCTGGCTGCACCAGTGCCGGCAAAACTGCGTTTACTCGGGATGACAGGCGCCCAGCACCGCATCACGCTGGCCGGCCAGTTGTTCAGGGCGGTCGGCCAGCAGGGTAACATGGCCCAGCTTGCGGCCTTTCCTGACACTTTTGTTGTAGTCGGCCAGCCAGCTGTTTTTCTGCACCAGCTGGCGCGCCTTCACCGGCCGGCCAAGCAGGTTGATGATGGCGCAGGGGCGATGCAGGCTGGTATCGCCCAGCGGCAGGCCAAGAATGGCCCGCAGGTGGTTTTCGAACTGGCAGGTGGCCGCCCCCTTGTGTGTCCAGTGGCCGCTGTTGTGTACCCTGGGCGCCAGCTCATTGACCAGCAACCCCTGTTCGGTGACAAACAATTCCATCGCCAGCACACCGACATACTGCCACTGCTGCAGCAGCTGGCCCAGCCAGTCGCGTGCCTGTTGCTGCCACAGCGGCGATAACGACGACGGCACACTGCTGCTGACCAGTATGCCGTTGCGGTGCTGGTTTTCCGCCAGCGGGTAGAACGCGGTTTCACCACTGGCCGAACGCACCCCCAGCAGCGAGGCCTCGGCAACAAATGGCACCGCCGCCTCGGCCACCAGCGACTGCGCCGGCAACTGGCTGGCCAGCTGCTGCAGCTGTTGCGGGTCACTGATGCGCCACTGGTTTTTGCCGTCATAACCGTCGCGGCAGCTTTTCACAAACAGCGGCAGCCCCAGCGTGGCGGCCGCCTCCGGCAATTGCGCCGGCTGTTCGCAGGCAACAAACGCGGCATGCGGCAGGCCGTGTTTTTGCAGTGCGCGTTTTTCCTGCAGCCTATCACCGGTTACGGCAATGGTGGCCGGATCAGGATACACCGGACACAATACCTGCAACTGGCGCAGCAACGGGATATCCACATGCTCACGCTCAACGGTAATCACATCAGGCCGGCCCAGCCGATGATATAACTCCACAGCCGTTTCGTTATCGCGACGTACCACCACCTTGCCAAGGCCGGTGACACCGCGCACCGACTCACCCGGCTCGGCAATAAAACTGAAACGGATATTCATCTGCCAGCCGGCCAGCGCCAGCATGCGGGCCAGCTGGCCACAGCCCACTATCGTGACATGCATCATTCCACCTCCACCGGCACCGCTGCCGTTTGCTGGTCACGCCAGTTGATCAGGCGCTGCTGCAGCGCGGCATCGCCCAGCGACAACATCTGCGCCGCCATCAGGCCGGCGTTATAGGCACCGGCCTCACCGACAGCCTGGGTGGCCACCGCCACACCGCGCGGCATTTGCACAATCGACAGCAGGCTGTCGAGGCCGTTGTTGAAGCGGCTGGCCACCGGCACCGCAATGACCGGCAGCGGCGTCAGTGCGGCGATCATGCCGGGCAGGTGGGCCGAGCCGCCGGCACCGGCAATAATCACCTGCACCCCTTCGGCCAGCGCCCGGCTGGCAAAATCCACCATACGCTGCGGCGTGCGGTGGGCCGATACCACGGCAGCGGCATAGTTCACCTGCAGTGCATCCAGCGGCAGGCAGGCCTGCTGCAGGGTTGGCCAGTCCGATCGTGAACCCATCACAATCATTACCGGGGCAAACTCGGTCAGTTGCATGTCAAAGCCTCCAGTGTTGCACCACCGCCAGGTAGGCCGGCAGCGCAATCAGTACATTGAACGGAAAGGTAATCGCCAGTGACGCGGTAATCGATACACTGGCATTGGCGCCGGGCAGGGCCACCGCCATTGCTGCCGGCACGGCAATATATGATGCGCTGCTGCCCAGCACCGCCATCAGGAAGATGCCGCCGGCCGACAACTCCAGCCACAATGCCAGCAGGCCACCACTGACACCGCCAATCAGCGGCATGACAATGCCGAAAGTGAGCAAAAATGCACCCTGCTCGCGGATATCGCCCAGCCGGGACGCGGCCACACGGCCCATCTCCAGCAGGAACAAGGCCAGCACACCATGGAACAGGCTGCCAAAAAACGGCATCACGCTGGCCACCCGCTCACCGGCCCAGGCACCAATAATGATGCCGCCAGCCAGCAGCACCACACCCTGGTTCAGCAGCATCTCATGTGCCAGTGCGCCTCGGCTGGCCTGGCTGGCCTGGCGCGCCAGCAAAATGCCCACCACAATCGCCGGCACCTCCAGCAGCGCGACAAACAGCGGAAAATAACCCTCATAGGCCACACCGCTGGCATCCAGCAAGGCCACCGCCACCGCATAGGTGGCCACACTCACCGAACCGTAATGCGCTGCCGTGGCGGCTGCATCCACCCGCGACCAGCGGCCAATGCCATACAAAATGGCAAATGCCGGCAACGGCAACAGCAGGCCAAATACCATCACCGCCAGCGACTGCGGCAGCAGCGTCGTCAGCGGATAACTGGCCAGCGCTGCACCGCCTTTCAGGCCAATGGCTAGCAGCAGGAAAATCACACAGCTCTGGTACAGCCCCTTGGGCAGGGCCAGGTCACTTTTCAGCAAGCGGGCCACCGCCCCCATGATGAAAAAGCCGACCACAATATCCAGCTGCATGTCAGCACTCACCCGCTGTCCGGGTTTTGTTACGCAGCGCACTCAGGCGCCAGGCAATATTGGCCAGCAGCACGGCCAGGCCGGCAATGGCCAGCGACGGGCTGGTTAAGCCGGCCCAGATACCGGCACCGCCAATGCCGGCAACACTGCCGCCGGACACCACACCAAAATAAAACTGTTGTTTGCTCATGCTTTTCTTCCTCACACAATTCGGGCGCATTGTCGGGAAAAGACTTGATAAATAAAAATCGATAATTATTATGCATATCATCACTTATTATTGATGATATGACATGACCGCCCACCGCCTGCACCAGCACATAGGCAGCGTGCGCCAGCTGGAAATCCTGCTGACCGTGTATGAACAGGGCAGCATTACCGGCGCCGCCCGGCTGCTGCACCTGACCCAGCCCAGCGTATCCATGCAGCTGGCCAAGCTGGCCGACACCGTTGGCCTGCCGCTGTATTACACCCACGGCAAACAGCTGCGCTTTACCGAGGCCGGCACGCTGCTGGTGCAAACCGCACGCGATATCTTCAAGTGTTATGAATATGCCGGGCTGGCCCTGGACGGGCTGAAAGGGCTGGAGCAAGGCTCATTGCAGCTGTCGGTGGTGACCACCGCCAAGTATTTTATTCCGCACCTGATTGGCGACTTCTGCCAGCAACACCCGCAGGTGAGCATGCGTTTTCATGTTGGCAACCGCCAGCAGATTATCGAGCGCACACGCGCCGACGAGGACGATTTTTACGTATTCAGCCATCCGCCTGACAACCCCGACCTGGAGCTGACCGAATTCTTGCGTAACCCGCTGGTGGCGATAGCGCCGCAGGATCACCCGCTGGCCGGCAAAAAAAACATCAGCCTGAAAACCCTGCTGAACTACCCATTGCTGATGCGCGAACAGGGCTCCGGCACACGCTATACCATCGAGCGCTTTTTTGCCCGCCACAAGCTGCAGCCGGATATCCGCATGACGATTGAAAGCAACGAAGCCATCCGCCATTCCGTCATGGCCGGCCTTGGCATCGCCATACTGTCGGAACATACACTGCGTTTTGGTGGCCAGGCCGGGCTGGTCGTGCTGGATATACGCGAACTGCCGATTGTCAGCCACTGGTACCTGGTGCGGCGCAAATCGCGGCCGCTGTCACCGCTGGCACAACGCTTTATGGAATTCAGCCGCAACCTGGCAGAAACCAGCCTGCTGGCCGGCCTGCCGTGAGCGGGTTTTCAGTTGGCAGCCGGATGGTGGCTGGCTTTGCTGTATTCGTTGCCGGCAGCTGACTGCGCCAGGTATAACTGAATATCGTCCACTACCTTTTCCAGCAATTTTGTCGCGGCCTTTTCCTTGCCCCGGGACGCATTTGAAAAAAGCTTTTCTTTTAAGCTGGTATGCGAAACGATGTGATACTGGTTTACAAAAACGTTGTCACCACCCTCAATCTGCAAGGCCACGTCCAGTGTGTAAACCTGGAAATCAGGATCATGGTGAGTTCTTAAAAAAGTAACACGAAGCACCTGGTCAGAGGCCATGGAAATATCCCTGCCAAATTCCAGCACATGTAAAACCTTCATACGATTCAGTTCGCTCGACAGCGACTCGAGAAACCTCAACTGATCCCCTTCAGCAAAATGTACCGATGTTGCCGGGCCGGTCGCGACCGGAACAAAAAAATTATTACCGACCGGAAACAGCGTTGAGGCGGCGTCACCGGTAACCACGCCAGTATAAAGTTCTATTGTTGCTGTTTGACCGGATGTCACTGTTGCCGGCTTCCCATATACGACTGGCACCAGAGGTGCTGTATTAGCGCAACCGGTCATGTAAATTGCCAATACAATAACCAGCAGATTTTTCATGCTTAATCCTTGTCCAGAAAATGTTGTGGCCCGGGCGTACAGCCAAGGGAGAAAAAAATTATCTTTAAAAACCCAACTGTCTTCCAGTTTGCAGGATTATTCATAATCCGTTGCCGATAAACGCACAATCATTAAAGTGGCGGCAGTATCAGGTGTGCTAGAAAAGCGCGATGCCACACTCATACGCGCCGTAGCCTGGCCCAGGCACGGCAACATGTTAACTGCTGTATTCGGCGAGGACTTTTTCCCATATCAACGAATGCCACTTGCTTTCAAAGCCTGCAGGGATCTCGTAATTATCGTAGCCAGAACCCAGCTCTTGTTCCGTATCCGGCGAAAGACCCATAAACCGGGACGCGGTCATCTCTGATATGGCATCCTCAACAAGAACAAACATAAACGTCTTGCTCGAATCTTCTATCCTGGACTCTTTCATAACCGCATTAAAAACCCTGGCGATTCTATACCAATTCCCGACTTCACTTTCGGGGCAAGGGAATTCAGAGGCTACTGAAAGAAATGGCGACTCCAGGTAAAAACCCAGTATTTCATCGATGTAACTCGCTTTGTCTTCCATACAGATCTGGCGCATACAGCTACCTGCCTGTGCGAAAACTGGCCATGTCAGCCAACAACATATTGCCTGAATTCATCTGCCGGCTCCCTATCTGAGTAGATGTAAACAGCATTGCCAATGGGATCAATGACAGAAAAACCTCGATCACCCCAGGGGTGATCTTCAAGAGGCATTGCCACTTGAAGCCCTGCATTGATTAAACGCGCATGCTCACCATCCACATCAGCGACCTTGAAATTGAGCATGACACCAGAACCAGGAAAAGTTGGCATGCCCTCTTGCTGAGGTTGAATAAAGCTGATCTCCGGGCCATCCTGATTTATTTTCAGCGTTACATACCAGCCGCAATCAAATACCGGTTTTGCAGCGAAATATTTTTTGTAGAAATCCCTGCAAGCATCAACCTTATTTGTGCAAAAGCATGTTGATAGTAGATCGGTTTTCATGATTTATCCTTTTATAACGCCTTTTCTTAAAGGCCCAACTACGCGTCGCATTCTTGTGGTAAATTTTGCACAGCGAAACAAAAGCATGCGACGCGTAGCTGGGTCCGACTACAGCAACTTTTTAGGCTAGTGATGATTGAGCAACTATTAATTTTCACTTGGCTTTCCGCTGACTGAAATCATTTGCCAAGTGCCACTATCTTTAAGATACACCTCGCTCCATTTTCCAGTGACCTTAAGAGCATCACCATTCTTTTGAATAATCGTTGCCGAATATGTGTAATGTACAACACCAACATGCCCGTTATAAATCTGAACACTCAATGGCTGTAGCACATATGACTGCAATTCTGGCGAATCATCTGTCACCGAATTTAATGCGGCCTCTCGATCATGGGGAAATGTCGTACGCATATCCCAACCGACATAGAGTGGATGAAGGGCAGATCGTATTTCATCTTTGTTGCGGCCTTTAGATAATTCCCAAAGGTAATTCACGCGCTCCCAAAGTTCACGCTGTTCCTTGGTCATCTCATTTAAGCTAATGTTAGTTTTCATATGCACCTTGTAAGCCTAACGAAACAAAAAAACAAAAAACAAAAAACAAAAAACAAAAAAATGACATCCACCCTACAGCGACAAAACAAAAAAAGGACATCCACCCTGAAAAACAAAAAAAGGACATCCACCCTGCAGCGCCAATAATAACCCACCCTGCCGTTCAAGCAAGCCTTCAAATCCGTTGCTTGTCAGCCACACACATTAAAAAATCAGGGGGATTCCGATAGGTTTCTTTGACGGACTCAGTACTGTCGCAGGTATTTTCTGTCGTGCGAACATGGCCAGCCACCGGCTGGATAAAACCGGTGGTTTTTTCGAAGGAATTGCTGTTTCGTGCTTAGGCCGCTTGTGATCGATGTGGCTGTCGTCGCCTGATTTGCTCCAGCCCGCTCAGCATGATCACCGATTTTTTCTGGATCTCCAGCGCCAGCAACAGCCATTGCTGATCGCTGATGCCCAGGTGTTGCAGAATCGTCGGGGTATGCTCCGCGATCGCGCCACGCTTGTCGTGTCGTACACAGCGCCCTGTCCAGTCAACCAGTGCCAGGTAGTCTTTCAGGTTGTAGGGTATGGCGGCCAGGTGTTTGTCCTGATGCTCACTCTCGACAAACGGCAGCAGGGCCGGTGTTGCCGGTGACGATTCCTTTTTTCCTGTTGTCGTTTCGGTTGTTTCACGCTGGATTTGCTGGATGCGGGCCTGTATTGAGGTGAAGTCGGAATGTTCCAGATCATGGGCGATACCGGCCCGCACCGGGTTCAGGTCGACATAGGCCATGCAGGCGATCACGGCCGCTTCATCCAGCAGCGCCTGGGATTTGAATCTTCCCTCCCAGAAACGGCCGGTGCAGCCGTCTTCCTTGTTGGCTTGCCGGGCGATGTGTTCATTCAGCAGGCCCATAAACCAGCTGATGCTGGCCAACCGTTCGCGCCATAATGCCACCAGCTGGCTAACTTGCGCCATCTCGGCATCGCCCAGCGCCTCCTTGTTCTGCCGGTAGCGGTGGATCAGCAGCGGGCCGGTGTAGAGCTGTAGCCAGCGTTCGATCACCTCTTCGTCTGTCCAGGCGCCGGCCTTTTCGGCATTCACATGCAGCACCAGGTGGTAGTGGTTGCTCATGATGGCGTAGGCGGCCACATCTATGGCAAACAGGCTGCCGAGCTGGCGGATTTTATCCACCAGCCATTGTTTGCGGTGATCAAAATTCCGCCCGGTGCTGCTGTCGTCACCACACAGAAACGCCCGCCGCACGCAGCGGGCGATGCAGTGGTAGTACGGGGTGGCGGTGAGATCAATCAGGGTAGATCGGGGGCGTGTCATCCTTGAGCTCCTTGTCTGGCGAATTCCGTGGCTATGGATAAACGTACTGTGCTATTGCGCTGCTGTCAAATTGGGTGGGTGTCCCTTTTTTACCCCTTGCCATAAAAAATTCATCCATTCCTTATCCAAAATTCTTCTCTCTTTACTGCTATTTAATCAAACGGTCAGGCTACCATGTACG
>DATCSZ010000217.1:0-1401 GCA_036568205.1 Pseudomonadales bacterium
AGCAATAACTTGAAGGTCAGCCCGATAATCAACGAGCAGCAATTACCCCACACCTGACCCAGCCGCAACTGCATGCCCACCGACAGCATGGCCAGCGGTGCCAGTGTATCGCCCAGACGCTTGAGCACGGCTACCAGCCAATCCGGATAGGCGACTGGCAACAGCATGAATGCCGCCATCATGGCGATAAAGGGCGGGAACTTGAGAATATTGATGACGATGGATGAAACGGAAGGCTTGTCGTTTGAATAGATACCCGCCACCACGATGCCCACTGTGGATATCGCCATGAACGAGCCGGTCTGGTCGATCAATATGCCGGTGGCGATGCCGTCATGCCCCCAGTATGCTTCGATCATCGGCAAGCCGAAGAACGCGGTATTACCTAGCCCGCCCGTCAATATCAGCGCGCCGGTGGTGCCGCGCGAAAATTTGAAATATCTGGACACTGCGAGGAAAAACACCGCAGCAAGTGCGAAGTACAGCCAGGCCATCAGCACCACCAGCACGGTGTCGCCGCTAAAGGTCAGATCATGGATATACAGCAGCGCCAAGGCCGGCACCGAAATATAAATGATAAAGGTGTTGAGAACGGCGGGCGCGTTGTCGGGCATCACGCGTCCGCGGCGCAGCAGGATGCCCGCGGTGAAACACAGAACCAGCAGAATGATATTGCTCATGATATTCAGATCTTAAAAAGCGCGGTGACAGGGGTGATAAAATATTATGGTTTGCATTTTACCCCCTGGAGAATTCGTTGCACGCCTATCTTAATCATCCGGCCATCGTGGCATTTCTCGCGCCGCTGCTGGCAGCGTTGCTGACAGCCGAACTGTTTCAGCGTCTGCGCCTGAGCGGGCTGTCCATCCTTGCAGGTTTTGCGCTGACCGTATTCCTGATCAGCGATTTTGCCTACGCACCGCTAACTGCAACACGCAAGATTATCTGGCTGGGTATTGCCTCCGGCGCGCTGGCTTTGCCCATCACGCTGGTGAACTGGGCTATCTGGCGCCCCATCCTGGCCACGCTGGCAGCCAGTGCCGCGGTGTGGGTGCTGCTGCATGCGCTGCAACAGCAAATTCTGCCCACCGCCATGCTGTGGGGCATCAGCTATGCGTTGTTTAGCGGCTGGCTGGTGTTCTGGATGGACACACTGCAGGATGACCCGGTGCGCGCCGCCAGCGCCGGCACCGCGCTCGGCCTGGGCACCGCAGCGGCGCTGCTGATTGCGGGCTACGGCCTGCTCGGCAAGCTGAACCTGGCGGTAGGCGCGGCGGCACTCGCCTATCTGTTTATCCTGTTTGTCAGCAACAGCCTGCTGTCGTGCGGGCGCACGTTTACGCTGCCGCTGGCCATAATCAGCGCACTGAGCGCAAGCGTGGCGGCGATTGCCGGAAACTG
>DATCSZ010000218.1:0-1585 GCA_036568205.1 Pseudomonadales bacterium
TGTACCTGCGGCAACACGGCGAGGCTCTCCAGCGGCGCCTGCGGATTGAGCCAGCTCAGCCAGCTAAGTGGTGTCACCCCGGTGGGACGCCGCCAGCCCTGTGCGGTCAGTTGCTGTGCCAGCTGCTGCGGGTTGCCGGCAAACTGCAGATTGAGCGGGTGGTTGTTCCTGTCGCGCAAATCCTCACGGTAGGCCGGCAGTTTTCGCCAGCCCTGTTGCCACCAGTCGTCGTCTGCCAGCGTGGTGGTTTCCTGCTGTACGGTGTATCGCTGCAGGTTTTGGGTGTGGTTTTGCACAGCATGCCAGGTCGCGCCAACGGCCAAGGTGAAGAGCGCCATCGCGGCCAGTCGGCCGGCAGCGATCCGTTCTGCAGGGTGTCGGCGGTAGGCGATACCCAGCAGGGCTATCCAGGCCAATCCCAGTGTCATCGCGCCCAGAATCCCCGATAGCCGTGAGGCGCCCAGATAGAGCTGTGCCAGCGCTATGCCGAGGAGCAGGAGCATGGCCGGGGCATAGAGCCACCAGCGTCTTTTCTCCGGGAATTCACGGGCAATGAGGATGGCGAGAAAGCCATACACAGCCAGCGCGCTCATCAACTGACCGTTGTGAAGGGTGGCGCCATGGCTGCCCTGCGTCTCCCCCGACAGCCACCACAGATTGAGGCTGAGCAGGGTGCCGATGCCTATTGCGGCCAACCAGTGTCTTGCGGCGTGGCGGTGGCGCCGGCGCCATAGCCAGGCAAACAGTACCAGTGACAGCGGCAACAGCACCTGCCACTCGCCGAGCTGGGCCAGGCCAACAAAAAAGTGATCCATCATGGGGGTGCGCAACGCCGCCAGTGTATTGAGCAGGTAGCTGTCGAGCTGGAACAGCAAGCCCGCATCGCCGCTGGCCTGTACCAGCAGAGCGAACAGACTGGAGGTGAGCAGCAACAGCAGCGCCAGCAGGGTGAGCCCCCGCGCCTCGGGGTGGTTCGGATCGAGCAGTGCCGCAGGGATCTCCCCTGCCAGCGGGTGTAGCCGGGCCCAGGCCAGGCTGCGTTGGAGCGTCGGATAGGCATGGCGGTGCAGCCGCTCGAACAGCCAGCGCAACAGCCACAGTGACATAAATAGCACGCCCAGCAGCACGGCAAGCAGGAGTGCGAGGCGTGAGGCGACCTCCGCGGCCAGTTCCAGCGAGGTGGCAAAGAGGATGCCCGGAAACAGGTAGAGTGGCGCCCAGAGCAGGCCGGAGATGATGTTGAACAGCAAAAAGCGTTTTGTCGGCATCTCCAGCATGCCGGCCACGGCGGGGATCACTGGACGGATGGGGCCAATGAAGCGCCCCAGCAGGATGCTCTTGCCGCCGTGGCGATAGAAAAAATTGGTGGCGCTGGCAATGAGTTCAGGATGGTTGCGCAATGGCCACAGGGTTTTGATGCGCATGTGGTAGCGTTTTCCCAGCCAGAAACTGACGCCGTCACCGGCGATGGCGCCGGCCGCGGCCAGGGCAATGGTGGGCCACAGTGGCAGCGTGTCGGTGCCAACCAGTGCGCCGATGCCGAACATCAGCATTGCCCCCGGCAGTAGCAGCCCTACCAGCGCCA
>DATCSZ010000219.1:0-6107 GCA_036568205.1 Pseudomonadales bacterium
CCGCCGCCCTTGCCACGCACGGTGCGGATATAACCCAGATGGCCAAGCTTGACCACCACCTTGGCCAGGTGGTTGGGCGAGATGGCGTAGTAATCGCACAGCTGCTGGATATTCACCAGCTCGTCGGCCGGCTGGCGTGCCAGGTACAGCAGTGTGCGGAAGGCAAAATCGGTCTGTTTGGTCAGTTGCATAAAAAATCGTGACGGGTGGTTTACAGCAGAAAAAGATGCATCTATTATGCACCTTACAAAACATGCATGCAAAATGCATTTTATGCCAAAGGAGACTCGACATGACAACATTGTTTGAACGTATTGGTGGAACTGACGCCGTGGATGCTGCGGTGGATATTTTCTACGAGAAAGTACTGGCTGATGACCGCATCAACAGTTTTTTTGAAAACCTCGACATGGTGGCGCAGGCCAACAAGCAGAAAAACTTCCTGACCATGGCCTTTGGTGGCCCGAACAACTACACCGGCCTGGACATGCGCCGTGGTCATGCCCATCTCGGCCTGAACGACGAGCATTTTGACGCGGTAGTGGAAAACCTCGGCGCCACACTGAAGCAGCTGGGCGTGGCAGACAGCGATATTGCCGAAGTGGCCAAAATCGCCGAAAGCACCCGTGATGACGTGCTGAACCGCTAGGCGGCAGTTTTGTTATGCCAGGGCGGCGCCATCCGGTGCCGCCTTTTTTATGCCCGGGATGGCATCAGCCGGCCAGTATCAAAAGGCAACAATCAGGCTGAAATGGCCACGGCTGTCACGCTTCTCGCCGGCCAGCGCCTTCAGCTGCCAGCCGTAATCCAGCCGGGCCGTAACATGGTGACTGAGCTGGTAACGCAGGCCAAGGCCGGCCGATCGCAGATTGCTGGTTTTCTGCTCGCCCGGCAACGGGTCGGCAATGGTGGCCATGCCAATGTCAAAAAACACCAGGCCCTGCAATGATTCCGGCAACGGGCTGCCAAACAATGCCTGGGCCGGGTTCCAGCCACCCAGACGCAGTTCATTGCGCAACAACAGGCCATGATCACCAATCAGCGCATATTCATCGTAACCGCGTATCGAGGCATAGCCGCCCAGGCCAAACTGTTCACTGCTGACCAGGTTGCCACTGGCCAGCTGGCCGCGCAGCTCATTGACGGTTTCCAGGCCGGCCGGCAACTGCTGGCGGTGCGAGGCACTCACGGCCAGGTACTGGTAATCGGCGCTGGCACCGCTGCGCGATGCTTCAAAAGCCCTGTCATCATTGTCGGTGGTCATGCCACCGGGGCTGATATGCAGATCGGCAGCCAGGTGGGTGCTGCCGGTCGACTGCTGCCAGTCCAGCGTCAGGCCGGCCAGCAGCTGTGACACCTCGTAGTCATTGGCGAATACCTGCTGGCCACCGAATTCCAGGTTGCTGTTGCTGCGTACATAAGCATAACCCAGCGACCCGTCCAGCTGCAGGCTGCCCTGGCTCAGCCACGGCAGGTGGTAACGAAAGCCGGCCGATACCGTGCGGCTGGCCTGGCTGAGGTTGTTATCCAGGTCCGGGCGGGTACTGATGCGGCTGGCATAGGCCGACAGGCTGTTGCGCCACGGCAAATCGGCACTGTACGACAGTGAGTGGCCACTCAGCTGGTTGACCCGCTCGGCGGTAATGTACTGGTAACCCAGCTGATGGCCAAGGCCAAAGGCATTGCCCCAGTTAATACCGGCCAGCCAGCGACGCTTGCCACTGAATTCGTTGCCGGTATCCTCCACCCCGCCATAAACCCGCAACGGCAGCCTGTCCTGAACCAGCAGGTTCAGGTCGGTAAAGCCGGGCCTGTCGCCGGCAGCCAGTTGCAGGTTCACCGAACGGAACGGGTTGCGGTTGGCCCAGTCCAGCTCACGCTGCAATGCGGCGTCACCAAGATATTCCCCTTCGGCAATGGCAAACCGGTCCAGCAAGTCAGCATTATCAAAATAACGCCCGCCCTGAGCGGATACTGCACCACGGCGGGCAACCAGCACGGTAATCTGTACCCGGCCGTCGGTAATATCCTGGCCACCCGGCGCCAGCGCATCGCTGACCGGATAGCCGTGCTGGCGATACCAGCTGACAATCTGCCGGTTGATGCGGTCCAGCAATGCCAGGCTGACCGGCTGGCCGATAAACGGCTGCAATACTGCCTTCAACCCGTCACCGACATCCGGCTGCAGCGCATGCAGCTCTACACCACCCTCACGGCCAATGCTGCTATCAAGCACAGCCAGCGACGAGGTGACCAGCAGGGTGTCCAGCCGCTCGACCAGCACCGCATCACGCACATCAGCCGGCTGCTGTTGCTGCGGCAATTGCAGCTGCGGCTTCTCCGGCGAGGCTGGCACCGGCTTCGGTACAAAACGCTCATCCTGCGCCAGCAGCATCTGCGACAGCATTACCAGCACCATTACTACAGTCGTTTTTTTCAACATCATTATTCCTGTGCGTCAGTATGAGCCATCGTCATTGTCCAGGCTGGACACATGGGACAAGGCATTGCAATCAATACGGCAATCCTGCTGTTGCTGCCCTGTGCCGGTGATGGCACCGGCCGACAGGCCAAGCCCTTGCGGCAAGTGCATGGCCAACCGGTCCAGCATGGCCAGCTCGGTGCGCCGGTCAGCCCGCTGGCTGACTGTCAGTGGCACGGTGATATTCAACAGGCCGTCATGGAACGCCAGCACATAGTTATCCGACGTCAGCCCGCCCGGGGTAATCACATACTCACCCTGTTCAATAGCGCCCTGGCTGTCACCGCCAAAGACCAGCGTGCCGCCCAGGTCGGACAGGCTGTCGTCTCCCTGAAGGCCACTCAATGTCACACCATTGCCGCCGCTGAACGGCTGGCCGTCATAGTGCCTGACCACGTCATTGGCCGTCACATCCAGTGCCACCGGCTGGATCAGCGAGTTGCTGTTGGCAACCGCATCCGGCAAGCGGTAGTTACCGGCAACAAAGCCACCCGCCGCATTGACCAGGTCGGCCTCACTGAGCATGACGGTTACGGTATCCGCATCGCTGACGTTACGGCTGTTCCAGCTGCCAATGACATCATTAATGGCTACCGTTTCACCGTTCACCAGGTTGCCGACAATAAAATCACTGCCGCTGACCAGGCTTTGCTCGCTGCCGTTGTAGTCACGCAGCTGGGCTGTCAGCGTGACTGACAGCTGGCGCCGGTCAATCAGCAGCTCACCTGCCTGCCAGTCAATGCTGTAGTTGCCGGATGCCAGGCCAGAGGCAGCGAGACTATAACTGCCGGCATTCACCGCGCCCTGGGCATCGCCCCCATAAACCAGCTCACCGTGCAGGTCGGCAATTGTGTCATCACCAACAAAACCGCTGATGCTGATGCCATTGCCGCCACTGAAGGCGATGCCGTCGTAGGTTTTCTGCGCGGCATTGACGGCAATCGTCAATGCCGCCGGGGTGATTTCAAGCGTGCCATTTTGCCACTCAATCTGGTAGTTAGCAGCAGAAAGGCCTTCACCGCCAATCTGGTAACTGCCGGCATTGACGGCACCTTCGGCATTACCGGTCCAGCGCAACTCGCCCTGCAGCAACGAGGCATCTTCACCCTCAACAAAACCGCTGAAACTGACGTCACCACCGCTGTAGGCAGTGGCATCATACACGCGCGTGACATCCGCCACGCTTGCCTGCAGGGTTTTCGGCGTAATGGCCAGTGTGCCGGACTGCCAGCGGATATTGTAGTTGGACGAGGACAGGCCATCGGCGATGCTGACATAGCTGCCGACATTTTTGGCACCCACCGCACTGCCACTGTAAACCAGTGTGCCATCCAGGTCGGCCAGCGTTTCACCGGTGGCCAGCCCGGTCAGGGCAAGCCCTGCCTGGCCATCAAATGCACTGCCGTCATACACCCGCGACACATCGTTGACCCTGATCTGCAAATCCGCAGCAACAATGGCTGATTCACTGTTCACCAGTTCACTGTCATAGCGGTAGTTGCCTATAACAAAGCCGCCACTGCCGCTGGCAAAATGGCTGTCCTGCAGCAGTACCGTGACGCTGTCAGCCGCCAGCACATCCTTGCTGTTGTAGTGGCCGGTCGCCTGGATCGACACCGATTCGCCATTGACCAGGCCATTGATAACAAAGTCATCGCCACTCAGTGCAATTGCAGTGCTGCCATCGTAGCTTTTGCTCTGGCCGGCCAGCGAAATAGCCAGCTGTTTCGGGTCAACCACCAGGTCGCCATCAACATAACCAATCGCATAGTTGGCGGACACCAGGCCGGATGCTGTCAGTGTATAACGGCCGGCATTGACCGCGCCCTGCGCGTCGCCGCCATAGACCAGCGAACCGCCAAGATCAGTGCTTGATTCACCATTGACAAAGCCGCTGTAAACCACGCCGTTACCGCCGCTGAATGCCATGCCATCGTAGGTTTTGCTCGCATCCTGCACCGTCACGGTCAACGCTTTCGGGGTAATCGCCAGCTTGCCGTCCTGGTAACGGATGGCATAGTTGGCAGCCGACAGGCCGTCAGCCGTCAACACATAATCACCGGCATTCACCGCCCCCTGGGCCGCGCCACCATAGACCAGCGCGCCGGACAACACGCCGCTGCCCTCGCCATTGACAAAACCGCTGTAGCTGACGCCGTTACCGCCGGCAAATGCTGTGCCGTCATACACACGGGACACATCCTCCACGGTCACCAGCAGTTCGGCCGGCGTAATGGCCAGCTCCCCGGCTTGCCAGCGGATGGCATAGTTGGCCGATGTCAGGCCCGCTGCCGTCAGGCTGTAACTGCCGGCATTCACCGCACCCTGGGCGTCGCCACCGAAGACCAGCGCGCCATCCAGGTCGGCCAGTGTCTCGCCAGCGACCAGGCCGATGGCACTGACACCATTGCCGCCACTGAAGGCCAGGCCGTCATACACCCGGCTGACGTCATTGGCACGCAATACCAGGTCGGCACGGCTGATAGCACCGATACCGGTTGCCGTTTCAGCAAACCGGTAGTTGGCCAGATCAGTGTCACCCATGTGATTGATAAAATCACTCGCTGCCAGCGTCACCGTCACCGTATTGGCATTCGCCACATTGGCACTGTTATAAAAACCGTTTTTGTCCAGCATTGCACCTTCACCGGCAACAAAACCGCTGATCCGGTAATCGCTGCTGTCCAGAGCTGCCTGGGCATTGCCATCGTAGGTTTTGCTCTGCTCGGCAAGGCTGATCAGCAATTGTTTCGGCGTGATACTGGCCATGGTCGAGGCGCTTGTTTGCGCCAGCACATAGTTGCCGGCATCATCACCAGCCAGCGCGATATTGCTGATTGCAACGGCTTTGTCGACACCGGCGTTTTTGTCACTGAACACGCCGTCGCCGCTCACGGCCAGCCTGTCACCGGCCAGCACACCGCTGGTTTCAAACTGCAGTGACGCATCCACTGTGCCGTCATACACCTTGTCATCGGCAATAATGCCAGACAGCGAGATGGCTTTGGCCGTCACGCTCAGGTCGGCGCTGCCGCCAATGCCGACGCTGGCCGACGCGCTGCCGTCATCGCCGATAATCGATACGACAATCGCATTGGTATAATCACCGACATTGATAAAGCCGGCACCGGAACGGCTGACAACCGATTCATTGACATCCAGCTGCAGGCTGGCCGGATCAACAGCGATACTGACGGTCGGCACATCAATGCCGAACACGCCGGCATCGACTTCCACGCCATCCACCAGCAGGCGACCGGTCGCCGTACCGCCCAGGCTGCCAATGGTCGCGCCGGAAATGCTGCGGTCAATATCGTTGCCGTACTCAATAACCTGGTCAATTGGCGCCAGGCTAATGCCTTCGATCACCGGCAACACGGAATACAGCAGGCCATTGCCGGATGGCAGCCAGTCTGGCAGCGGATCGGCCGGATTGTAGGCAATGCCATAATCATGGAAATCCCTGGCCATGGCCATGTCACCCGCATTATGGTCCGGCCGGGTTGAATAAACCAGCCAGCGACCACTGGCTGTCAGCGGATTTACCATGGCACTGTCGTTATAAAAATTGCCACCTGCAGCGAGCACGATATCTGCACCACTGTTGATGGCACCGGAAACAGTA
>DATCSZ010000220.1:0-1105 GCA_036568205.1 Pseudomonadales bacterium
CAACAATGCCCGGGTCACTCCGGAGCTTGCCATGATCTCTGCCCGCCGCCGCCATCTGGTTTTTTCACTGGTGATGTCCTGCTTTATGTCGCTGCTGATGTCGGCGGTGATTACCCTGATCAATACCGGCATCGACATGCAGTTTCCGCTGCGCTGGCTGAAGGCCTGGATCGTTGCCTGGGCTGTGGCGTTTCCGCTGATCAGCGTTATTGCGCCGCTGTCGAACCGGGTTACCGACCGACTGATAAAACTACTCGATAGCAATAAGCAGGACACTCCGTGAAACCACTCAGAATTGCACTGGCGCTGGTCATTGCCGGCCTCGCTTCGCTGGGGCCGGATGATCCTTCTGCCCGCGCCGGTGTGGCGCTGTTTGCACTGGCCGGCGCGCTCTGGCTCACCGAAGCCATTTCCCTGACTTATACCGCGCTGCTGATTCCTCTGATCGGCGTCGCCCTCGGGCTGGCCGACGTCAACACCGCACTGCGCGGTTTCGCCCACCCGGTGATCGGCCTGTTTCTTGGCGGCTTTGCCCTGGCGGCGGCGCTGTCTGCGCACGGCATTGATCGCTGGCTGGCAACCCGGCTGATGCGTCTGGCGCGTGGCCATGCGCTTGGTGCTGCATTGCTGCTGGCACTCGCCACGTCGCTTTTATCCATGTGGATCAGCAATACTGCGGCAGCAGCAATGATGTTGCCGATTGCATTGGGCCTTTCCGTACCACTGGCAGCGAAGTACCCGCGCTATCAGTTGTTTGTCCTGCTGGGTCTGGCCTGGGGCGCCAATATCGGCGGCATAGCCACACTGGTAGGCAGCCCGCCCAATGCCATTACTGCTGCCGCGCTGGGCTGGGGCTTTGATGACTGGCTGAAAATCGGCATGCCGGTTTATGCATTGTTGTTGCCACTGGCGCTGGTCGTGCTTTGGCTGACAGTGAAGCCGGAGCAGGATCTGCCCACCGTACGCAGCGGCGAAGCCATCGCCTTTCCACAACACCGCGCCGCCTTGCTGACCGTCGCCATTTTTCTGCTCACTGTTGCGCTCTGGGTGTTCGGCAAACCGCTCGCCGAGCTGCTCGGCATCAGCAAGGATTTCGATACCTGGG
>DATCSZ010000221.1:0-2008 GCA_036568205.1 Pseudomonadales bacterium
AGCACTTCAGCAAGCAAACGCAGGCGATGCGGATTGCGCTCGGCGCTGCCAGCCAGTCGCTCCAGTCGAGCACGGGCCTGACGAACCGCGCCCTCTTCCAGCAGCAGTCGCGCGGCCAGCAAATCCGCCGCCGGCTGACCGCGGCGCTCGCTGGCAACACGTTTGAGAACGGCGGTGACCTGCTCGTGGTCACCGCGTTGTGCCGCCGCCAATGCCTCGGCGCATCCGGCCGGTACCGCCCAGCTGCTGCTGTTGCTGGCCGCAGCAAACAGACGTCCGGCCCGGGCCCAGTCGCCCTCCACCATGGCAAAAAAACCGGCACGAAGACGCCGTCGGGCCAGCAGTTCCTGCCAGCGGCTGCGGCGGCCAAGACCCGCCAACCGCCACATCGAAACAAACACCAGCGTTAGTACCGACCAGACCAGTGCCGCAACAATCAACAGCAGCAACAGAAAGCCGAGACTGGTTTCAACTCGAAGTCCATCACGAATCAGCAGTACATAACCGGGATCATCCAGCAGCCAGCGACCAAAAAGTAGCGCCGCAATGGCCAGCAGGATCAACAAAGCCAGCGCGCGCTTCATTCCTGTGGCCCCACTTTCAGCGCACGGATCGCCGCCAGCCCGGCGCCGATTTCCGGCAGGGCTTGCTCCACCGCCTGCTGGCGTAATTCGTTTATTGAACTGAGCAGATGTCTGGCCCGGGCTTCACCAGCATCGAAGCGGGAACGAATTAATGCATCGGCCTGATCCAGCGCCGCCTGATACACCTGCGGACGAGCCTGCAACAACGCCAGCTGGGCTTGCTGCAAACTGTTATCGAGTGACAGACGCAACAGTGCTGCCTGCTGGGCATCCAGTGGCAATGGCGCACCGACCGGATCGCGCTGAATATGAACCGGCATACTGTGCAAAAGACGCTGCCACCAGTCAGCGTCTGCCGGCAAGGCATCGTCCGGTGCCGGTGCTGCAGCAGGCAACGCCGGCACCGCCAGTTCGGCAACCAGAGCCTGCAGCGCCGCCAGCCGCAAAACCAGCGCCGGCACATCAACCTGCTCAGCACCGCGCACAGCTTCAATATCGGTGGCCAGTGCCCGTCGCGCCGCCATCACCTTCGGATCACTGATGCGTGCCAACGTCGCGTCTGCCCCCTCGAGCAGGCGCCGGGTGGCCTTCAGATCGGCAGTCAACAACAGCCGCTCGCCGGCGAGACTGGCCAGCGCTTCCGCTTCACCCACCAGCCAGCGCCGCATGCCACCTTCCTGCATGGCAGTCAGCTGACGATCCCGTTCCTCAAACATGCGATCAATGCCATTCAGGCGTTCCGCCAGCAGCGCAACCTGATCATCATACTGTTCGCGCTGCTGCTGCTGTGCCACGGTCAGGCGCCCCAGTTCGGCCATCAGTGCAGAGCGGTCACCCGCCAGCTGCGCGGCAAACTGCCAGCCATACCAACCACCGCCCACCGCGACCACCAGCAGCAGCATGATCAATAACCACGGTAGCGCCGAGCCACGCTGTCGCGACTGATCGGGCAAAAGGTGATATGTCATCGGATTCCCCGCAAACGGCCCGGTACAGGCCCTGTCATGGCCTCGACAATAAATCCCGCGAGCCCGGGCGGCAACCGCTGGCCGAAGGAAAAGGAAGTGTTTAGCCGATACCTACCCAATAGCAGACTGATCTGCCAGCAGCATTACCGCTGCCAACATGTCCTGATCCCGCGCCGAAGCCGCCACGGTTACCGGGTGCGTCGCTCCGACAGTCTCGGCAATGCGCTCACTGGCAACCACTACCCGACACGCCGCCGGGACTTTCCCGGCAATGCACTGCCAGCCCTGCAAGCTGGTAACAAGTACTGCATCCACCGGCTCGGGAGGCCAGGTAAAACTGCTGCTGCAGATACGCCGATACAATGGCAACACATCAACCTCGGCACCACGTCGCTGCAGGGTTTCGGCAACCAGCTCACGACCACCATCACCGCGACAGATCAGCACCCTTTTCCC
>DATCSZ010000222.1:0-4102 GCA_036568205.1 Pseudomonadales bacterium
AGCCCTCACCCACATAACCGTCGATCAGTGAAAATGACAGCTGCTGCCAGTCAACGGCGACACCATAACGCTGCTGCCAGTCGTCAATATCCTGGCGGATTTTGGCGGCAAAATAGTCATAATCATCACAGACATTGATACCGACAATACCGGCATCCAGGTCGTACAGCCAGGCACCCAGCATCAGGCCGGCCTGGGTACCGCCCGAGCCACTTGCATGGACAATGTGGCGCGGCGCAATGCCAAGCCGCCGGAAATCCTGCTGCAATTCGCCAGCAGCAGCAATATACCCCCAGACACCCAGGCCATCACTGCCGCCGGTGGGAATCACCAGCGCCTTGCTGCCGGTCTTTGCCAGCCGCTTGCGCTCGTGTTCCAGCAATGCCGGCAGCTGTTGCTGGTAGTCTTGCACCGGAATATAACGGATATCAGCACCGGCCAGCCGCGCCAGCAACAGGTTGCCATCCGCTTCTGCCGGTTGTTCGCCACGCAGCACCAGCACACAGCGCAGGCCCAGCTGGGCAGCCAGTACTGCCGTGGCACGGCAATGGTTCGACTGCAGGCCACCACAGCTGATCACGCTGTCATAAGCTTCAGCCAGGGCATGGGCAAAAATGAACTCCAGCTTGCGCACCTTGTTGCCGGTACACAGGCTGCCGGTCAGGTCATCACGCTTCAGCCAGATGCGCGGACCACCGAGCAGCGCTGAAAAACGATCCAGCGGCTGCAACGGTGTCGGCAACTGGGCCAGTGATAATCTGGCCGGATAGGCAGGTTTCATGACCTGTCAGATGGATTTCAGTGTTCCTTTCGGCAACACAGCCAGAATGGCAATTTTCTGGAATTTCAGCTCAACATTCTCCGCCACTTTCAGTGTGACATAAGCATCATCGATTTTTTTCACCTTGCCAAGAATACCGGCGTTGGTGCTCACCTCATCACCGATGGCCAGCGCATCCAGCATCGACTTGTGTTCTTTCTGGCGTTTTTGTTGCGGCCGAATCATCAGGAAATAAAACACCACAATCAAAAAAATAATCATGCCCAGCTGGATCAGGCCGCCACCTTCCGGTGCCGGAGCCGCCTGTGCATGTGCTGCAGGAATCAACCAATTCATACCCTTTTCCCCATAAAAAAACCGGCGCCGATTATAACCGTTCACTCAGCTAATCACACCTTTCATTTTCTGCCGTCTTGTCGATGACTGCCGGTGACCACGCAGCACGGCCATCAACAAGATACAGACTTTTCAAAAAACCCTTTTTTTCACAAGGACTTGGCAAAAAACCGGGCTTTCTTCAGCAAAAAAAACAACTCAAAGCGTGAGGCATCGCACAAAAAAACCGGCTTTTGTGATCCAGTTGACAGCTAAAGGCAGCCCACCTATATATGACATCCAATAAGGATAAGAAGTCGTACAAGCATCAGTACACCAAACCACGAATTTCACCAGAAAAGGTAATGACAATGAAAAACGCAACGTTGAAAGTCGCTGCAGTAGCTGTGCTGTGCGCCAGTGCCGGCGCCATGGCTGCCAACAACCCGACAGCTGCCGGCCTGAACAGTGTCGGTGACCTGAATATCAGCATTACCAAAGGTGAGCTGGTACGTGTCAGCCAACTGGCGGATATCCTGTTTCCGCCCATGGCAACCATGGCAGCCGATACCACGCTGACAACCGATATCTGTGTATTCTCAACCACCGGTGGCTACAACGTCACTGTGACGTCCCCGAATGCCAACGTTAACCAGCTGCGTCTGGCAGCCGGTGGCAACTTCCTGCCATACAGCATGAGCCTGGACGATTATGCTGCACCCCAGACACTGCCACACGGCATCCAGCGCACCGGCTTTACTGGCGCAGACCCGGTGAATGATCTGTGCTCCGGCGGCACCAATGCCACCTTGTCAGCAACAATCCTGTCTGCCGACTTTAACGCTGTACCGGCAGGTGCCTACGCTGACACCGTGACAATGACTTTCAATCCGGAATAAGCAGGATAACCGGTGACAGCTCACGGGCTGTTACCGGCTTTTTGCTGACTGTTTTTATTTTTATTGGGGTTTACTTATGAACACACTCAAAAAAACCGCACTCGGCCTGGCTTTTGCTGCTGCCCTGCCAGCAATTGCTGCCACCGACGGCACGCTTGGTAACCCATCCACTGGCGATATTGCCATTACCCTGACCATTGACGATCTGGTACAAATTTCCCGTCTTAACGACATCACCTTTGGTGCCTATGCCGGCTCAGGCAACCTGACCGCTACTGAAGCGTTCTGTGTTTATCGTAACGGCACCGGCCTGTACCAGGTTACCCTGACCGGTGACAGTGATGGTCTCGGTGGTCCCGGCACTGACTTTTTTGTTACTTCCGGTGCCAACGTGCTGCCCTATACCGTGGATTACGATGACGGTTCCGGTGCATTGGCAGTAACCAGCGCCACTCCCGTGACCACCCGCCAGGGCCACCAGACCTTGCCGGACTGTGGTGTCGCCGATAACACCTCACTGACTGTCACGCTGCTGGAGGCTGATCTGCAGGCAGCGGTAGCCGGTGCATACGCAGGCACATTGACTCTGGTTGTTGCACCGGAATAATGTGTTGACCATGCGCTTGTCGCCTCGGGCAAAAGGCATATTGTTGCAATATGCCTTTTTTTGTTTCTGCTGCTTCATGGCCGCCTTTCCCGCCCATGCTGCCGTGCGTTTCCAGAGCCTGGATCCTGGTAAAAACGTCAACCTGGGCACCTGGCCTGGCGTCGGGTCGATGACTCTCAATGTCGACTTTTGTGCAGTTTCCTTCAGTGGCAATGGGCAAAATGCGGTATCCGCACCCTATCAATTACGGGTTGCCAACCAGGATGCCGCGCTGGTCAATGCATCTTTCCAGCTCAGCAACCTGAATGACCCCACCCAGGCCCTGCTGGTTGACCTGGACTTTATTGATCAATACAGCAATGGATTTGAGACCCTGTCACCGAATACCTGGACAGCACAGGACAAAACCGGCGCCCTCAACCAGTGCCCGCTGGGCAATAATGCCCGTATCCTGCTGACGCTGCAGGAAGCCTCACTGGCGGCGGTATTTGGCGGCAGCTACCGTGGCAGCTTTACCGTCGAAGCGATGGGCGGAGATGGCGGCACGGAAAGCAAAAGCACATTTTTCACGATCAACCTGACAATCAACAGCCTGGTGCAGATTTCCGGCCTGAATGACTTCCTGTTTCCGTTTTATCTCGGCAGTGGTGACCTGAGCCTGAGTGACAGCTTTTGCATTTACCGCAACGGCGCCGGCACCTACCAGGTGACCCTCAGCGGCAGCGGTGCCGGCGGCGCGTTTGTCATCAATAACGGCATCCAGGATATGCCCTACCAGGTTACCTACGACGATGGCACCGGTGCTGTCGCGGTCACCGCCAATACCCCGCTGACTAACCGGCAAAACATTTTCAACGCCAACCTGAGCTGTGATGGTGGCATTAACAACAATGCCACCCTGGCGCTTACCCTGCTGCAGGCTGACTTGATCAATGCCAGCCAGGGCAATTACACCGGCATTCTGACCATTATGGTGGCACCGGAATAAAAAAAGGCCCGTCTGCACGGGCCTCTTTCACGATCTGTCGGCGTTCAGACCAGCCAGCCAATCAGTTTGGCCAGCAGGTTAAAAAACCACTGCTTGATTGCCTGCCACCAGGCCGGCTGGGCACGTGCAGCGGCATCTTCATGGGCACGCGACAGGATATAACTGCGGATCAGCTCGGCTTCGTCGGCATTCAACACATCCTTGAAACCCACCATGCCCACACCCTGCAGTGCACCTTCCAGCACAATCGCGTTAAACTGCTGGTGAAATACCGGATGCATGCGACGCAAGTCCGGAATCACGCCATTGCTGACCACATTAAAGCCATGACAGCCGGAACAGTTCTGGTGGTACAGCTCAAGGCCCTGCTGCAACTGTTCTTCACTCAGATCCGGCAGCGGCGGCAGCTCCGGCCATTCAATGGTTTTTGCCAGTGGCGGCAACTGCTGGTCGGCACCCAGCTTGAAAACCAGTACCCGGCTTTTTGCCGGTGACAGCTGCTGCTCAATGCC
>DATCSZ010000223.1:0-13752 GCA_036568205.1 Pseudomonadales bacterium
AAAAACCGGGTGCCGGCAACAGGGCAGGGGCGGCTGTGGTTTCTGCTTCGCCAGTGTTTGTGCCGCTGGCAAGCTGGCTGTCCTCTGCCGGCGGTTCATTGTCATCTGCAGCCGGCAGTGCAGGCCGTTCAATCCGGGGAACCACCGGCCATTGGCCGGCGCTGGCCGGCTGCTCATCATTCACACTGACGTTATCGGCAAACTGCAGGTGCCAGAGATCAGTATGCAGGTGCAAAAAACGTGACTTGAACAATTTGATGCTGCCGCCGAGTTCGTACAGGCCGTCACGTTCATCACCGGCCTGGATGATGATCGACGGCGCATGGTCGGCATCGCCCAGTTTTTGCAGCCAGCTGTGGTGCAGCAGCAGGCGGTGGCGGCCGGAGCGGCGGATACGCTCTGCGCTGGCCTGGTGTTCGCGGTAATCATCCATCAGCGGTAGCCAAACGGTTGCCGGTGCTTGCGCGGTGTCCTCGCTGTCAGCCTCGTGGGTGACGTCCACCGGCGCTGCTGCCGGCGTTATCAAAGGGATCTCCGCCGCGTCGCCAGCCGCTTGCTGTGCCTGTTCAATAGCAGCGGCCAGCTCGGGATAGCTGTGTGCCAGCGGCAGCCCTGCCAGCCAGGCGGTATTGTCCGGCATGTCCAGCTGGATGTCGCGCGGCCAGTATTCCTCGTCGATCAGTTCCGGCTGTTCATTGGTGAACAGGATCAGCTCCACCACGTAGTAGTCGGACAGGTCTGTCGGCTCGTCGCTGGCGATCGCGCCAGTGCTGGCCAGCAGCAGGGCGAGCAGGGCAAACAGGCGCGGATGGCTGTTGGATTGCCGGGTAAATCGTTGTGTCATCGGAATGTCTTCTGGCCGGTCAGTGCAAGCAGTATATCGTCCACCAATTGCAGGCGCTGTTCAACTGTTTCGCTGGCTTGTTTGAAGCGCAGCACGGACGGGCCATCCAGACGGAAGATGGCGCTGTGGGATTGTACCAGCGTGACCAGCTGCAGCGGATCAACACTGGTGTGATGGCCAAACTCCAGCTTGCCGCTGGTGGCGCCGGCTTCGATACGCACAATGCCCAGCGCCTCGGCACGCAGTTTCAGGGCAGTGACGGCGAACAGGTTGTTGACCTGCGCTGGCAACAGGCCAAAGCGGTCGATCATCATGATCTTGCAGTCTTTGAGTTCGTCTTCATCACGGCAGTTGGCAATGGTTTTGTACAGTGTCAGCCGGGTGTGTACGTCCGGCAGATAGTCATCCGGTATCAGTGCCGCAATGCCGAGATTGATCTCGGTGCCCTGTTGCAGCGGCTCGGCAATATTGGGGGTTTCACCGCGCTGGATGGCCTTGACGGCTTTTTCCAGCATGTCCATGTACAGGCTGAAACCCAGGGTCTGGATCTGGCCGCTTTGCTCGTCACCCAGCAGTTCGCCGGCGCCGCGGATTTCCAGGTCGTGGGTGGCCAGGGTAAAACCGGCCCCCAGGTCACTGGCCTCACCGATGGCCTGCAGGCGTTTTTCGGCATCGGCAGTGATTTTTTTGTGTGGCGGTGTCAGCAGGTAGGCGTAAGCCTGGTGGTGTGAGCGGCCAACCCGGCCACGCAACTGGTGCAGCTGGGCCAGGCCAAACATGTCGGCGCGCTCAATGATAATGGTGTTGGCATTGGGCACATCAATGCCGGTTTCGATAATCGTGGTGCACAGCAGGATGTTAAAGCGCTTGTGGTAAAAATCGCTCATCACCCGCTCCAGCTCGCGTTCACGCATCTGGCCGTGGCCGATGCCGATACGTGCCTCGGGCACCAGCGCGGCCAGTTCACGGGCGGTGTTTTCGATGGTCTTGACTTCATTGTGCAGGTAATACACCTGGCCGCCGCGCAGCAGCTCACGCAGGATGGCTTCCTTGATCAGCCGTTCCTCGCGTTCACGCACAAAGGTCTTGATCGACAGGCGCCGGGCCGGCGGTGTGGCGATCACCGACAGGTCTCGCATGCCGGCCATGGACATGTTCAGCGTGCGCGGAATCGGCGTGGCAGTCAGAGCCAGTACATCCACCTCGGCGCGCAGCGCTTTCAGTGCTTCTTTCTGCTTGACGCCAAAGCGGTGCTCTTCGTCGATGATGACCAGCCCCAGTTCGCTGAATTTGACATCGGCCTGCAGCAGTTTGTGGGTGCCGATCAGGATATCGACCTGGCCCCTGGCCAGCTTGTCGATCACGGTTTTTTGTTCGGCGGCGGTACGAAAACGGCTCAGTACCTCGATGCTGACCGGCGTGTCGGCAAAGCGGTCGACAAAGGATTCGTAATGCTGCTGGGCCAGCAACGTGGTCGGCACCAGCACCGCGACCTGTTTGTTGTTGTGAACGGCAGTAAAGGCGGCACGCATGGCCACCTCGGTTTTGCCAAAGCCGACATCACCGCAGACCAGCCGGTCCATCGGCCGGGGTGAGGCCATATCTTCCAGTACCCGGGCGATGGCCTCACTCTGGTCGGCGGTTTCCTCAAACGGGAAATTGGCAGCAAACTGGCGATAGGCATCGGAATAGGCCTGGTGCGAGAAACCCTGGCGGGCCGCACGACGGGCATAGATATCCAGCAACTCGGCCGCAACATCGTGAATCTGTTCGGCGGCCTTGCGTTTGCTTTTCTGCCACTGGTCGTTGCCGAGACGGTGCAGCGGCGCGTGTTCGCTGTCGGCGCCGCTGTAACGCGAAATCAGGTGCAGCGAGGTGACCGGCACATACAGCCGCGCATCATCGGCATAGGTCAGTGTGACAAATTCCTGCGGCTGGCCATCCACCTCGATGGTTTGCAGGCCGGTGTAACGGCCAATGCCGTGATCAATATGCACCACCGCATGGCCTTCTTTCAGCTCGGTGAGGCTTTTGATCAGCATGTCGCTGTTGTCGTGGCTGGCCTTGCGCCGGCGTCGCTGCTGCACGCGGTTGCCAAACAGCTGTGATTCGGCCACCAGTTCAATGTTGTCCAGCACCAGGCCCTGGTCAATCGGCGAGACAGTCATCGCCAGCGCCGGCTGACGTTCAACAAAATCCTGCCAGCTGCTGCATTCACTGACCGGCAGCTTCAGCTGGCGAAAAATCTCCAGCAATGCCTCACGACGGCCCAGTGATTCGGCACATAACAGCAGCGGGTGGTCGATGTCGGCCAGGTGCTGTTGCAGCAGACGGTAGGGCTGGCTGGCATGGGCGTCGATGCCCAGATCGGCCGGCGTTTTGCTGGCAAAGGTATAAAAGCCCCTGGCCGGGTCATGCTGTGGCTGTTCGCTGAGCACAATGCGCGGGTAATGGCGGATTTGTTCAAACAGCTGGTTTTCCGGCACAAACAGTTGTTCCGGTGGCAGCAGCGGGTGCTGGCGGTCTACCCGGTATTGTTCGTAACGCTGCTGGATTTCCTGCCAGTAGTGCCGGCAGTTGACCTCGACCCGGGCGGTGCTGAGCAACAGCGCATCGGCCGGCAAGTGCTGCAGCAGGCTGGCACTGTGTTCAAAAAACAGCGGCAGGTAGAATTCGATACCGGGAAAGGCAATGCGCTGTTTCAGGTCCGGATAAAAGCGGGTTTCCTTCAGGCTGATGTTGTCGAAATGGCGGTACCAGTTTTCCTCAAACTGCAACACGCTGTCGCGATCCAGCGGGAATTCGCGTGCCGGCAGCAGGTCGATGGCCGGCACAACCGCGGTGGTCAGCTGGCTGTCGGGGGCAAAGGTACGGATTTTTTCGATCTCGTTATCAAACCATTCGATGCGGTAGGGCTGGTCACTGCCCATCGGGAACAGGTCAACAATGCTGCCGCGCACGGCAAACTCGCCGTGTTCGTAGACGGTGTCCACACACTGGTAATTGGCGGCATCCAGCTGGCGGCGCAGCTGTTGCATGTCGAGGGTATCGCCGCTGCGGATCTGCAGGCTGTGCTGGCGGATAAAATCCGGTGGTGACAGGCGCTGCATCAAGGTGGTGATTGGTACAAACAGCACGGCACGTGGTGATTGTGACAGTGTATACAGGCAGCGCAATCGCTCGGAAACGATATCCTGGTGTGGCGAGAAGCGGTCGTAGGGCAGGATTTCCCAGTCCGGGAAATGCAGCAGCTGCAGCGCGGGTGCGTAAAATCGTACCTGTTCTTCCAGTGCATTGGCCTGCTGGCTGTTGTCACAAATCACCAGTATCGTCGCCGGGTGGCTGGCAGCCAGCTCGGCAATGGCCAGTGCGGCGGCGCTGCCATGCAGGCCGCTCCAGTACTTTTTCTGGCCGGGGCTGGCGGGGATTTGTTCTGGCTGGATGGAAAGCAGCTTGGTCATTGTATGGCTTGCAAAAAAAGTGGCTATTCTAGCGCAAAGCACAGCTGTGCGGGCGGAAAATGCCGGTTAACAGCTTGCAGATGGCGCCGGGTGCGGGGGTTTCCTGCACTGTGAAGTGCCGCGCCGGCTGCTTTTTGGTGCATGCGGTGTTTTTTTATGCACAGTTGGCTACTTGAGCAAAATGTGACATAAAAAAAGTTGAACAAATCCGTAAAAAGCCTATTGATTTTTTATAACATAATGAAATTTAAGGAAAAATACAAAATTGGTCAAAAATCAGCCAGTTTGTCCGCCTGCCTGCAGTAACGGGCCTTGTCCGCTGTTGCGGGCAGCTTATCCCAAAAGTTATCCACAGTTTTTGTGGAAAACTGAACGCCACTTCAATTGCGCTTTTCCAGCACCACGCCGGTTTCGATATGGTCGGTGTACGGGAATTGGTCAAACAGCGCTGCCGCCAGCACCTGGTGACTGCCTGCCAGCTGCGCCAGGTTGGCAACCAGGGTGTGTGGATTGCAGGAGATGTAGATAATGCGCTCAAAGCGGGCCAGCAGGGCCAGCGTGCCGTCATCCAGGCCGGCGCGTGGTGGATCAACCAGCACGGTGGAAAAATCATGCTCAGCCAGCACAATGCCTTCATCGTCCAGCCGGCGAAAGCGTCGCTCACCGTTCAGTGCAATGGTGAAATCCTCGCTGGACATGCGCGCTATCTGTACATTGTTGATGCCGTTGGCAGCAAAATTGTGGCGTGCTGCCTGCACCGAGGTTTTGCTGATTTCGGTGGCCAGCACCCGGCGGAAGCGGTCGGCCAGTGCAACAGTGAAGTTGCCATTGCCACAGTACAGTTCCAGCAGGTCACGCCCGCTGCTGTCACCGGCCTGCCGGCAGGCCCAGGCGAGCATTTTTTCGTTCACCGCGGCATTGGGCTGGGTAAAGCTGCCTTCGTGCTGGCGGTAATGCAGGCTGCGGCCCATCACCTGCAGGGTTTCGTCAATATAATCCTGGCCGATAACCCGTTTTTGCCGGCGGCTGCGGCCAATGATATGGCAGCCCAGCCGGCTGGCCAGCGCAGTGGCTTCGGCCTGCCAGGCATCATCCAGTGGCCGGTGATAAATCAGCGTTACCAGCGCCTCCCTTTTCTGGCTGCACAGGAACTCGACCTGGAACAGGCGCTGTTTCAGCAAGGGCTGCTGCAGCACGGCATCACGCACGGCCTGCATCAGCCGGTTGATCTGCGCTGCCGCTACCGGGAAGTTGTCAATGCGTTGCGGGCTGTCCGGCTGGCCCTTCGGGAACATCGCATACCAGCCGTCATCACCATCCTGCCAGAAACGGAATTCGGCACGCATGCGAAAGCCCAGGGGCGGTGAATCATGAATTGCCAGCGGTCCCTGGTAAAACGGCTGCAGCAGCTCGGCCAGATGCTGTTGTTTGGCCTGCAACAGGGCGTGATAACGGTCGGGCTGGAAGGTGGATAAAGGCATTGTCAGGCACCGGCGGTAAAGTGGCGCGGACGGCGTTGTTGCCACATCTGGCGGGCCTCGGCCAGTGCTGATGGCTGGTCAAGCTGCGGCTTGATCAGTTTCAGCACAACGGCCAGGGTGCCGGGCACGGCGTCGTCAGCATAAGCATGGGGTTGCTGGCGGTTCCAGACCGCTGCCAGCAAGCGGCTGTCCAGCTGCGCCTCATCGTCACTGCGGCCGTGGTCAAGGCGCGGCCATTTTTCCTGGCCGGGGCTGTGCTCAACCAGGCTTTTAACCAGGCAGTCGGCGCCGGGCTTGCGCTCGATCTCGCCGCCTTCGCCCTTGAATACCGCCATATTGGCCTGGCCCAGCAGCGCGGCCGCCTGCTGGTGGCTGTCGGCATAGGCCGGATGAAACACCGATTGCAGGCTGTACGGTGCACTCAGCGGGTTCAGTAGCCGGCACAAGGTGTGTACCGGCGAGCGCAGGCCAAACAGGCTGCGCATGTCAATCAGCTGCTGCAGGGGCGGGCACAAGGCGTCGATCGGCAAAAAACTGAGCCGCTCGCTGTCCAGCTGGGCGGCGACATCGTGCCAGTTACGGGCTACCGGTAACCCCAGCGCAACAAAGGCATCTTCGCAGTACAGGCGGCCTTCAGTATGGCCACGTGCGCCATGCACCAGCACCCGGTAGCCATGATCGGCGAGCAGCAACAGGCAGGCAATAAACCACGGCAGCTGCTGGCGTTTGCCGGCATAGCTGGACCAGTCGATATCCACGGTAATATCGTCAGGTGCCTGGATGAGGTCACGGGCTGCCTCGACAAAACCGGCCAGTTCTTCCGCGCTTTCCTCCTTGACCCGCAGCAGCATTAAGAAGGCGCCGATCTGCTCCGGCCTGGCCTGGCCGGCCAGGATCATTGCAAAGGCGGTGCGCGCCTGTTCGCGGCTCAGCGAGCGGGAACCGGTTTTGCCCTTGCCGAGAATACGCACGTATTGCGCAAACGGGTGTTCGTTGGTCAGTGTGCTCATGGCTCAGATACAGTTGGGTGGTTTTGGCAGGCCGGCAATCTTGCTGATGCGTTTGGCCGGGCTGCCAGGGAACAGGCTGAGCAGGTACAGGCTTTTGCCCTTGTCGGCGCCGGCCTGCTGGCCTACCCATTTGACAAAGGGGCGCATTTCCGGGGAGATGTCAAAGGTTCGGTAGTACAGGCGCGCCAGCTCGATGATCTGCCAGTGGGCATCAGCCAGGGTGATGTTTTCGGCAGTGGCTATCTGCTCTGCCATTGCCGGTGTCCAGTCGTTGATATCCAGCAGGAAACCTTCATCATCAAACATGCTCAGTACCCGGTAATGCAGTGGCGGGCGGCAAACACCAATCGCACAAATGCATCCATGTCGATCACCGTGATCGGTGACGGGCTGGCGTCAACGCCGCGTGCCAGCAGGTCATCATCCAGTGCCATAAAACGGGCCGGGTGAGCGGCGATGCTGGCACTGATGGCAGTGCCGGGCAGGGCGGCATAAACGGCATCGTTGATCAACATGACGGTATCGTCAGCGGTGGCCAGCGCCAGTGTGCTGGCAAAGGCCTCGCTGTTGAACGGTGACTGGCTGAGCAGGTAGAGATGCATTACAGGCTGACCAGTTTGTCGGCTTTGTTGATCAGCTGGCGAATGGCATCGTCATCCACTGCCGTTACGGCAATTGCCAGCTGTGCGGCAGCCAGGCCACGCCGGGCAAGCGCGCTGTCGCTGACATAGACATTATTGATGTCGTACATCGCCAGCGCGGCCAGGGTTTTGCCGATGTTTTTCTGTTGCAGCGGGCTGCTGTCCTGCTGCGGCAGCAGTTGCAGCACACCGTCGCCGCTGAACAGCACATCAACCTTGTGATCAAAAGCGGCGAAGGCCAGTGCCATGTCCAGCGCTTCACGCGCCAGTGAGCTGCCATAGGGGCTGTGCTGCAGGATAAACAGGCAGTTCATCAGCAGGGAAACACAATATGGCGATCGGCCAGCCGCACCGCCTCAATCCATTGTCCCAGCCCGGCCAGTGTCATGCGGCTGTCGAGGCTGGCGGCGTTTTTCTGGTAACGCCGGGCTTCATCGTCATCAATAATGCCGCGTTTCAGTGCCGAGGCGATGCAGACCACCGCTTCAAGCCGGTGTTCGGCAATCAGTGCCTGCCAGCAGGCCGGCAGGTTGATTTCATCCTGGTTGCTGACGGTCAGGCTGCTGCCCAGCTGGGCTGCCTCGTGATAAAAAAACAGGCACTGGATACGGTAGCCCTGGCGGATCGCCGAGCGGACAAACGCCAGCGCCGTGTGGCTGCTGGCAGCGCCGCCGGGGCTGGCAAGAATCATGATGGCGATGGATGAAGACATGCTGTTGTTTAACGTAAAAGGCCCCGCAATGCGAGGCCTTGCACAGGCGTGCTGTGGCTCAGTCTTCCATTACGCCGAGGATATGCAGCAGGTTGACAAAGATATTGTAGATGCTCAGGTACAGCGAGGCGGTTGCCAGGATGTAGTTGCGCTGGCCGCCGTGGATGATCTGGCTGGTCTCAAACAGGATAAAACCGGACATGATAAACACCACCACGGCAGAGATGCTCAGGCTCAGCACTGGAATCTGCAGGAAGATGTTGGCAATCATCGCGACCACGGCAATGATCATGCCGGTCATCAGGAAGCCGGCCAGGAAGGAGAAATCCTTTTTGCTGGTCATCACATAGGCAGACAGGCTGAGGAAAATAATGCCGGTGCCGGCCAGTGCCTGCATGACAATCTGGCTGCCGTTGGCGGTATGCAGGTAGTGGTTGATAACCGGGCCAAGGCCAAAACCCAGCAGGCCGGTAAACGCAAACACGGTGATAATGCCTTTTTCCGAATTGGCGGTGCGTGGCAGCACAAACCAGATCAGTGCAATTGCGCCAATGGATGCCAGCAAGTGGGCACCGACGCCGACATTCATCATCATTGAAACACCGGCCATCAGTGCGCTGAACAGCATGGTCAGGCTGAGCAGCATATAGGTGTTTTTCAGTACCTTGTTGACGGCAACGGCAGAGCTTTGCGTTGATTCAAAAAGGGTGTTGTTCGGTTGCATGGTTTTCTCCAGGGGTTAGCCAGCGTGTGGCCCGCAATATGACAAACACACCGTGCAATTGCAAGCCTTGTTGTAACGGCTGCTTTGACGGTGCGTGGGGTAAAAAATTCCGTGAAGGAGGGCGGATGATGGCGAAAAAAAGTGGCGGTGGGCCAGGGATTCGAACCCCGGGAACCTTTCGGTTCAACGGTTTTCAAGACCGCCGCTTTCGACCACTCAGCCAGCCCACCGCAAAAGAGAAACGCATTATACTGATCCGCTTGCCATGTGCAAGCGGATCAGCAAGCTTTTATGCCTGGTCGCCTGCGCTGCGTTGCTGCGGGGCAGCCTGGCGCGGGCCACGCGGGTCGTTGGCGGCGCGCTCGGGTGCCGGCCGGGTAGGTTGTGGCAATACCAGTGGTGGCAACTCGGCTGGCTGCCAGGCAATCGACGTAATATCGGTGTGGGCAGGACGCGGATTGTCACGAGGATCATTGCTGGCGCGCGCGGTCGAGCGCGGCACCGGCTTGTCATTGCCGGCTGCAGGCTTGGCCGCTGGCTCAACAGGTGTTGCCGGCTCGACAGGTGCTGCCGGGGTTGCTTCTTCCGCTGCTGCAGCTTGTGTCTCAGCCTCGGCTGTTGCCGCTTCCGCCGGTTTGGCAGCGGGTGCTGCTTGTGGCTTTTCAGCAGCCGGCATGGCCGGTTGCTCAGCCGTCACTGGCGTGTTGTTGTCGGTTGCGCTGGTATCCGCTGTTTCGTTCAGCTGTTCCTTGTTGCGTTCACGACGCTGGTTCTGGCCACTGCGGTTGCGCGAGCGTGGCGGGCGCTGCCGGGCCTGCGGTGCATTGTCGGTATCGGCGCTGTTTTTGTCGCGGTTGTCGCTGGCTGGTTTGGTGGCGGCTGTGTCCTTGTCGCGCACGGCTGTGTCACGGATGTTTTGCTGGTCAACGGCTGCTGCTTCGTCAGGACGTTTGTTGCGGTTGCGGTTCTGCTGCGAGCGGTTGCGGTTGTTGCCCTGGCCGCTGCGGCGATTATTGTTGCTGCGCTGGTTGCCGGTTTTTGGCCGTTCTGCGCTGCTTTCACGTTTGGCCGGTTTGCTTTCCTGGGCGGGTTCGCTGCTCTGCGGTTCGACAAATTCGCCAAACAGGGAGTTGACAAAACGCTTGAACAGGCCGACTTTTTTCTCGGCTTCACGGGCCGGGGTTTCAGCACGAGGGGCGGGCGCCGGTGCCGGTGCGGCAGGTTGGATAAGCTTGATTGCGGCAGCAGGCTGCTGCACCGGTTCTTCCAGGGCAATGTCAAGGCTTTCGCTTTCCTTGGTCATGTCGCGGCTGATGTCATAGCTCAGCTGTTCGCCATTGCCTTCCATGTCCGACGCCTTGATGCGCTGCACGTCAAAATGCGGCGTTTCCAGGTTCGGGTTGGGGATGATGATGATGCGGGTGTTGTGCCGTGACTGGATGTCGTTGATCTCGGTGCGTTTTTCGTTCAGCAGGAAGATGCCGACATCCAGTGGTACATTGGCGCGCACCTCCATGCTGGCACCTTTGCTGGCTTCCTCCTGGATCAGGCGCAGGATGGACAGGGCCAGTGAGCGGGTGGCACGGATGGTGCCCTGGCCGCTGCAGCGTGGGCAGACAATCGAGCTGGTTTCGCCCAGCGATGGACGCAGGCGCTGGCGGGACATTTCCAGCAGGCCAAAGCGCGAGATACGACCAACCTGTACCCGTGCACGATCAATTTTCAGCGCCTCGCTCATACGGCTTTCCACCTGGCGCTGGTTTTTGGCCTGCATCATGTCGATAAAATCAATCACAACCAGGCCGCCCATGTCGCGCAGGCGCAGCTGGCGGGCAATCTCGTCGGCAGCTTCAAGGTTGGTCTGCAGGGCGGTTTCTTCAATATCACCACCCTTGGTGGCACGCGCCGAGTTGATATCGATCGACAGCATGGCTTCGGTCGGGTCTATAACTATCGAGCCGCCTGAAGGGAGTTTGACTTCACGTTCATAGGCCGTTTCAATCTGGGCTTCAATCTGGTAACGATTGAACAGGGGTACCTTGTCGTCATACAGGCGAATCTTGCTTTCATAGCTGGGCATTACCTGGCGGACAAAAGCAATCGCTTCGTCATAGGCCTCCCGGGTGTCGATTAACACCTCGCCAATATCCTGGCGCAGGTAATCGCGCAGGGTGCGGATGATGACATTGCTCTCCTGGAAAATCAGGAACGGGGCAGGGCGTTCGTCGGCGGCCTGGGTGATGGCGCTCCAGACCTGCAGCAGGTAGTCGAGATCCCATTGCAGCTCTTCATGGGTTTTGCCAATGCCGGCAGTACGCACAATCACGCCCATGCCGTTGGGGATTTCCAGCAGGTTCATGTTGGCTTTCAGTTCATCGCGCTCCTCACCTTCAATACGGCGTGAAATGCCGCCGGCGCGCGGATTGTTTGGCATCAGCACCATGTAGCGGCCAGCCAGGCTGATAAAGGTGGTCAGTGCGGCGCCCTTGTTGCCGCGCTCTTCCTTGTCGACCTGGACGATGACTTCAGTGCCTTCCTTGACGACTTCCTTGATCTTGATTTTGCCGTCGCCGCCGGGTGAGCGGCTGAAATACTGCGGGGCAATCTCTTTCAGTGGCAAAAAGCCGTGCCGTTCAGCGCCGAACTCGACAAAGGCGGCTTCAAGGCTGGGTTCAACACGGGTGATTTTGCCCTTGAAAATGCTGGCCTTTTTCTGGATGCGGCTGCGGTTTTCGATGTCGAGATCGTACAGTTTTTGCCCGTCCACAAGCGCTACACGCAACTCTTCCTGCTGGGTTGCGTTGATTAACATTCTTTTCATGGTGATTGGTTTCCATCTTCGGACGGAACCCAGGGCAGGCAATCACAGAACAACTCCGCTACGGGTGTTCACGGAGTTTATAGCGGGGAAACATGCAGTCTGGCTGGCCGCAAAGGGTCGTGTAAGTCGCCACATGTTTTGGTGCCTGCCTGTTTGCCGTATTGGCTTGACAGGCAGGCTGCATCAATTCTTGTTTGGCTGCACCTGTGTTCAATCCACAGGTTGTACTCTCGTTACTTGTACTCTGTTACAATGTGTCAGTTTTTACGACAAGTAACACCGGATCTTTCGGTAGGGCGCGCTCTTGATCTTTCTGGCAAATTGACTGGGCTCGCCGCTTTTGATTCAGGCGTTGTTAACCCTGCACCCTACAGCGGGCGAATATAGCACAATTATTCGCCGCATCAAACGATTACATCAGGCAATGGAAAACGAACAGCAGCAAGCCGGCAAGGTTGGTCATATCAGTATTGGTGTCGATGACGCGGGGCAGCGGCTGGACAATTTTTTGTTCCGTTGTTTTCGCAAGGTGCCCAAGTCGCGGGTTTACCGCGCCTTGCGTCACGGTGAGGTGCGGATTAACAAAAAACGCGCCAAACCGGATTACCGCCTGCAGGCGGGTGACCAGTTGCGCTTGCCGCCACTGCAGGTGGCCGAGACCGAGGTCAGGCCGGTGTCGCAGCACTGGCAGGCGCAGCTGGCCGAGTCCACCCTGTTTGAAAACGATGATGTGTTGATCATCAACAAGCCGTCGGGGCTGGCGGTGCATGGCGGCAGCGGCCTGGATTATGGCCTGATTGAAGTGGTGCGGGCAATGCGCCCGGAATGTCGGCGGCTTGAGCTGGCGCACCGGCTGGACCGTGATACCTCCGGTTGTACCATTATCTGTAAAAAAGCCTCTGCGCTGCGCATGATTCACCAGCAGCTGCGTGACAAGACCCTGAAAAAGACCTATCTGGCACTGGTGAAGGGGCGCTGGCCGCGACGCAAGACCCTGGTTGATGCGCCGCTGGATAAAAACATCCTGCAAAGTGGTGAACGTATGGTCAGGGTCAGCGCGGATGGCAAGCCATCGCTGACCCGCTTTGACATTGCCGAGCTGTTTGCCGGTGCCACCCTGATCCGGGCGATGCCGGTGACCGGACGCACCCACCAGATTCGGGTGCATGCCCAGTATGCCGGTTTTCCGTTGCTGGGTGACAGCAAGTACGGTAACCGGGATGATGACGCGTGGCTGAAAAGTATCGGCCTTGAGCGTCTGTTTTTGCATGCCAGTGAGTTGGAGCTGGATTTGCCGGACATTGGTCGTATTCATGTTGTGGCGCCGCTGCCGGATGATTTGCAGCGGGTATTGGCACGTTTGCGTCAGCAGTGAGAGGTAAGTCGTGGACAGAAAACTGGTGGTATTTGACTGGGATGGAACGCTGATTGATTCGGCGGGTAAAATTGTTGCCTGTCTCGGGCAGGCAGCCGATGTCATCGGTTTGCCGCAGCGAGATGCACAGACCTATCGCCAGATCATCGGCCTTGGTCTGCCGGAGGCAATAGCGCAGCTATATCCGGAGCTGCCGGCCGCTGCGCATACGGCATATGCCCAGGCGTATTCGCAGGCCTATATTGAGGCAGATCAGACGCCTTGCTCTCTGTTTGATGGCGTGGAGGAGGCGCTCGGGCGACTGGGGGCGGCCGGCCATCATGTTGCCATTGCCACCGGCAAAAGCCGGCGTGGCCTGGACAGGGTGCTGGAGAGGCTGAACTGGCAGCAACGGTTTGCTGCCAGCCGTTGTGCTGACGAGACGGCCTCCAAGCCACACCCGCGCATGTTGCTGGAGCTGATGGATGAGCTGGCGGTGCCTAGGGATGCGGTAGTGATGGTCGGTGATACGGAATTTGACCTGGCCATGGCGGTCAATGCCGGGGTTCGCAGTGTGGCCGTCAGTTACGGCGCCCACGCACCGGCCCAGCTGGAAAAACACCAGCCGCTGGCCATTATTGACCATCTGGGTCAGTTATTTGATTGTGTTGAATTGTAAACGGGGAGTGCTTATGGAATCGCAG
>DATCSZ010000224.1:0-3380 GCA_036568205.1 Pseudomonadales bacterium
TTTCCATCCGCGAAACCAGCAATACCTTGGCATGCACCTTGATGCCCGGCACACCAAAAATCACCCGCGCGCCGGCCTCGGTCAGCCGCTCGGCCCAGCGGATGTTATTGGCCTCGTCAAAACGTGCCTGCAGCTCCACCACCACCGTCACCTGCTTGCCATTCAGCGAGGCGTTGATCAGGGCATCAACAATCTGTGAATCCTGCGCCACCCGGTACAGGCAGGCATGAATGCTGCGCACATCCGGGTCAATGGCGGCGGTTTTCAGGAACCGCACCACCACACTGAACGAGTGATAGGGATAATACATGGCAATATCACGCTGGCGGATGGCCTCAAAAATATTGTCGGCCGCCGCCATATTGACCGCCACCGGCGGCCACTGCGGGTATTGCAGGTATTTTGGGCCAATCAGCGGAAAATCCATAAAATCCTTGGAATTATGGTAACGACCGCCGGGCATCAGGGTATCCACCACACCGATGCTGAGGCGTTTTTTCAGCGCCTCCAGCAGGTCATCCGGCATCTTGTCGTCATAGATAAAACGCACCGGATCGGCCTTTTTTCGTTTTTGCAGGCTTTGCGACACCTTGTCGACCAGGCTCTGGCTGATACCGTCGCCCAGCTCCAGCTCGGAATCACGGGTCAGCTTGAAGGTATAGGCCTCGGCACGATCAATGGCAAAAATGCCGAGGAACACATCCGGCAGGCAATGGCGGATAATATTGTCCAGCACAATAAACACATGGCTGCCCTTTTGCCGGCGTGCCTTGCGCTGCGGAATCTCGACAAAACGCGGCAGGCGGTTGCTGGGAATCTGCACAATCGCATAACGTACCGTGCCATCACAGAGCTGCAGGCGAATGGCGAAATAGATTTCCTCATCATTGAGGGCCGGCAACAGCAGGTTTTCATCCAGCAAAAACGGCGACAGGCGTGGCAATACCGTTTTGCGAAAATAACGCGCCACATAATCGTCCTGGTGCTCATCCAGCTGTTTTTCATCAATCAGGTAGATCTTGCGCTTGCGCAGGTCACGCAGGGTATCCAGGTAAATGCGGGTGAAGTGGCCATGCAGTTCGTCGACCTTGTCGCGAATATCTTCCAGCAGCTCATTGTAACGCTGCTTTTTTTCGCCTTTGCTGAAGGCTGCCAGCTTGCGCACATCCGCCACCCGCACACGAAAGAATTCGTCCAGGTTGTTGGAAAAAATCCCCAGATAACGCAGCCGTTCGATCTCCGGCACATTGCGGTCAGCTGCCTCCTGCAATACCCGTTCATTGAACGACAACCAGGACAATTCCTTGGGTATCAGCGGCAACTCTTCACTCATGGTCCTTTCTCTGTATCGACGCTTGGCGCCGCAATCATAAAGCGGCGACGTGACGGTTTGATGACAACGGTCATTACCGCTTCAGGGCAATAACACTTGCTGATCATAGGCCATCTCCGTAACAATAACAGCATTGTTAGCCGGGCCGGTGCAAATTCCGTCTGCCGCCCGCCCCTGACCAGAAACAGGTAGTACATTTGACTTCATCACCGGTATACGCAGCACTGGATCTTGGCTCCAACAGTTTTCACCTGCTGGTGGCCACCTTCAATGATGAGCAACTGGTGGTGATCGACAGCCTCAAGGTTTCCGTGCAACTGGCTGCCGGCCTGCAATCGGACAAAACCCTGTCGCCGGAAGCCATCAGCCGCGCGCTGGACGCACTGGCGCTGTTTGCCGACCGGCTGCAGGCGGTCGACCGCCGTTACCTGCGCGTCACCGGCACCAGCACATTGCGCCAGGCCAAAAATGCCGACACGCTGCTGGAACAGGCGGAACGCCTGCTTAATGCACCGATTGACATCATCTCCGGGGTAGAGGAGGCACGGCTGATTTATCTCGGTGTCAGCAAGGATTACAGCCCGCAAAAACGCCGGCTGATTATCGATATCGGCGGCGGCTCCACCGAATGTGTGGTCGGCCGGCTGGAGCCGGAACAGCTGCAAAGCCTGCATCTCGGCTGCGTGTCGTTAACCCGCCGTTTTTTTGCCGACGGCCGCATCAGCCGCAAACGCTACCAGAAAGCACTGACAGCAGCCCGGCTGGATATCCAGGACATTGCCCACGGCATCCGCAGCTCGCGCTGGAAAGAAGCTGTCGGCGCCTCCGGCACCATCCGTGCCGTGCATGATGTGCTGCAACAGCATTACCAGCAGCCTTTGATCACGCTGGCCGGTATTGAACGGCTGGCCGAGGCGATCCAGGATTGCGGCCACTGTGATGCACTGGATTTCCGTGGCCTCAGTGACAGCCGGCGCAACATCCTGGCTGGCGGGCTGGCCATCCTGCATGCGCTGTTTATTGAATTCGGCATCCGTGAAATGCACAGCACCGACCATGCCATCCGCGAAGGCATTATTTATGAAATGGCCGGCATGGTGGTGCAAAAGGGCCGGCATGAAAAAACCATCCGCCAGCTGCAGCAGCAATACCGGGTTGATGTGCGCCAGGCCGAGCGGGTCAGCGAACTGGCCCAGGCTTTCCTGGCCCAGCTGGACAGCCGCCAGGCCGGTCGTGAAGAGCGTGCCGCACTGCTGGGCTATGCTGCCGCGCTGCACGAGATCGGCCTGCCGATCAACCACAACGGCTACCAGAAACACGGTGCCTATATTGTTGAAAACAGTTTTATGCCGGGATTTTCACGGCAAATGCAGCAAAGCATCGCCTACCTGGTCGGCAACCACCGGCGCAAGATCCGTGACAGTGCTGCCCATTACCGCGTCAGCCACGACAAACGGCTGCTGATTGCCCTGCGGCTGGCCTTTCTGTTCTGCCGCCGGCGCAGCAAACCGGTATTGCCGAAAAAAATGCAGCTGGCATTTGCCAACGGCGTTTTGTCACTGGGTATCAGTGACAGCTGGCTGCAGCGTCACCCGATGAGCCTGGCCGACCTGCAGCAGGAAGCACACCTGCTGCACAATGCCGGTGTCACCTTGCTGCTGAACGGGAAAAAACCATGAACAACCTGCTGCTGGTCCTGGCATTACTGTTTGCCAGCCTGTTTGTGTTATTGCCGCTGATCGAGAAAATTGCCAAGCCGGTCGACGAGGCACAAATGCAGAAATATCACCGCATTTTCGGCATCCTGCTGGCGGTGATGGTAGTGGCCTACGGCGTCCGTTACTGTGCAGGCTGAAACAGGTGAAAAAACTCAGGAAGCCGGGTTTTTCTGCTGGCGTCGATCGATACCACGACGGCGGTCCTTGTCCGGGTGGCTGTAGGGATTGGTCGGGTCATGCGCCACCCGGCGATCCGGCCGCTGACGCTCTTCCAGAAAGTCCTCAATCTCTTCCAGCACTTCCTTTACCGCCTTTTTGGATACATCTGT
>DATCSZ010000225.1:0-26425 GCA_036568205.1 Pseudomonadales bacterium
ATGTGCGTTATGCCGATATTGCCCGGATCAGCGGCAGTGACATCACTGATAACAGCGTGATTGAGCAGGTGGAAATCCAGGGCAAGTATGAAGGCTATATTGCCAGGCAACAGGAAGAAATTGACCGGTTCCGTCGTTATGAAAATACCCCGATAGGTGACAGTATTGATTATTCATCTATCGAAGGACTGTCCAATGAGGTAAAACAAAAACTGGCAGATGCCAGGCCTGAAACGCTTGGCAGGGCGTCACGGGTACCGGGCGTGACACCGGCAGCGATTTCACTGCTGCTGGTATATATGAAAAAGAATGGTTTTCTGGGGCGTGAAAAAATTGCCTGAATTAACGGATAAGATAAGTGCAATACTTAAACTGCTTGGTATGGCAGCAGATGATTCAGCCAGGGGAAAACTGGAAGAATATATAAAACTGTTAGTCAAATGGAACAAGGCATATAATCTGACAGCAGTCAGGGATATTGACCAGATGCTGGAAAAGCATCTGCTGGACAGTCTCAGCATAGCGCCTTTTATTGACGGCGAACGATGGATTGATGTGGGAACCGGTGCCGGGCTGCCAGGCATACCGCTGGCTATTATGCTGCCGCAACAGGAGATCACCCTGCTGGACAGCAACGGCAAAAAAACCCGTTTCCTGCAACAGGTAAAAAACCAGCTGGCACTGGACAATGTCACCGTGGTGAATGAACGGGTGGAAACATTCCGGCCGGAGCAAGCCTATGATGCGGTATTAAGCCGTGCCTTTGCCAGCCTGGCCGATATGCTGGCCGGCAGTGAACACTTTTGTGCAGCAAGCGGGCATTTCTATGCCATGAAAGGCCAGTACCCGGAATCGGAGTTGCAGGAAATAAAAAAACCTTATAAGGTTTTGCCCATTACCTGGCCGGGCAATCATTTTGATCGCCATCTCATCATCATTTCACAATCACCACGGGGATAACTGTGACCAGAATTATTGCGGTCGCCAACCAGAAGGGCGGGGTGGGCAAGACGACCACGGCGACCAATCTGGCCGCATCCCTGGCTGTTACGCGCAAACGTGTGCTGCTGGTGGATCTTGATCCACAGGGCAATGCCACCATGGGCAGCGGTGTCAGCAAGCACCAGCTGCAACTGGGCGTGTTTGATGTACTGATGGGAGAATGTGACATTGATGATGCCATCATCTTTGGCACCGAGGCCGGCTACGATCTGCTGGGCGCCAATGCCGACCTGACCGCAGCCGAGATTGGCCTGCTGGATATGGAACAGCGGGAAAAACGGCTGGCCATGGCCCTGCAAACGGTCAAAGGGCGTTATGATTTTATTATCCTTGATTGCCCGCCATCACTGAGCATGCTGACGATTAACGGCCTGACTGCCGCAGACGGTGTGCTGATTGCCATGCAGTGTGAATATTTTGCCCTCGAAGGGCTGACCGATCTGATGCAGACCATTGAGCGGGTCAGCCAGGTTGCCAATCCACAACTGCAGATTGACGGCATCCTGCGCACCATGTTTGATCCGCGCAACAGCCTGACCCGGGAAGTCTCCGAGCAACTGACAGCACACTTTGGTGACCGGGTTTACCGTACCTGCATTCCGCGCAATGTGCGCCTGGCAGAAGCCCCCAGCTATGGCCTGCCGGTCATCCAGTATGACAAGGCATCACGTGGTGCGCTGGCTTATCTGGCCCTCGCCGGTGAAATCATTCGCAGGAACAAACCGAAAACAGACAGAGAGCAACAGCATGGCGGGTAAGAAAAAAGGTCTCGGCCGCGGGCTGGATGCACTGCTGGGAGCCAGCGCCAGCAAACCGGCAACCGACAGCCCGCAACCAGCAGCCAGTACATCAGACAACGGCCTGATGCGTGAACTGCCGGTGGAATTCATGCAGCGTGGCAAGTACCAGCCACGCAGGGATATGTCACCGGAAGCACTGGAAGAACTGGCCAACTCAATCAAGGCACAGGGCGTCATGCAGCCGATTGTGGTACGTCCGGTGGGTGAGCAGCGTTATGAAATCATTGCCGGCGAACGACGCTGGCGTGCCAGCCAGCTGGCCGGGCTGGATACAGTACCGGTCATCATCAAGGATGTGCCGGATGAAGCCGCCATTGCGATGGCGCTGATCGAGAATATCCAGCGGGAAGATCTGAACCCGATGGAAGAGGCGATGGCCTTGCATCGCCTGCAACAGGAATTTGAACTGACACAACAGGAAATTGCCAGTGCGGTCGGCAAATCGCGCTCGACCATCGCCAACCTGCTGCGCCTGATGAGCTTGCGTGATGATGTACGGCGAATGCTGGAACATGGCGACCTGGAAATGGGTCATGCACGTGCCATTCTTGGCCTGCCGCAGCAATTGCAGTCCATGGCAGCCAAGAATGTGGTCGCCAAAAGCCTGTCGGTTCGCCAGACAGAATCCATGGTCCGTCGCCTGCACCAGGAACAGGATCAGCAAAAAAACCAGGCCAAAACCGAGCCGGATGCGGATATACGCCAGCTGGAAAACGAATTGTCACAAAAACTCGGTGCACCGGTCATGGTGCAGCACGGTGGCAAGGGCAAGGGCAGGCTGGTGATTCGTTACAGCAGCCTCGATGAACTGGACGGCGTACTGGCCCATTTGCGGCGTTAAATATATTTCTTTAGTTATCAATACATTGTCTTGATATAACCGGTGTAATAACGGCGCCGGCGGCTGGCAAAAAGCCGCCAAAAACGCTTGAAGGGGTCTGCCAATGTCCCTATAATGCGCCTCGTTTTGCCGACAGAAACGGTAAAAACAGGTAATAAGGGGTAAGAAAGGCGTTTGAGCAGACCTCGATCAGCGGGTATACCCAGGCCTCCGGTGCACCGGATTGTTGCCGTCGATACGCTGGTTTGTATGCTGCTCGGGCTGGCCATCAGCCAGCTTTATCCGGCCGGGCTGACATCATTACTTGCCGGCTGCGCCATTTTTCTTGTCCCCAATCTATTTTTTGCCTGGTGTGTATTCCGCTATCGCGGTGCCAGGCAGGCAAAACAGATGGCACAATGGTTTCATATTGCTGAAACAGTCAAATTTATCCTGACGGTGCTGCTGTTTGCCTGGAGTTTCGTGATGTTACCGATACATGAGCCGCTGTTACTGTTTGTTGCCTATGCGCTCATGTGGCTGGTTCATCAGCTGGCAGCCTGGCAGGTTGTTGGCAGACACAGAATTTAACTTTGAAATCAGGTAGCAACCATGGCAGCTGAAGGTGAAACCCTAAACTCCACCGATTATATCCTGCACCATCTCCAGAACATGACCTACGGCAAACTGCCGGCAGGTTATACCCGTTATGACGGCAGTGTCACCGAACAGGCACAGTGGGTACTGGCGCATTCTGCCCAGGAAGCCAGCGACATGGGTTTCATGGCCCTGCACCTGGATTCACTCGGCTGGGCTTTTGCCCTCGGCGCGCTGTTCAGTTTTACCTTCTGGCGTGCCGCCAAAAAAGCCCACAGTGGTGTACCCACTGGCTGGCTCAATTTTGTTGAAATGGTGATTGAGTTCATCGACAACAATGTCAGGGATACCTTTCATCACCGTAACCCGATGATTGCACCAATGGCGCTGACCATTTTTATCTGGGTATTCATGATGAACTTTATGGATTTGATTCCGGTAGACTGGCTGCCACAGCTGGCAGCATGGATTGCCGGCGATCCGCACCTGTACTTCAAGGTGGTACCAACTACCGATCCAAACATCACTGTTGGCATGGGTTTTACCGTATTCCTGCTGATGATTGTGTTCAGTATCAGTCGCAAGGGTTTTCTCGGTTTTGCCAAAGAGCTGACCTGTCACCCGTTTGAACCCAAGTTCAGCGGTATCGGGCTGGTGTTTGCGCCGCTGATCATGGTCATCAACTTCACGCTGGAGTCGATTTCCTGGCTGGCAAAACCGGTATCACTGGGACTGCGTCTGTTCGGCAACCTGTATGCCGGTGAAGTCATTTTTATCCTGATTGCAATCATGTATAGTGCTGGCCTCGCGCTGGGACTGTTTGCCGGTGTATTGCAATGGGCATGGGCGGTCTTCCATATCCTGGTCATCACCCTGCAGGCGTTTGTGTTCATGGTGCTTACCCTGGTTTACATGGGTATGGCACACGATGTACACGACGAGCACTGATTTTTGATTTACCACTTTAAACTTTAAACTTGAAACTTTAGGAGAAAAAAAATGGGTTTAGCTCTTATCGCTGTTGCTTTGCTGATCAGCTTCTGTGCACTGGGTACCGCTATCGGTTTCGCCATGCTGGGTGGCAAACTGCTGGAAACTTCAGCACGCCAGCCTGAAATGGCGCCAATGCTGCAGGGCAAAATGTTCCTGATCGCCGGTCTGCTGGATGCGGTACCAATGATCGGTGTTGGTATTGCCATGTACATGCTGTTTGTTGTTGTTCCAGGTATTGGTGCCTGATCAGACCTTGCTTTTATTAATGTTAATTAAAGCAGAGGTGCTGACATGAACATAAATTTGACGTTGATCGGTCAGTCCATCACGTTCCTGGTTTTTGTTGCCTTTTGTATGAAGTTCATCTGGCCGGTCATTGTCAATGCAATGGCCGAACGCCAGAAAACCATCGCCGAAGGCCTTGAAGCTGCGGACCGTGCCGACCGTGATCTGGAGCTGGCCAAAGAAAAGGTCACCAGCCAGTTGCGTCAGGCCAAGGAAGAAGCTGCCGCCATTATTGATCTTGCCAATAAACGGGCTAGCCAGATCGTTGAGGATGCCAAAAAGCAGGCTCACGTTGAAGGTGAAAGGATCAAGGCAGGTGCTGAAGCCGAAATCGAGCAGCAGGTCAATCGTGCCCGCGAACAACTGCGTGGCCAGCTGGCAACGCTGGTGATTGCCGGTGCAGAAAAAGTGCTGGAGTCATCCGTGGATGCTTCCCGGCATGAAGCCCTGCTGAACAAACTGGCCGCTGAGCTTTAATCGAGGTAAACATGGCAGATTTGACAACACTGGCCAGACCGTATGCCAAGGCAGCCTTTGGTTATGCCGCAGGCAAGGGCAGCCTTGCCAAATGGTCGACGATGCTAGGCCTGCTGTCAGCTGTTACCCGGCAGGAAACCCTGCAGATACTGTTGAGTTCACCGTCGCTGACTTCTGTCCAGCAGGCACAATCAGTCATTGATATTTGTGGTGACGAACTTGATGCTGATGGACAGAATTTTGTCCGCATTCTGGCAGAAAACAAGCGTCTGGCATTGTTGCCGGAAATCCTGCAACTGTTCGAGGCTCTGAAGGCTGAAGCCGAGAAAAGTGTCGATGTGGAAATCACCAGTGCTCTTGCCATTGACAGCACGCTGGAACAGCAACTGGCCCAGGCCCTGAAAAACAAACTGAATTGTGATGTTAGGGTTAACACCACAATCGATCAAAATCTCATAGGCGGCGTTGTTATCAGGGCGGGCGATACCGTCATTGATAGCTCCATTCGCGGCCGATTAACCAAACTCGCAGAATCCATAAATTCGTAGGGTTTGAGGGATAAAACATGCAGCAACTGAATCCGTCAGAAATTAGTGAAATTATCAAAAAGCGCATTGAAACCCTTGATATCAAGAGTGATGCGAAAAATGAAGGCACCATCGTTTCAGTAACCGATGGTATCGTTCGTATTCATGGTCTGGCCGATGTTATGTACGGCGAGATGATCGAATTCGACGGTGGTGTATACGGCATGGCGCTGAACCTTGAGCGTGATTCCGTTGGTGCCATTGTACTGGGCGATTATCTGGGTCTGCAGGAAGGCCAGAAATGCCGTTGTACCAGCCGCATCCTGGAAGTACCGATTGGCCCTGAACTGGAAGGCCGTGTAGTGGATGCACTGGGCAACCCGATTGACGGCAAGGGCCCGATCAATGCCGGCATGACCGATGCCATTGAAAAAATTGCACCGGGTGTTATCTGGCGTAAATCGGTTGACCAGCCGGTGCAGACCGGCCTGAAAGCAATTGATGCAATGGTGCCAATCGGCCGTGGCCAGCGTGAGCTGATCATCGGTGACCGCCAGATCGGTAAAACCGCCATTGCGGTTGATGCGATCATCAACCAGAAAGGTTCCGGCATCAAATGTATCTATGTTGCCATCGGCCAGAAAGCGTCGTCTGTTGCAGCCGTGGTACGCAAACTGGAAGAGCATGGCGCGATGGATCACACCATCGTTGTCGCAGCTACCGCGTCAGACCCTGCATCGATGCAGTTCCTGGCCGCATTTGCCGGCTGCACCATGGGTGAATACTACCGTGACCGTGGCCAGGATGCGCTGATCATTTATGACGATTTGACCAAGCAGGCCTGGGCTTACCGCCAGATCTCCCTGTTGTTGCGTCGTCCGCCAGGCCGTGAAGCCTATCCGGGTGATGTGTTCTATCTGCATTCACGTCTGCTGGAACGTGCTTCCCGTGTATCGGAAGAGTACGTTGAGAAATTCACTAACGGTGAAGTCAAGGGCCAGACAGGTTCACTGACAGCATTGCCGGTCATTGAAACCCAGGCCGGTGACGTGTCAGCGTTTGTACCGACCAACGTTATCTCGATTACTGACGGCCAGATCTTCCTGGAAACCGACATGTTCAACGCCGGCGTGCGTCCAGCGATGAATGCCGGTATCTCGGTATCACGGGTAGGTGGTGCGGCACAGACCAAGATTATCAAGAAACTGGCCGGTGGTATCCGTACCGCGCTGGCACAGTATCGTGAACTGGCAGCGTTCTCGCAGTTTGCTTCCGACCTGGACGAGGCAACACGTGCCCAGCTGGATCATGGCCAGCGGGTTACCGAGCTGATGAAGCAGGGCCAGTACTCGCCACAGAGCATCGCCCAGATGGCGGTCATGCTGTACGCGGCCAACGAAGGTTACCTGAAGGATATCGAAGTCAACAAGATCCTCAGCTTTGAGTCGGCGTTACTGGGCTATATGGCCTCGGAACACGGCACACTGATGAGCGAGATTGTTGCCACCGGCAAATGGGATGACAACGTTGAAACAACGTTCAAGTCAGCCATTGAAACCTTCAAAGCAACACAGACTTGGTAATCCGTGATCGGGAGAGCATGACTCTCCCGATCGCATCTGTACCGGGAGTAAAACATGGCTGGTGCCAAAGAAATACGTACACAGATCGGCAGCATCAAAAGCACACAGAAGATAACGTCTGCGATGGAGATGGTTGCCGCCAGCAAAATGCGCAAGGCGCAGCAGCGTATGGAAGTCGGCAAACCCTATTCACAGCGTATTCGTGGTGTGATCGGTCATATTGCCGCCTCAACGCCGGAGTACAAGCATGCCTATATGGCAGAGCGTGAGGTCAAGCGGGTTGGTTTTATCGTGGTATCCACCGACCGTGGCCTGTGTGGCGGCCTGAATACCAACCTGTTCAAGCCGGCAGTCAGGGCGATGCAGGAATTCCACCAGCAAGGTGTCGGCATTGACGTGTGCACCATTGGTGGCAAGGCAGCCGGCTTTTTTGGCAGCTATGGCGCCAATATTGTCGCCAATGTGCGTGACCTGGGTGAAGATCCGAGCATTGCCGACCTGATCGGTGCAGTGAAGGTCATTCTGGATGCGTTTGTAGAAGGTCGTATCGACAAACTGTTCCTGGTCGGCAATGAATTTGTCAACACCATGACCCAGACACCGTATGTCAGGCAGCTGTTGCCATTACTGGCAGAAGAAAATCATGCCAAGCATCGCTGGGATTATATTTACGAGCCGGATCCAAAGTCCCTGCTTGATGCACTGCTGGCCCGTTACCTGGAATCACAGGTCTACCAGGCAGTGGTTGAAAATGGTGCCTGTGAACAGGCTGCGCGCATGGTAGCGATGAAAAATGCGACTGAAAACGCCGGCAGCCTGATCGACGATCTGCAGTTGATTTACAACAAGGCTCGTCAGGCAGCGATTACCCAGGAATTGTCAGAAATCGTCAGTGGTGCAGCCGCTGTTTAAGAATCATGTAGTCAAGGCAAGCAGGCCATGAGCTACCAAAACAGTTTAAATTTTGAAGAGGAACCGGAAATGAGTAGCGGACGTATCGTGCAAGTTATCGGTGCGGTTATCGATGTGGAATTTCCACGTGATGCCGTGCCCCAGGTTTACGATGCCCTGAAAGTTGAGGAAAGCAACCTGACCCTGGAAGTCCAGCAGCAATTGGGTGACGGCGTTGTTCGCACCATTGCCATGGGTTCTTCAGAAGGTCTGCGTCGTGGACTGAGCGTCGAAAACACCAAGGCCCCGATCCAGGTGCCGGTAGGCATTGAAACGCTGGGCCGTATCATGAACGTGCTGGGCGACCCGATTGATGAGTGTGGCCCGATCGGTGAGCAGGAGCGTCGCTCGATTCACCAGAAAGCACCCAAATACGACGAACTGGCCGCTTCCAATGAGCTGCTGGAAACCGGCATCAAGGTTATCGACTTGGTGTGCCCGTTTGCCAAGGGCGGTAAAGTCGGTCTGTTCGGCGGTGCCGGTGTTGGCAAAACCGTTAACATGATGGAACTGATCAACAACATCGCCACCGAGCACAGCGGTTTGTCGGTATTTGCCGGTGTTGGTGAGCGTACCCGTGAAGGTAACGACTTCTACCACGAAATGCAGGAAGCCGGCGTTGTTAACGTCAAGGACTTCAAGCAATCCAAGGTAGCGATGGTTTACGGCCAGATGAACGAGCCGCCGGGCAACCGTCTGCGTGTTGCCCTGACGGGCCTGACCATGGCCGAGCGTTTCCGTGATGACGGCCGTGATGTACTGTTGTTTGTCGACAACATCTACCGTTATACCCTGGCCGGTACCGAAGTATCCGCACTGCTGGGCCGTATGCCATCAGCGGTAGGTTACCAGCCGACCCTGGCAGAAGAGATGGGTGTTCTGCAGGAACGTATTACCTCAACCAAGACCGGTTCCATCACGTCGATCCAGGCGGTATACGTACCGGCGGACGACTTGACTGACCCGTCACCGGCAACCACCTTTGCCCACCTGGATTCAACCGTGGTACTAAGCCGTGATATCGCCGCCAAGGGTATCTACCCGGCGGTAGATCCACTGGATTCAACATCACGCCAGCTGGATCCGCTGCTGATCGGCAACGAGCATTACGATGTAGCCCGCGGTGTACAGAACGTACTGCAGCGTTACAAGGAACTGAAAGACATTATCGCCATCCTTGGTATGGATGAACTGTCTGAAGAAGACAAGCTGGTGGTACAGCGTGCACGTAAAATCGAGCGCTTCCTGTCCCAGCCGTTCCACGTAGCGGAAGTGTTTACCGGCAGTCCTGGCAAATACGTATCGCTGAAAGATACCATCAGTGGCTTCAAGGGTATCCTGAACGGTGATTACGATCACCTGCCAGAGCAGGCCTTTTACATGGTCGGCACCATTGAGGAAGCCGTAGAAAAAGCCAAGAAACTGTAATGGTTCTGGCTGAGGTTATATAAATGGTCATGACAGTACACCTTGATATAGTCAGTGCGGAAAAAGCCATCTACAGCGGTCTGGTGGAGATGGTTGTTGCCGCCGGTGTGCAGGGTGATCTGGGTATTCTCTATGGCCATGCGCCATTGCTGACATCCCTGAATCCCGGCCCGGTCAAGATAATCAAGCAGGGTGGCGAAGAAGAAATTTTCTACGTCTCCGGCGGTTATCTGGAAGTGCAGCCATCGACAGTAACGATTCTGGCAGATACCGCGCTGCGTGCAGCAGATATTGATGAAGCTGCAGCACAGAAGGCGCAGGAACAGGCCCGTCATGCCATCACCAACAAGGCCGGTGAGTTTGACTACAGCAGGGCTGCTATCGAACTGGCCGAAGCGGCAGCACAGCTGCGGGCACTGAAACAGCTGCGCAAGAAATACGGCAGCTAAGCGGGCGCAGCAGGCAGAAATAATCAAAGGGTGGCCTATGCTGCCCTTTTTTGTTGGCGCATAATAGCGCTTGCGCAGCGAGGGAGAACAGCTGAAATGACGGTCGATATTGTAATCCTGGCAGCAGGCAAGGGCACCCGTATGCGTTCGCGCCTGCCCAAGGTGCTGCAGAAACTGGCAGGCAAACCGCTGTTATCACACGTCCTTGATACTGCCGGCCAGATTGGAAACAGTCGCCTGCATGTGGTGACAGGTCACGGCGCCGACAAGGTGCAGCAGGCATTCCCGGACTACAACATCAACTGGATTCTGCAGACCGAGCAACTCGGTACTGGTCATGCCGTGATGCAGGCGCTGCCGTCACTGGCCGCAGAAGGCAAAACATTGATCCTGTATGGCGATGTACCACTGGTGACAGGCCCGTCACTGCAAACCCTGCTGGCAGAAACCACAGCAAGCCGTCTTGCCCTGTTGACGGTAAAGCTGGCCAATCCACACGGCTATGGCCGTATTTTGCGCAACAACAATGGTGCCGTAACCGGTATTGTTGAAGAAAAGGATGCCAGTGAGCAGCAAAAAACCATTGCTGAATGTAACAGCGGCATCATGGCAGTGGACAACACGGTACTGGCAAAACTGTTGCCAAAAATCGGTAACCACAATGCCCAGCAGGAATACTACCTGACCGACCTGGTAGAGCTGGCCGTTGCCGATGGTCTGCAGGTCAGCGGCATCTGCACTGTCAGCGAGATGGAAGTGCAGGGTGTCAACGACCGGAAACAACTGGCGGCACTGGAGCGCAGCTGGCAGCAATTACAGGCCGGGCGACTGATGGAAATGGGCGTCAACCTGCTCGACCCGGCGCGCATTGATATCCGTGGCAAGCTGGTCTGTGGCCAGGATGTCAGCATTGATATCAACTGCATTTTCCAGGGCGATGTCAGCATCGGCCACAATGTTGATATTGGTGCCAACTGCATTATCGGTGAAACAGGAAGCCGTGTTGTTATAGGCGATAATGTGGTCATCAAGCCTAACAGTATAATTGAGCAAGGCATCATCGGTGATGACTGTGTGCTCGGCCCGTTCGCCCGGCTGCGGCCAGGTACCGAACTGGCCAGTGGTGTGAAAATCGGTAACTTTGTAGAAACCAAAAAGTCGCAGATTGGCAGGGGAAGCAAGGTTAACCATCTCAGTTATATCGGTGATGCCGAGATTGGTGAGAACGTCAATGTCGGTGCCGGCACCATTACCTGCAATTATGATGGCGTCAACAAACACCGCACCGTGATCCGCGACGAGGCATTTATCGGTTCCAACACCTCACTGGTTGCGCCGGTAACCATTGGCGTCAAGGCGACTGTTGGGGCAGGCTCCACTGTCAATCGCGATGTAGACAACGAAGAACTGGCGGTTGCCAGGGCAAACCAGAAAAACATCAAGGGCTGGCCAAGGCCAAAGAAGAAATAATATGTGCGGAATAGTCGGTGCAGTAGCCAACAGAAAAGTCAGCAAGATCCTGATCGAAGGCCTGAAAAGGCTGGAATACCGGGGTTATGATTCTGCCGGGGTCGCGGTGATTGAAAACGGCGAGCTGGCGGTCTGCAAACGCTCGGGCAAGGTTGCCATACTGGAACAGGCAGTAATCGAAAATGATTACCATGCCACGACAGGTATTGCCCATACACGCTGGGCCACCCACGGCAAACCCTGTGAAGAGAATGCCCACCCGCATACCTCCGGTGGTGACATCGCACTGGTGCATAATGGCATCATCGAAAACCACCAGCAGCTGAAACAGGAATTGCAACAGCAAGGCTATGTTTTCCTGTCAGAAACCGATACGGAAGTGATTGTGCATTTGCTGCACCGCGAATACGCCATGGCCGGCAATTTGTTGCAGGCCGTACAGAAAATCGTACCGATGCTGAAAGGTGCCTATGGTCTTGCCGTTATCCACAAACAGGAACCTGACAAACTGGTTGTGGCGCGCAGCGGCAGTCCGCTGGTAATCGGTATTGGTATTGATGAGAATTTCATTGCTTCAGACCAGCTGGCGTTACGCCAGGTAACCGACCGCTTTGTCTACCTGGAAGAAGGCGATATTGCCCAGATCAGCACAGAAAGTTACCAGATCTACAATAACGGCCAGCCGGTAGATCGTGCTGTCAGCCAGATTCATGAATCTGCGGAAACCGTCGACAAGGGCGAGTATCGCCATTTCATGATCAAGGAAATCTACCAGCAACCTCAGGTTATCCGCGAAACCGTCAAGGGCAAGCTGGATGCTGATGTATTGCTGGATAATGTATTTGGTGAAAAGGCGAGCGGCCTGTTTGACAAGATACGCAGTGTACAGATTGTTGCCTGTGGCACCAGTTACCACGCCGGCATGGTGGCCAAATACTGGCTGGAAACCTATACCGATATTATCTGCCGGGTGGAAGTGGCCAGTGAGTATCGTTACCGCAAGGTTGTTGTCAGGCCGGATACACTGCTGCTGACGCTGTCGCAGTCCGGTGAAACCGCCGATACGCTGGCGGCACTGCGCATGGCCCGGCAGCAGGGTTACAGCGCGACAATGACCATCTGCAATGTTGCGCAAAGTTCGCTGGTGCGAGAATCCGACCTGGCACTGATGACCGAAGCCGGCCCGGAAATCGGCGTGGCCTCAACCAAGGCTTTTACCACCCAGCTGGTGGCCCTGTTACTGTTAACTTTGCACCTGGCAAAACGCAATGGCATGTCGCAGCAACAGCTGCAGGAAATGCTGACAGCTGTGCAGCAGCTGCCGTATTACGTTGAACAGGTACTTGAGCTGGACAGGGAGATTGAAAAAACCTTCGAAATACTGGCCGACAAGCATCATGCGCTGTTCCTCGGTCGCGGCATCATGTACCCGGTAGCAATGGAAGGGGCGCTGAAGCTGAAGGAAATTTCCTATATCCATGCCGAGGCATATCCAGCCGGCGAGCTGAAACATGGCCCGCTGGCGCTGGTGGATGATGACATGCCGGTTATTGCCGTGGCACCTAACGATGAACTGCTGGAGAAGCTGAAATCCAACCTGGAAGAAGTACAGGCGCGAGGCGGCAAGCTGTTTGTCTTTGCTGACCGCAATGCCGGATTCAGCAACTCGCCGGGTGTAACCGTGATCAACCTGCCGCATATGCCGGAAGTACTGGCACCGATTGTTTATACAATACCGCTGCAACTGCTGTCATATCATGTTGCCGTGCTGAAAGGCACCGATGTTGACCAGCCACGCAACCTGGCCAAGTCCGTTACGGTAGAGTAAGTATACTGCGTATGGTGATTGATCCAGCGGCCTGCCGGCGTCTGGCAGCAGTGTGATGGTTACTATTCCGGCAAATGCCCGAACGCCGGCACAAGAGCAAGCTCTGTATCCCAGCCAGCCTTGCTGTCGGTAAAGATATGAGCGGTCGGCCTGAGGCATAATTCATCGTCAAGACAGCCGGCGGGCACTACCGTAACAGCAGGCGAGTGCTGGACGAAGGGCAGCGCCGAGCCGCAATGCCGGCAGAAACTTTTGCTATGCCGTGTTCCCGGGAGTACGAAGTGATTGACGGCGTCTTCACCAGCCAGCCATGTTAACTGTGCGGACTGCGCGAACAGGTTGGCAGCGTGTGCCGAACCGGTGTCTTTCTGGCAATACCGGCAATGGCATAAATAAAAGCCGCTGAACTCACATTGCAGTGTGAATTTGACCGTCGCACACAAACAGGAACCGGAATACGTTTTCAAGCTGATACTCATGTAATTTGACCTTGCCAGGCTGAAGGTGACCAAGGTAAGCAGCCAATAAAACAAATGCAAGCGTTACTGTCGGCAATACCGCCCGGCTTATCAACACGAAGGCATACCAATTTGCAGCAATCTTGGGCACAATCGACGGGTACATGTATTTGTCATTGTCGGGCATGCCTGGCAAAAAAGAACCATCATCGTTATTACAGGAGACAACCCTGATGAAACTGGAATCACTGGCCCTGCACCATGGCTACAGCTCGGAACCAACCACCAAATCGGCGGCGGTGCCGATTTACCAGACCACATCCTATACCTTTGATGACACCCAGCACGGTGCCGACCTGTTTGACCTGAAAGTCGCCGGCAATATCTACACCCGCATCATGAACCCGACCAATGCCGTGCTGGAGCAGCGCCTGGCCCAGATGGAAGGTGGCATTGGCGGCCTGGCACTGGCCTCCGGCATGGCGGCAATTACCTATGCCATCCAGTGCATCACCAGGGTTGGTGACAATATCCTCAGCACCAGCCAGCTGTATGGCGGCACCTACAACCTGTTTGCCCATACCTTTCCTAACCAGGGTGTTGAGGTGCGGATGATTTCGCACGATGACTATGCCGGTTTTGAAAACGCCATCGACGACAGGACACGGGCAATCTTTTGTGAGTCTATTGGCAATCCGGCCGGTAATGTGGTGGATATTGCAAAGCTGGCTGATATTGCCCATCGCCACGGCCTGCCGCTGATTGTCGACAATACGGTAGCCACACCGTTTTTATGCCGGCCCTTTGAGCTGGGCGCCGATATCGTTGTGCATTCACTGACCAAATACATTGGCGGCCATGGCACCACCGTTGGCGGCATGATTATTGATTCCGGCAAATTCGACTGGCAAGCCAATGCCGAACGTTTCCCGATGCTGAACCAGCCTGACCCGTCCTATCACGGTGTGGTGTATACCGAAGCGCTGGGTCCGGCTGCCTATATCGGCCGTTGCCGGGTGGTGCCGTTGCGTAACACCGGTGCGGCATTGTCGCCGCAGAATGCCTTTTACCTGCTGCAGGGGCTGGAAACCCTCGGCCTGCGTATGGAGCGCCATTGTGAGAATGCGGAGAAAGTCGCGGCCTTCCTGCAAAGTCATGACAAGGTCAGCTGGGTCAACTATGCCGCACTGGCAGATAGTCCCTACCACGCCACCTGCAAAAAAATTACCGGTGGCAAGGCGTCCGGTATTATCAGTTTTGGCGTCAAGGGCGGGCGTGAAGCCGGTGGCCGCTTTATCGACGCCCTGCAGATGATCCTGCGGCTGGTCAATATCGGTGATGCCAAATCACTGGCCTGCCATCCCGCCACCACTACCCATCGCCAGCTGAATGCCGACGAGCTGGCAAAAGCGGGTGTCAGTGAGGACCTGGTGCGTATCTCGGTAGGTATTGAGCATATCGACGATATCATCGCTGATATCCGCCAGGCACTGGAAAAAGTCTGACAACATGCGTATGTGGCGACAGCAGTCGCCACGGAAATCCGCCAAATCAGGATGCAGCAAGTGACACGACTTCCGGCCTGGGTTGAATACGGCGCATTCACACTGGCATTGCTGGCCGGCATGGTGAATGCGGTTGGCTTGCTGGGTTTCCAGCACCAGTCGGTATCCCACCTGTCCGGCACGGCAACCCTGTTAGGTACGGCGGTATTCGGTCCATTGCCTGACAGCCTGCACTTGCTGGCTATCCTGCTCAGCTTTCTGGCCGGATCAATGTTGTCCGGTTTTTTTGTCAGTGGCGAATCACTGCGTATGGGTCGCCATTATGATTCCCTGCTGCTGGCAGAAAGCCTGTTGCTGGTGCTGGCGATCGTTTTTCTGCAGCACCATGCAGCGGCCGGCCACTATTTTGCCTCGGCCGCCTGTGGCCTGCAGAATGCACTGGCTACCCGCTACAGTGGTGCGATTGTGCGCACCACCCATATTACCGGCGTGGTAACCGATCTCGGCATCATGCTCGGTGCCATGCTGCGTGGTGAGGCGCTGGACAGGCGCAAGCTGCTGCTGTTTGTGCTGATTATCAGCGGCTTTGTTGCCGGTGGCAGCATCGGCGCCTTGTTATATCCGTTATACCAGTTTATGACGCTGGCACTGCCGGCCGCTATCTGCGTGTTGCTGGCACTGGGCTATCGGTTGTACAGCCGCAAACAACAGCAAGCAGGCTGACAAAAACCATCAGCCGGCCAGTGCGGTTTCCAGCTCGGCCAGTTTTTCCTGCTCGTCAAACCACTGCTGCTCCAGCTGTTCCAGCTCGGTTTTTTGCCGCCCCTGGTCCTGCAGCAGCCGGCTCAGCCTGTCGCGCTGATCATCCTGGTACAGGCCGGTGTCGGCCAGCTGCTCCTCAATCAGCGCCAGCGCTTGTTCCAGCCGGCCGATTTTCTGTTCCAGCGCGGCGATGATTTTTTTCTGCGGCGCCAGTTTCTGGCGCAGCTGGGCAGCATCCTGGCGCTGTTGTTTTTTGTTATTGTCACGCGGCTTGTCATCGGCCCTGGCCCGGCTCGCTGTCTGGCGCGCCTGTTGCCAGCGGTAATAATCATCCAGCTCGCCGTCAAAGCTGCGCGCCTCGCCATCGGCGACCAGCAGGAATTCATCCACGCAGTGGCGCAACAGGTAACGGTCGTGGGATACCAGGATCATCGCACCCTGGAAACTCTGCAGGGCCTCGGCCAGTGCCTCACGCATTTCCAGGTCAAGGTGGTTGGTCGGTTCATCCAGCAGCAGCAGGTTGGGTTTTTGCCAGGCAATAATTGCCAGTGCCAGGCGTGCCTTTTCACCGCCGGAAAACGGTGCCACCGGGCTGACGGCCATATCACCGTTAATGCGGAAACTGCCAAGGAAATTGCGCAAATCCTGTTCGCGTGCTTCCGGCGACAGGCGCTGCAGGTGCAACAACGGGCTGGCATCAAGATCCAGCGCTTCCAGCTGGTGCTGGGCAAAATAGCCGATACGGCAAAACTCGGAGATGGTCAGCTCGCCGGCCACCGGCGGCAACAGGCCGGCCAGGGTCTTGATCAGCGTTGACTTGCCGGCACCATTGACACCCAGCAGGCCCAGCCTAAGCCCCGGTGTTATCGACAACATGCAATGCTGCAGCACAGCATTGCCGTTATAACCACAGCTGACATCAAAGCCGTTGATCAGCGGGCTGGCCGTCCTGTCAGCCTCACGGATGGTGAAGTGATAGCTGGACGCATCACGCACCGGGGTGATCTGCTGCATTTTTTCCAGCGCCTTGATCCGGCTTTGCGCCTGCTTGGCCTTGCTGGCCTTGGCACGAAAACGGTCGATAAACTGCTGCAGCTCGTCACGCCGTTGTTGCTGCTTCTGGTACAGGCTTTGCTGCAGCACCAGCCGCTCGGCACGCTGGCGCTCAAAATCCGAATAGCTGCCGCTGTAGCTGTCAATCTGCAGGTTATGGATATGAAAAATGCGGTCGACCGTGGCATCAATAAAATCACGGTCGTGGGAGATCAGCAGCACACTGCCGGGATACTGGCGCAGCCATTGCTCCAGCCAGTGAATCGCTTCCAGGTCCAGGTGGTTGGTCGGTTCATCCAGCAGCAGTACATCGCTGGGGCACAGCAGCGCCCGTGCCAGGTTCAGGCGAATACGCCAGCCACCGGAAAAGGAGCCGACCGGTTTGTCATAATCGGTCGACACAAAACCCAGGCCCAGCATAATGGTTTCAGCGCGGTGTTTTTGCTGGTAACCATCAATGGCATCCAGCTCGGCATGCAGGCTGGCCAGCTGTTCATGCCGGCCATGCAGCTCGGCCTCGGCAATCGCCGTTTGCAGCCGCCGCAGTGGCCGGTGGCCATCAAGGATATAGTCACGTGCCGGCCGTTGTGGATCATGGATATCCTGCTCCATATGGGCAATACGCCAGTCGGGCGGCAGATACAATTCACCGGCATCCAGCTGGATACGGCCCAGCAGCAAGGCCAGCAGGGTCGACTTGCCGCAGCCGTTGATACCGACAATCGCGCCACGCTGGCCGCTGTGCAGCACCATGCTGGCGTCTTCCAGCAACGGCTTGCTGCCGCGCTGCAGATGGATATGGTTTAATTGGATCATGGCGCGCATTCTAGCTGAAAGCGGAACCCGGTACATGCAACAAAACAGTAATCATCACAGCTTCTGGCATTATGCCTGTGCCCTGTATGACAGGCCCGGCGTCAGCGACAAACTGCTGCAGCTGCAGGATCAACACGCGCTGCCGGTCAGCCTGCTGCTGATGATGGCCTGGCTGGGCAGCCGCCGGCTGCAGGTGGATGCAGCGGCGCTGGCAGCCATCAATGCCTGTGTGGATGCCAGTGAACAAAACCTGCTGCAGCCGTTGCGTCAGATACGCCGCCAGCTGCGCAGCGGCGACCCGGCGCTGTACCGGCAATGCCAGGCGCTGGAACTGGCCATCGAACAGCGGCTGTTTGATCAATTGCAGCAACTGGCTGATAATCTGCCGCTGGCAGCCGCAGGCCATGACTGCACGGCCAGCAACCTGGCGGCTGCCATCGCCACCCGGCAGCCGCAGGCCGGCAGTATCGAACCGGCCTTGCTGGCTTTCTGGCAAACATGAACACAAAACAGGGACTGTGAATGGACGACATCGACGCATTGCTGCAAGCCGCCCGGCGGCAACAAAAACCCCGCAAATCGCTGGCGCGCCGGCTGCTGATGGCGCTGCCCTGGCTGTTTTTGCCCAGTGTCGCCGGCTGGCTGCTGCTGAACGGGCCGGATATTGCCAGCCTGGAAAAAATCACCACACAGCTTGATCATGCCCTGCCGTCCGGCAGCCGGCAGATCACCCTGTATCGCTGGCAGGATGAAAATGGCCACTGGCAGTTTTCCGAACAAAAACCGGCCGGCACGGCACTTTTTGAAACCATCACAGTCTCTGGGGAGGTCAATACCATCACCATTGATGAAGACAGCCACAGCGGGCGGGCCCGGCTTTGATGACCAAGTGCACAGAAAAGCCGCGTGCTGCGCCAAAAAAGCCCCAGATAACACTGTACCCATGCCTAAGTCTTGTTACACTAGGGCCCACCTATAACAAACACCCAGTTCGGAGTATTGAATGAAAAAGCGTCTATTAGCGACTGTAATCGCCGCCAGTTTTGCCATGACGGCCTGCCAGCAGGATGACAAGGCCAGTGCCCCGGCTGCACTGGACAATGACATGCAAAAAGTCAGCTACGGCATCGCCTACAACATTGCCGGCAATTTCCGTGACCAGAAAATCGAGCTCGACAGCAAGGCCTTCCAGCGTGGTCTGGAAGATGGCCTGGCCGGCAATGAATCGGCACTGAGCCAGGAAGAAATCATGGCAGCGATGCAGGGTTTCCAGCAGCAGCAGATGGAAAAACAACAGGCTGAGCAGGAAGCCGCTGCCAGCACCAACAAGGCCGAGGCCGAGAAGTTTTTTGCCGAGAACGGCAAAAAAGACGGTGTGAAGACCACCGAATCCGGCCTGCAGTACAAGGTGATCAGCGCTTCCGGCAGCGACAAGAAGCCGGGCCTGGATGACACCGTTGTTGTGCATTACCGTGGCACGCTGCTGAACGGCGAAGAGTTCGACAGCTCCTATAGCCGCAACAAGCCGGCCACCTTTGGCCTGTCACACGTGATCCCGGGCTGGACCGAAGGCCTGCAGCTGATGAACGTGGGCGACAAATATGAGCTGTATATCCCGTCCGAGCTGGCCTATGGTGCTGGCGGTGCCGGCAACAAGATCGGTCCTCACCAGGCGCTGAAATTCGAGGTGGAATTGCTGGATGTGGTTGATGACACCGAGCCAAAATCACCGGCAGAAGCCAGCTCCAGCAGCGCTGAAAAAGGCGAGCTGACCAGCGACGACCTGCAGCAGTAAACCACGGCTGCAAAAAAACCCGGCAGAACGCCGGGTTTTTTTATGCCTGCAGTTTCAAGCAAGTCAAATAAGGGACAGCGACACCCGCCCCTTCTTAATGGCTAGAGCTGCGGTTTCTTTTGCAGTTTGCGCTGCAGCGTGCGCCGGTGCATGTTCAGCTGGCGGGCAGTTTCGCTGATATTGCCGTGGTTTTGCTGCAATACCTGCTGGATGTGTTCCCACTCCAGCCGTTTGGGTGACAGAGGTGTGGCGGCCGGCGCCGCTGTGGTGGCCGCTTCGCTGCTGTTGCCACTGTCACCCTGCAGTTGCCGGTAACGCTGCAGGATCTCCTCGGCGCTGACCGGCTTGGGCAAGTAGTCATCAGCACCCAGCTTGATCGCTTCCACCGTGGTGGCGATGCTGGCATAGGCGGTCATCATGACAATACAGGCCTGTGGCAGCTGCTGGCGTACCTGGCCCAGCAGGCCCAGCGAGGTTTGCTGCTGCAGCTTCAGGTCCATCAGTACCAGGTCAGCGACGGCCGGGCCGGCCAGCCAGGCCAGCAGTGCATCGCTGTCGGCCAGCGCCGTTACCTGGTGACCTGCGCGTTGCAGCGCCCGCTGCAGCACAAAACGCAGTGCCTCGTCGTCTTCCAGAATCACAATCGCAAGCGCGTCAGTCATTGGCCAGCAACCGTTCAGCGGGCAACATGACCCGGGTCAAAACACCGCCGCCTGCCAGGTTGCTCACCAGCAGCCGGCCGCCCACGTGCTCAATCGAGGCATTGGCAAGAAAATAACCAATGCCCAGGCCATTGCCGGGCGACTCCACCCGCTGGCGACCCAGGCTTTGCATCAGCGTGGCGTCAATCGCTGCGCCATCGTGGCTGATATCCACCAGCAGCTGCCCGCCATCACGTTGCAGCCGGCATTGCAGCGAGCTGGCGGCGGCATCGGCAGCATTGGTCAGCAAGGCCAGCAGGGCATGGCGCAGCAGCGGCGCCACCTGCAGGCGGGCATCCAGGCGGTCATCCAGCTGCAGCGGGCAGGCCGGTTTCAACAGCAGGATTTCCTGCTGCAGCTGGCTGAGCAAGGCGCTGCTATGAATCGCCTGTGGCTGGTACAGGCCACTGTCAGCCTGCTTCAGCCGCGCCAGTGCCTGCTTGCAGCGTTCCACCTGCTGGCGCAGCATGTCACCGTCCTCACCGGCAATATCTGCCGCCAGGATGGCAATCGTCGACAAGGGTGAACCCAGCTCATGCGCCATGGTGGCTGCCAGTGTGCCCATCGCCACCAGCTGCTCGTTGCGCACGGTATCCTCGCGGTAGCGGGCGATGGCCTGCTCCTTTTGTTGCAGGCTGCGGCTTAACAGGTACACCACCGCCAGCAGGATCATTGCCGTCATCAGGAACAATACCCACATGCCCCACAAATGCCAGCCCAGCATATGGGCGTGATGGGTGTTCGGCTCGATATTCAGCAGCACCGCATACAGCAGGCCGTGGCACAGCATCAGCCAGGCAGCGGCCCATAACGGCATCGACAGGGCAGCCACCGCCAGCAGCACCAGCAGGTAGCTGATGGCCGGGTTGATCGCGCCGCCACTGGCATACACCAGCACAAACCACAGCAGGGTATCGGCCAGCAGGGCCAGCCACAAATGCCAGCAATGGTCGACCCGCTGGTGCAGGGCAAAGCCGGCCGCCGCCAGCAGCAGGCAGCAGCCATAGGCGGCGCCGAATACCGGCCAGTTGATCAGGTGCTGGATATGCGCAATCGGCAGCTGGCTGACAATCACCACAAACAGCAGCAGCAGCGAACTGGCCAGCAGCCGCAGCCAGGCCAGCAACAAAAAAACCGCCTGCGGCTGGCTGAAGCGCGATGGCAGCTGCATCGCCATGTCTAGCCGGCCAGCCGTTCGACCAGCAGCAGCTGGTAATGGCCTTCCTTGCTGCAATCGATATGCAACAGGCTGTTGCCCAGGCTGGCATCGTGCAAAAAGGCATCCAGCGCATAGCCGGTGCTGCTGTTATGGGCGGCCAGCTGTTGCTGGTAATGCCATGGCCGGCCATAAGCGGCCAGGTATGCGGCATCGGCGATACCCTTGCCCGGCGCCACACAATCGGCCCGGCCATGTTGTTGCAGCCAGGCATCGGCAGAGGCACGGTCGGCAAAATGCACATTGGCGCGGATGCGGGCAATCGCCTTGCCGGCATCATTGCCTAACAAAAACCAGTAGCTGCCCTCACCCACGGCAGCATCATCAGCCAGCCCCAGCATTTCACGCTGCACATGGATAGGGTCGGCACATTCATCCACGCAGCCCACCAGTGCCTGCTGGCAGCTGCCATGGGCCAAATCCAGTGCGGCCAGCTGCATCGCCTTGTCGATGGCAAATGAGCTGCTGCTGAGAAACAGGCTGCCGCCCTGCAGCGCCAGTGCCTGGCCGATATAAAACGCCGCCGCATTGCTGACCAGGTTAATAAACTGCAGCGGCATTAAAGCCTCGTTATGCAGGAACACCTGGCGCAGAGCGGTAATGGTATTGCTTTTTGGCCCGTCGCCGGACGACAGGTACAGGCTGCAGGGCAGGGCGGGTGTGCGCCCCTGCATGCAGCGATGCGAGCCGATCAGCGCCAGCTGGATAAAGCGGTCGATACGCCGCACGTGTTTGCCACAGCTGGCCTTGACCGTGTCCTTCAGCTCCGGCAGCTGGTCACTGATGGCATGATGGAAAGCGCCGCTGGCGTAGATATAGCTCATGATGCGTTCCGGATAATCAGCGAGGTATTGTTGCCGCCAAAACCAAAATAATTCAGCAAAAAGGCACCCTCGGCCACCGGCCGGTCGGCTGCCGACAGGTTGACGTCAAGGCCCGGGTCGAGCGGGTAGTCACGCGGCAGGCCGGGTATAACACCCTGGTTCAGTTTGCCCAGCAGCAGCACCAGCTCGTTGGTGCCGCAGGAGCCCAGTGTATGGCCAATGGCCGGTTTCAGCACACAGGCCGGCGGCAGCGCATCGCCGAACAGCAGGCGCATGCCCAGCGATTCCACATCGTCATTGGCCAGGCTGGCCGTGCCGTGCAGCTTGGCCGCGCGGATATCGGCCGGCACCAGCCGGCAGTTGTCCAGCGCCTGGCGCATCACGCCGACAATGGACGAGCCATCCGGGTTGGCGGCCGTCATGCTGTGGTTATCACCAATGGTGGCGCCGCCGGCCAGCTGCCAGCACGGGCCGCTGGCCGGCGGCTCGGCCGACAGCAATACCGCGCTGCAGCCTTCGCCGAGGGTCAGGCCATCACGGGCGGCGCCAAACGGCTGCATCTGCCGGGATTTGCTGATCAGCCCCAGCGAATGAAAACCCAGCAATGTGGTTTCGTTAAAAAACTCCAGTCCCACCACAATCGCATGGCGAATCTGGCCGCTGCGAATCATCTTGCCGGCATACAGCAGCGCATTGGCCGCGGCGGTGCAGGCGGTATTAAAGGTGAACAGCTGGGCGCGCGGGGCAAAATGCCGGCGGATAAAATCCGGCAGCATGGTATACGAGGTAATTGTCAGTGGCGCGGTGCTGACGCGGTTCTCGCGCATGATCTGTTTGTACAGCTGCTCGGAGTCGTACAGGCTGAACGAGGTGGAGCCGAGAAAAATCGCGCAGTCATCCAGCTGCGCCTGGCCCCAGCCGGCAGCGGCAATGGCCTGCTCCAGCACCTGGCGGGTCATGTTCTGCATGCGCTGCGGGTTGTTGTACAGCGGCTGGCCAGCCACCGGCAGGAACGGGATATCCAGCTCGGCATCCAGCAGCCGTGCTGCAACCGTCTCGATCTGTGCACTGCCCAGCTGGTCGGGATCTGCCAGTGCCGACAGCACATGGCTGCCGGCAATATACACCTCAGCCATTGGCGGCCTGCTGTTCGCTAATGTAATTGGCCAGCGTGCTTACCGATTGCATCACCTTGCGCGCCAGGCTGGAGCCCTCAATACGTACCCCATAACGCTGCTGTATCGCCATGCTCACCTGCAGCGCGTCCAGCGAATCCAGCGCCAGCGCACTTTTGTTGCCAAACAGCGGCATGTCGTCAGTGAATTCATCGAGTGTTATCTCGTCTTCCTTGTCACATTCCTCAATTATCAGCAGCTTCAGCGCCTGTATCAGTTCGTTAGTTTTTGCGTTATCCATAATAACCCGATCGTTTCTTGAATTGGCGGACGGCAATGGCAAAACCGGCTGCGGCAAAAGCCAGCAGCGCAGCGACAGGCAACAGCACATCGGCAAGGCCGCCGCCGTACAGGATTACCTGCAGAAAACCATCCAGCGCCCAGGACATTGGCGATACATCCGCCACCTGCTGCATAAGCGGCGGCATCACGTGTTTGGGAATCATGATGCCGCCAATGGCGGCCAGAATAATATTGGCCGCACCGCCCAGTGCGGTGGCCTGCTCGGTGCTTCTGGCGAGCACGGATAGTAGCATAGCGAAGCCCAGAGCGGCCACACTGCAGGCGGCCGACACCAGCGCCAGCGCGGCAAAACTGCCGTTAATCACCAGCGCCGTGCCGCCCAGCAACGGAATCAGCCACAGGCCGGCGGCCAGCATCAGCACAAACTGCAGCTGGTTGATAAAAAAATACGGCAGCAGCTTGCCGCCCAGCAATGCCCCGGCGGCCACATTCATCGACTGCAGGCGGCGCAGGGTACCCTGTTGCAGCTCGATAATCATCGTTGATGACAGCGGGATCAGCACAAAAAACATGCCGAACACCAGCCACGCCGGCACACTCTGCTGCACCGCCGTGGGGGTGGCGCGCGGCTGGCCGGCAAACAGGTAATCATGCTGCAGGCGATCCTTGGCGGTGGTGGCCTCGGCCTGGGCACGCACCGCCGCCAGCGCCTCATCACCACTGGCGCCGCGGGCATCCTTCAAAAACATGAACAGCCGTACCTTGCCCAGGTTGCCCTGCACCATCGCCTGCACCAGCACCCGCTGGCGGGTATCCACATGCGGGGCCAGCAACAGCCGGCTGTCGGTCTGTTCCAGCGGCTGGCCATCGGCCTGCGCCGGCAACACCAGCAGCACATCCAGCCGGCGCTCGCGCAGCGCCTGCTGCAGCGCAGCCAGGTCATTATCCATCGCCTGCCATTGCACCGGCTGTTCGCTGGCCCGCAGGTAATGCACCAGCGTGCGGTTGTACAAGGAATCGGCCGGCACAAACAGCGCACCGCGCAGTGCCGGTGCGGATTGTTCGGCGCTGTCATCCGGCATCGCCAGCGACATGATCACGACAAACACCAGCGGCATCAAAAACAGCACCGCCAGCGCATGCATATCGCGCAGCAGCAGGGTGATCTCTTTCCAGGCAGTGGCAAACAGCATGATCAATCCCGCAATTGGCGTTGGGTAACATCCAGGAACACATCTTCCAGCCGGCTGCGCCGGCCAAAGTTGACGGCTTCCACTGCACAGCCGGCCTGCAGCAATGCGTCCAGCAGCGCGGCCACAGCCTGCGCATCAGCGGCCAGCGACAACTGCTGGCCGTGTGTATCACACTGCAATGCCGGCCAGCGCTGCTGCAGTGATGCCAGCACGCTGGCGGGCAATGGCGCCGCCAGGTCCAGGTACAACAGCTGGCCACTTTGCTGCAGCAATTCGGCCACCGTGCCGGCCAGCTGGATGCGGCCGTTATCAATAATCGCCAGCCGGTCACAAATCAGCTGGATCTCCTCCATATAATGCGAGGTGTACACCACCGTGGTGCCGGCATCGGCCAGCTGGCGAATGCTGTCCAGCAAAAAATGGCGTGATTGGGCATCAACCCCGACGGTCGGCTCATCCAGGAACAGCAGGCGCGGCTGGTTCAGCAGGCCAATGGCCAGGTTCAGGCGCCGTTTCAGGCCACCGGAATACAGGCCGGCGCGGCGGTCGGCATGTTTTTCCAGCTGCGCCACGGCAATGCAGCGCGCCACCTCGGCCTCGCGCGCGGCGCCGGCAAGGCCCAGCACGCGGGCAAAAAAGCGCAGGTTCTCGCGCCCGGTCAGCTGCGGGTAAAAGGCAAAATCCTGTGGCACCAGCGCAGCAAAACGGCGAATCGCCGCCACATCGGCCGGCAGCGACAGGCCATCAATACGCACGGAGCCGCGCTGCTGTGGCAACAGGCCACACAGGATATTCAGCAGCGTTGACTTGCCGGCGCCGTTCGGCCCCAGCAGGCCAAACACCGAACCACGCGGCACCTGCAAATCAATGGCGCACAGGGTATCGCGGCCGGAACCGGGATAGGAAAACGCCAGGCCGCATACATCAATCACAAGCCGCTCCGCAGGGTGTGCAAAAAGAGCCAAACGATAGCAAAAAAGCCGCAAGCGGCCCAGTGTTTTCCGGCATTTGGCGCTGGCGAGTGCTGGCAGTGATCATGCGCAGCATTTATACAGGCCCCCTTTGCAAAGGGGGCGGCGAGCATAGCGAGCGGGGGATTTTTTATGGCACCGGTTGGGTATCAAACAGCCTGCATTTATTCACCAGCTGCGGGGGCGGCCCTGTCGCCTTGATGCACAAACAGTCAGGCACACCATGCTCAATGCCGTCCCATGAATGCCGTTACAAAAACACCGTCACCCCGGAAGCCGAAGGCTATCCGGGGTCCATTGGTTTTCAGCATCGTGCAGCTTATGGTTATCCACCCCCTGCCGGGGGCGGACATACTTCTTTGATGCACAAAGAAGTATGCACATCTCGCTTGCGAGTGAACGCCTGCCAAGGCGGGCCGAAAAGTGCCGTCACCCCGGAAGCCGAAGGCTATCCGGGGTCCAGTAGCTTTCAGCATTGCGTGGCTTATGGTTATCCACCCCCT
>DATCSZ010000226.1:0-1321 GCA_036568205.1 Pseudomonadales bacterium
CATCGTGCATGAGGCGCTGGACCAGGCCAAGAATGATCGTATGGCTTGGGTCTACATTCCCGGTTCGCGCCGTGTACGTCGTGCGCCAACGGTTGGTTACGATACCCCGGACGGCCCTGGTGGCCTGGTAACGGTTGATGACTCACTGGGCTTTAACGGCGCGCTGGATCGTTACGACTGGAAACTGGTTGGCAAACGCGAAGTGTATGTGCCTTACCATAACTACAAGTTTGATGACCCGAAGGTTGCTTATGACAAACTGCTGATGCCAGGTCATGCCAATCCGGAGTATATGCGTTATGAACTGCGTCGTGCCTGGGTGGTTGAAGCCAGCCTGAAGCAGGGTGCACGCCATGTTTACGCCAAGCGCCGTTTCTTCCTGGAAGAAGACAGCTGGCAGATCGTGATGGTGGAAAGCTATGATGGCCGCGGTGAGCTGTGGCGTGTTGGCCTGCTGAACACCTTGTATGATTATGCCGTGGAAGGTTTTGTAGCCCGTGCGCAGGTGTATCATGACCTGCAGTCAGGTGCCTACATTGCCATGCGTCTGGTCAACGAAACTGCACCGATGAACTTCCTGGCTGAACCGAAAGGCAGTGATTACTACTCGCCGGCCAATCTGCGTACCATGGGTCGCTGATCAGCTTCAGGCACGATTTGAAAAGCCCGCGCAAGCGGGCTTTTTTTTGTGTCTCAGTCCGGGGTCAGGCAGAAGTGGCCGGTGCCGGTGATGTTTGCCTGAGCGTCAAAACAGCGTTCAAAGACGTTGACCCGGCCCTGCCGGTCAGTCACTACCAGTGTGCTGCTGCGGGTGCCGTAGCGGTCGCCGGCAATAAAGCGCGATGACAGCAGGCGTTCCGTATCAAGACCGACACCGGTATCCGGCAGCTGCCGGTCATCAGGCCGCGTGGTGTCGGCCAGCAGGGCAAACCACAATTCAGGTGTAAAAGCCTGTTGCAGCAGCTGTTCTATTACCGGCCGGGCGTTGCAGATTTTGGGCCAGCGGCTGTTCAGCAATCCGTTGCTGAGCCCATGAATGCCATCGCCGATCGGCAGAATGCCGGGGCTACGATTGCTGGCGTAATACCAGTCATTGTCCACCAGGCTGCCGGCAATAATGTTGACGCCGGCATAACTGTCGTGTTGCAGCAGCCGGGAAAGGAAGTCCTCGCCGTCCAGCGCGTCCTGGACAAAGGCAACAGGAATCTGCCCGCGGCTGGTTTGTCCCGGCTGCCTGGGCAGTTCACGGAAGTTGGTCACGGCAGCCAGCTGGCCGCGCCGGTTCAGTGCCAGCCAGCTGCCGCCGGCCTCGAGGTCACGG
>DATCSZ010000227.1:0-1863 GCA_036568205.1 Pseudomonadales bacterium
ACCACAGTTTTTTATCCGGCAGGCGATGCTGGCCGGCTTTGCGGTTGTCGGCCGGTGTGGCCGCGCCGGCCGGCGTTCTGCATCATAACGGTGCGCGGCACCATTGTGGCCCGCCGTTATGGTGCGTTGCGGGCGGCTATCGTGGCTGTCGGGTGGCAAATGCCTGTTTTTGTCGCGAAGTTTCAATTGTGGTGCATTTATTGCTTATGGCTGGCATCGCGTCGCACGACTATGGCGCAGAAACGGGCGCGCTGGCGGGCACTGCACTGCCAGGAAGCAGCCCCGGCAATCGGCAATAAGCAAAAGGATAGAGTGATGAAAAAAATAGGTTGCAGGCTGTGCCGCCCGATCGGGCTGGCAGCCATCAGCGGGCTGGCGCTGCCGGCGATGGCAGGCACGGTTGATGGCGGCAATACCGCCTGGATTCTGACTGCCACGGCACTGGTGCTGTTTATGACCTTGCCTGGCCTGTCGCTGTTTTACGGCGGCCTGGTGCGCAGCAAAAATATCCTGTCGGTGCTGATGCAGTGTTTTGCCATTGCCTGTGTCGCCTCGCTGCTGTGGATGGTGGCCGGTTACAGCCTGAGCTTTGCCGGTGGCAATGCGCTGATTGGCGACTTCAGCCGGCTGTTTCTGGCCGGTATCGGGCGCGACACGTTAAGCGGCGATATTCCGGAAAGCCTGTTTGTGCTGTTCCAGATGACGTTTGCGATTATCACCCCGGCACTGATTGTCGGTGCGTTTGCCGAGCGCATGAAATTTTCCAGCATGCTGTTGTTCAGCGCATTCTGGCTGATGGCGGTGTATGTGCCGGTGTGCCATTGGGTGTGGGGTGGTGGCTGGCTGGGCCAGATGGGGCTGCTGGATTTTGCCGGCGGCACGGTGGTGCATATCACCGCCGGTATTGCCGCGCTGGTGGCAGCACTGGTGCTGGGGCCACGCAACGGTTTCCCGACCACGGCGATGCCGCCGCATAACATGACCATGACGGTGACCGGCGCGGGTATGTTGTGGGTTGGCTGGTTTGGTTTTAATGGCGGCAGCGCGCTGGCCGCCGACGGTAATGCCGCGATGGCAATGCTGGTGACCCACTTGTCAGCAGCGGCCGGTTCACTGGCATGGATGACCATTGAGTGGCGCAAGTTTGGCAAGCCCAGTGTGCTGGGCATTGTTACCGGCATGGTGGCCGGGCTTGGCACCATTACCCCGGCCTCGGGTTTTGTTGGTCCCGGCGGTGCGCTGGTGATCGGCCTCAGTGCCGGTGTGGTGTGTTTCTGGATGACCCAGCTGGTCAAGCGGGTGTGGAAAGTCGACGACTCGCTGGATGTGTTTCCGGTGCACGGTGTCGGCGGCATCCTCGGCACCCTGGCAGCCGGCGTGTTTGCCAGCACCGAGCTGGGTGTGTTCAGCGGTTTTGGTTTTGCCGACGGCATCGACAGCATGGGCCGGCAACTGCTGGTGCAGCTGACCGGTGTGCTGGCCACGGCCGCCTATACCGCGGCGATGACCTTTGTGCTGCTGAAGCTGACTGCGCTGCTGACCGGTGGCCTGCGTGTCGGCCGCGATGTGGAATCAATGGGGCTGGATATTGCCGAGCACGAGGAGGAGGGCTACAAGCTCTGAGCTGCCGGCATTATTCGCTGATCATAGCCCGGCATCATGCCGGGCTGTTTGTTTGTGGCTGGTGAATGTCGGCGGCAAAGGCCCGTGCGGTGTGGATGGCATCATCAATCAGGGTGTCATCGGCGCCGAGACCGCGCAGCATCAAGGCCAGCAATTGCTCAGCCTGGTCGATGCTGAGATGCTGCTTCAGCGCGCGGCGCAGCAGGGTATTGACGGTGCCTTCGATGTAGGTATGGATAA
>DATCSZ010000228.1:0-1391 GCA_036568205.1 Pseudomonadales bacterium
GCACAAATTCCAGCCCCAGCCCGCGAATCGCCAGCTCAACCGCCATATTGGTCATCTGGGTGCCAACCACACCGGCACAGGCAACATTGCGACGCTGCTTTTCCCGCGCAATCACATACAGCAATTCATCACCATCAACCAGCCTGCCCTTGTCATCAATCAGCAGCACCCGGTCACCATCACCATCAAAAGCAATGCCCAGGTCGGCGCGGGTTTCAATCACCTTGTCGCGCAACGCATCCGGCGCGGTCGAACCCACATCACGGTTGATATTCAGGCCATCCGGCTCAACCCCGATACTGATCACTTCAGCACCCAGCTCACGGAACACATTGCCGGCAATGTGATAAGTGGCACCATGGGCGCAGTCGATCACCAGCCGCAGGCCCTTCAGGCTGAAACCTATTGGCACGGTGCTTTTGCAATATTCGATATAGCGGCCGGCCGCATCATTGATGCGGCTGACCTTGCCCAGCTTGTCGCTGGACACGGTTTGTAGCGGCATTTCCAGGTAACTTTCTATCGCCTGTTCCACCTCGTCACTGAGCTTGACACCATCACGCGAGAAAAACTTGATGCCGTTGTCATGATAGGGATTGTGCGAGGCGCTGATAACAATACCGGCACGGGCATTCAGCGTGCGGGTGAGGTAGGCGATGGCCGGGGTCGGCATCGGCCCCAGCAGGCTGACATTGACACCGGCAGCGACCAGCCCGGCCTGCAATGCCGACTCAAACATATAGCCGGAGATACGGGTGTCCTTGCCAATCAGCACACGGCTATTTTCACCGGGGAACTGCTCGGCAAAATAATGGCCAACCGCCCAGCCCAGCTTGATGACAAAATCCGGGGTAATCGGGAACTCACCCACCCGGCCACGGATGCCATCGGTGCCAAAATACTGTCTGCTCATGCAAAATCTTCCTGTGTCAGGTAGGCGGCAATACGTATTGCATCCGCCGTGGCTGCTATATCGTGGGCGCGGATTATCCACGCGCCGTTTTGTACGGCCAGCGCCGCCAGCGTGATGCTGGCCGGCATACGCTGGTCTACAGTCCTGCCAGGCAGGATGCCATTGATCATCGACTTGCGCGACAGGCCGGCCAGCAGCGGCAGGCCAAAGCGGCGAAATTGTGCCAGCTCACGCAACAAACGGCAATTGTGCGCCAGTGTCTTGCCAAAACCGAAGCCAGGATCCAGCAGCAAGCGCGACGGGGCAATACCGGCATCAGCACAGGCGGCCAGGCGCTCGACAAAAAAGTCACTGACGCTGGCCACCACATCCTCATAGGCCGGGTTTTCCTGCATAGTGTCCGGCTCACCCTGCATATGCATCAGGCACACCGGCACATCCAGCGCAGCAACTGCCGCCAGCGCCCCTTGCCGGCGCA
>DATCSZ010000229.1:0-1120 GCA_036568205.1 Pseudomonadales bacterium
CCCGCAAGCCGCAAACGTCAACAAGGTCTGATCAACCTTGGCTGACTGAAAGACCCCGCTTCGGCGGGGTTTTTTATGCGCATTAGTGCGGCAATGGCGCCGCAAGCCGGTGCAGCGGTGGCGTTTCTGCATCCAGCAGACGTTGCCCCAGCCAGCTCAGCCCGGCACGGATATCACCGCGTGATCTTCTTGCCACCGGTTGCATGGGCTGAAGGCCGGTTTGCTCCTGTCGTGCAACAGCAAAACTGAATGCGTAGTCCGGTTGCTGGCCCATACGCAGGTCAGTGATGCGCACTTCGCCCTGCACTTCACTCATGGCAAAAAAACCATGACTGAACCAGGCAATACGCGCCGTTTCCCAGTTGTCCTGCAACGCCGTATACAGCTCCCGACGCGCCGAGAAATGATCAAAGCGGATCGGCCGATTACCATCCAGCAGGGAATAGAAGCCCTCCGCGTAACCGTCCGGCGTCATCACCAGTACACGCCAGATCAGCGTGTTGAAAGGCGTTGGCGTGACCAGCTGTCGCTCAACATCGACCCCTTGGGAAATCAGCGATCGCTGCGCCACACCAGTAACATGCTGCTGCGCCAGCACCGTCCAGCAAAGGTACAAGGTGCTGGCAATCAGCCCGTTACGGTTGGCATTCAGACCACGTCGACCGCGCCAGCGCAGGGCAAAGTACAGGCCAAGCAAAAGCGGCACGGTATACATCGGATCAATAATAAAAATGCTGGCAATACCGAACGGGTAATCCGTAAATGGCAGCAGCAGCTGGGTGCCATACACCGTCATGCCATCCAGCAACACATGAGTCATCAGGATCAGCCAGATATTCAGCCACCACAGACGAAACTGCTCTGCCATACCGGTCCATCGTGCCGCCAGCCAGGCGGCAACGGGCGAACACAGCGTCAGCCAGAACAGCGCATGACTCTCTGCGCGATGGAAAGTCATATTGCGAACCGGATCGCCGTAGTCGATCACCACATCAAAATCCGGCAGGGTACCAAAGGCAGCACCCATTGCGGCGGCCTTCCATATCGGCATGCGCCGCCCCATCACTGCCACCGACACGGCGGCGCCCAGGGTTATTTGCGAAACAGAATCCATGCGTTG
>DATCSZ010000230.1:0-2828 GCA_036568205.1 Pseudomonadales bacterium
GTCGTCATCACTGTCGGCGTTATTGCCAATGCCATCACCGTCGGTATCCAGCCATTCGCTGTCATCCAGCGGGAAAGCATCCTCGTTATCCGCAACGCCATCATTGTCGTCATCACTGTCGGCGTTATTGCCAATGCCATCACCGTCGGTATCCAGCCATTCGCTGGCATCAAAGGGAAGGTCATCCTCGCTGTTGAAGTAGCCGTCACCATCACTATCGGTATTGCCCTCAAAGCTTTGCAGCAGCGGGGCGGTGTACGCTTCGTAGATTACCCAGACAGCGCTGAAATCAAATCCGGTGAAGCTCGCCTGCTGCTGCATCTGTTCAGTCGTCAGGCCGTAGCTGTCGGCGCTGCCGGCACTGCTGGCCTGGCCGGTGGCCTCCTTGTCCCAGTAGCCATAGCTGACCACACCCCCCAGATTGTTCCCTGCCAGGCCGCCTGTGTTGTTGCTCCCGCTGACGCTGCCGGTAGCATAGGCCTTGCTGATCGTGCCAATGTTCTCGCCGACCAGCCCGCCAACATAGCTGGTGCCGCTGACGCTGCCGGTGGCATAGCCATTGCTGATGCTGCCGCTCGCGTTCGCACCAGCCAGCCCGCCAACAGCGCTGGTGCCACTGACGTTAACGCTGGCGAAGGCATTGTTGATCGCGCCGCTAAAGCTGATCCCGACCAGCGCACCGACAATGCTATTGCCACTGACGTTGCCGCCCGCCAGGCCGATGTTGCGCAGCGAGCCGCCGTTCACACAGCCGAACAGGCCAACATAGCTTTCTGCCGGCCGATTGATGGTCAGGTTGCTGATGATGTGGTTCAGGCCTTCAAAGCTGCCGGTGAATGCAGTCGTGCTGTCGCCGATCGGCACAAAGCCGGCACCGCTGTTCCAGCTGCCCGTGCCCGAGGCATCGAGGTTGGCGCCCAGCACATAGTTGCCGTCCAGCCCGGTTGTGTTGATGTTCTGCAGCTGGGCAAGGTCGAGGACGACGTCGTAGTAGGACGGCGTGGCACCACCGTCGGCACCCAGAATGACACGGCCGCTCACCGTGTCGAAGCCGGCATTGGCGAGCAGGTAGGGTGTACTCTGATTGTCAAGGTTGCCCCAGTCGCTGGCGGAAAAACCGGTCGGCAGGGCGGCGGCCAGTTCGGCGGTGGTCAGCCCGCCGCCAGTCAAGCTGCCACCGTTAGGGATACCGACACCCGTGGCAATGCCCGTGGTCGTATTCCAGTAACCATTAATAATCGAACCGGCGATGTCGCCGGCCAGCCCACCAACGCCGCTGGTTCCGCTGACGCTACCGGTGGCGTAAACGTTGCTGATCGCCATTGTGCTTGTGCTCGTGCCGACCAGCCCGCCAACATTGTTGGTGCCACTGACATCGCCAGTGGCATAAGCATTGCTTATCGTGCCGCTGGTGCAATATCCCACAAGACCACCGGTAGACCAGTTGCTGCTGGTAACATTGCCGGTGGCATAGGCATTACTGACAGTGCCGGCAATCCCGATTAACCCGCCGACTCCATCGGCACCACCCATCCCGCTGACATTGCCGGTGGCATAGGCGTTGCCGGTCGTGATGGCCAGCCCGGCCAGCCCGCCAACCGCTCCGCTACCTGTTACATTGCCGGTGGCATAGGCATCGTTGATCATGGCTGCGCGCCCGGCCAGCCCGCCGACAGCGTAGCTGCTGGCGCCACCGGTGACAGTAGCGCGGGCATAAGTGTTGTTGATAGCACCAGCATTGACCCCGACCAGCCCGCCGAGATACTGGTTGCCACTGACATCGCCGGTGGCATAGGCGTTGCTGAGCGTGAACCCGTCAAAAAAAGGGTCGCTGCCACCGGCCAGAATACCAACATAATCGTGGCCGCTGACTGTGCCGTCCACCATGCCGATGTTGCGTATCGTTGCACCGGACAGATAACCGAACAGCCCGACATAGTCTGTGTCACTGCGGTTGATGACCAGGCCGGTGATGGTGTGACCCAGGCCATCGAAGGTGCCGGTAAAGAGGGCTGTGTCGTTGCCGATGGGCACCAGGCCGGCACCACTGTCCCAGCCGGCAGTGGCGCTGGCATCGACATTGGCGCCCAGCACGTAGTGGCCCGTGAGGTCACCGTTCATGCCCTGCAGGTCGGTGCCGGTAGTGCTGCCTTGCACACCGAGGCTGGTAATGATGGTATAGACAGTACCGTTGATGCTCATGCTATTGCCGGCGCCGGTGAAGTCCACCCGGCCGGTGAAGCCGTTCGCCGCCAGTGCCACATTGACCGTACCCGTGCCACCGGCGCTGTGCGGATTGAGCGCCAGCCCTGCGCTGCCACTCGCCGTCATCACCGCATTGATGTTGATATTATTGGCGGCCGTCAGCGTCAGGGTATTGGCATCCCAGCTCAGCGCATTGCTTACAGTGATGTTGCCGTCTTCCGTACCGCCGTCACTGCCAGTGCCGGTGCTGATCGTCACCGCACCCGAGGCAAGCAACGCCTGGATCGTGCTGGCCGAAACCACTGATCCTGTCCCGCCGGGTATCCACTCATTGCCATTCCAGTAACCCGCAGTGTCGGTCGTGCCGATGGTCACGTCATAGTAAGCAGCAGCATACGGCACAGCCCCGACAGCCCATGCCGTGGCGATGCTTAACATCAGCAGCGGCCGTGTTGCCCTGCCCGTCCGGCGGACGGCACGCGACCGCCGGGACAGGAAAAGCCGGGCATAAAGGAACACGACAAAGGAATTCAGCTTACGCATATGGATTCTCCTGAACCGGGCATCAACAGGCTCGCATATCGGTTTTTATTGGATAATGAAAAACAAGGCGGAAATCTTAT
>DATCSZ010000231.1:0-14473 GCA_036568205.1 Pseudomonadales bacterium
AATCGGCGCCTGCCAGCTGGCGCCATTATCAAACGAGCGGATAATGTTGAAGTTATTGGACAGATGGCCCACCTGGGCAACCCGCCATGAAGGTGTATATTCATAAGCTATGAATATACTGGAACCTCGCAGAAAACCCCGCGGCGAAAAGGTATTTTCGAACTGGTTTTCCCAGGTTGCATCATCCAGGTTGGCCGGACTCCATGAACCGATCACGGTTTCATCCGTATCTGCTGTACGTGCGCTCAAATTACGTATTTCCGTATCCGCCAGCAGCGACTCGGTGGTGTAGTCCTTGGCCAGGCGCAGGTACATATCTGACGACCCACCCTGTGTCTCAATACCGGACTTGTACAGTATCCCCCACAGATAATCGACCCCCGGCTCTACCTCATTGACATCAACCTGCGTCACCAATGTCAGGCGCCGCACATTTTCCAGCACCGGCGTTCCATCAAGCTCATTTGGCCTTAACGGATTCACAATGGTGCCCGGCGCCACTGTATCCGGTACGGTCATAGGGAAACTATGTACATAGGCGATTTTTCCCTGTTGCTCAGGCGTAACATCCGTACTATCGGTATTTGGTACACCAGGCAAATTGTTCGCCAAACCTTTGGTTTCTTCGTAACCCAGAATAACCGTGCTGCCAAACAATCCAATTACAGGCCGTGAAGCACCGGTATCGCCATTAAGCAGCTGCTGCTCAACAACAAAAGCAGGGTCTTCGGCATTGTAAACCTCGGTAATTGGATCATTGTAGGACGAATAGCATTTGCCATTATCCTTGTTTTCCGGGTCATCAACGTCATTAAAGAAACCGTTATTTGTACACAAATCAACGCAATAAAGTGCCGCCTTGCCTGAATCAACATTATCCTGGCGGCAAACGGCATTATCCGAAATCCTGACAGGGTAACTCAGGTTATTAAGTGACTTGGGTTTGGTTGGATCCTCCGGATCATCGCCATCTGTCGCTTCAAAGTCAGCCATGGCGATATAACTGTACCAGACATCAGCGCCATGGTTGGTTGACGCACCACTCCAGCCCTCACCAGGACCTGCCCCCTTGCCGGGGCGCAGGCCATCCGGGTCTTCCTGCCAGGTCACAACAAAACCCTGGTCACTTGAAGCAATCGCAATCTTGTTTGAATCCCGACGCCCCGTCGTTAACTGCATAGGCGCGTGCCATATCATTTTGTGCTGGGTCTCATCATAAACGCCGCGGGCTGTCATCACACAGCTGAACGGCACCTCATGAACCGGCAATACCTCTTCACCATATTCAGCTGTTCCTTCATAATCGATCAATCCTTGGGGACCATTGACCTGGTACAGGTCATCCAGGTATTCCGGGGCTCCCTGGGTACCTGTATTAACCAGCCCCAATGGGTTGCCACTGGCGCAGTACTTGTCATTCCAGGCCACCAACACCTTGTTTCCCTGTGCTTTCACGGCCGGTTTATAGGAATTGCCGTAATAATCAAGCAACTGGCCATCACCGTAATAATCTACCTGGATTGATGACTTGTCAGCAGTATTGGAAATGTTTGTGGTTTTAAACGTCGACCCATTGTCCAGCGACACGGCAACAAATACATCAGACACATGATCAATATCCGGCAATTCCGCACTGCCAGTACCCATCTGGAAATCGCCGCTTACAACATCAGTAAAACCGACCAGAATCGGGTGCACTTTCTGGCTGGCATCCACTTCACCAGTCGCTGTTGTGTAGTCGGTTATAACCGTCATGGGGGTAATGCTGTGGCCGGCAGAGCCCTTGCTGGGTGTTCTTGAGATATTCTTGTGCAGGCTGATATCGCCGGAACTGGCCAGATAATGCTCAATCGCGGCGTCTTCTTCCACCACCACATCATCAGCAGAATCGGTGGCTGCCACGGTGGCCGCCAGGATGGCTGGCAGGTCGGCCTGGAAGGCAATCGCCTCGGCCTCGGTCATGGCCGACAAATCCAGCGTGGCCGGGTTGTAGCCTGCATCAATCAGTGCCGCTTCCAGTGCTGCCACGGCGTCTTCGGTAATGGTAATGCCGCCGCTGGTATCACCATCGTCATCCAGTGATTGCAGCAACACCAGGATATTCAGCAGGTTCTGGTTGTTGATGTAATCACTCAGGTGGGCATCAGCAAAAAAGTCGCGCGGGCTGACGGTCTCTTCCGTGCCCTGCAGGCTGCCAAGGCGAATACGGCCAATATAAAATGCCACCGAACTGCCCGGCTGGAAATAGTAGTGGCCGCCGCCGCTGGTCTTGCCGCTGCGAATGCCCTTGTAATCCAGGCCATCCACCGGTGAATCGACAAAGGTGCCGACCTTGGCCGGCAGCAGGCCGGTGTCGTGGTCATTGTTGCCGCAGGCGGTCAACAGCATCGCCAGTGACGCAGCAATTGCAGCCGCCACCGGCGTTTTTTGCAATGGTTTCATACTAATTCCCTCGTGTGGTATTTGTCGGCAGTTGCCTCATCCACCCGGATGAATCAACCACCACCTTTGCATGATAGCAAGTTCATTCTCGACCCCGCTTTGATGTGCGTCAATCCATTTATTAGAACTTCAGCAAGTTTCTTTTTACCTGCACTTGCGATGCAAGCCTGCTTTGTTATTCACTGACTGATCACAAAAAACGGAACCTGCCCATGCAATGTCCTGCCTGTCAACAACCCGGCTTTCGTTTCCTGGCTGTCTGGTGCTGGCCCTTCGGGGTAAAAACCTGCAGCGCCTGCGGCCAGCAGGTAAAAGTGCAGCGCCATCATGGCCTGAATGCCGCCTCGGTGTTGCTGGCCAGTGCCGCCTGTGTGCCGGTCCTGGCCGGTGGCAAGCTGTGGTTGCTGTTGCCGGGCGTTGTTATCGCGCTGGTGGTGGATGCGCTGCTGGAAAAACGCTGGCGACGACTGGTGTGTGTCAATACGACAGTTTCATGACAGGCAAAAGTCAGTTTCGCCATAAAAATGTCATCGCTTTGTCATATTGTCATATTTCTGTCATTTTATGCCGTTAGCATGCACAGCATTGCAACCAACCCAGGGCGAATAATGATGAACCAATTACCCACTGCACGATTCAGCGCACTGCTCACTGCGGTGCTGACGGCCAGCTGTGTACTGCCGGTACAGGCCGACGACAACAAGCCATCCCTGTACGGCCGTTTTAATGTTTCTGCCGACAAGGTGAAATATGACGGCGCCAGCCTGGTCATACGCGGTGATGCTGCCGCCAGCGATGATGAATGGCAGCTCAGCTCCAACACCTCGATGATTGGTGTGAAAGGCAAGATGGATATGGATTTTGCCGACCTGCAGCTGATTTACCAGGCCGAGTTCGAGATTTACCTGGACGATGGCAAAAGCAGCAGCGGTGACACTTTCTCGCAGCGCAATATTTTTGCCGGCCTGTCACACAAGCGGTTTGGCACACTGATGGCCGGCCGCTTTGACACCCCGTTCAAGAAGGCCGAGGGCAAGATTGACCAGTTCGGTGATCTCAAGGCCGATATGGATGTGCTGATCGGCGGCCAGAACCGCATCAGCAACAGCATCCAGTACTCAACACCGGCGTTTGCCGATATGGTCACCGTCAATATTGCGGCGATCGAGGCCGAAGGTGCCGATGTGGATGGTGATGGCCAGCCGGATACCGGCTTTGCCGATGTATTGTCCTCATCGGTGGTGCTGGAATACAACTGGCTGTATGCCGCCATCGCCTATGAAAACAACCAGGGCGCCCGCCGCAGCGTCGACGGCATCATGACCGGCAGCGAGCGGGTGGATGCGATGCGTGCCGTGTTCAAGGCCACCATTGCCGGCTTTGAAGGCGGGGTACTGCTGCAGCAAAGCAAGGACGCCGCCGACAACAGCAAGCTGCGCGATGACAGCACCCTGGTCAGCGCCGCCTATACCATTGACCGCTTCAAGCTGAAAGCCCAGCTGGGCCGCAGCGACGGCAAGGTCAGCGAGGAACGCGGCGAGCTGGCTGCCATCGGCCTGGATGTTCGCCTCGGCGGCAAAACCACGGTCTATACCTATGGCTCGCAGCTGAAACTGAAAAACGCCGACCTGAAAGACACCACCTACGCGGTCGGCATCAAACACCTGTTCTGAACCGCAGCGGTATTATTCACCCGGCAATGCGGATTGCCGGCCAGGCACAAAACCACTGCCACTGGCGGTGGTTTTTTGTTTCTGGCCGCTACCAACCTGGCAACGTCCTGTGCCGCAATGATTAACCCGCAATATTCATTGCCGGGTTAATCACGTTCCTGCCGGTATAACAGGTCGATACTCTGCGCATCATTACGGCTGCGGGTTTCCAGGCTCAGCGTATCACTGAGGCTGTAACGCAGCATGATGGTGGACATGGCCTCGAACAGGCCGACGCTGTAACGCACATACAGGTTCGGTGACAGCTGCTTGCCCAGCATAAACGCCGCCTGGTCCGCATCACCATCGGTATCAAAGCCAACATCCAGCCCCAGCGTTTGTGACAGCCGTGCGGTAATAAACTCGCCCTGCTCAATGCCATACACGGCAACCGCCTGCAACATGGCATTGCCGTCACTTTCCGATGCGCCGGACAGCGGTTTGCCGGTCAGCAGAAAGGCCATCGCCTCGGTTTCCTCCATCGCCGGTATGGATATCACCCGTGACTCCGGCCGCTGCAGTGTGCCGCCGATTTGCAGGCCGGCGCGCACGTTATGGGCCGGCACATCCCGCATGGCCAGGATATCCAGGCCGGGGTTATCCGGCGCGCCCTGAAAATACAAGTTGCCGCGCTCGACCGACAGGTTTTGTCCGTAGGCCTTGTAACGCCCGTCATGCACCGTCACAACCCCGTCCAGTGTCAGCGGCGCCTGCGGTTTGTCCTGCAGGCGAACATCACCGGCAAAACGGGCATTCAGGCCAAAGCCGTCAAAGCGGGCCTGTTCCCCCAGCTGCAGTGTGATGTCACTGTCGATCTGCCAGCGGTCATCGGCCGGTTGCTGGCCGGCCAGTTCCACATCGGCACTGGGGCGGATCACGCGGGCAGGCAGCTCACGCGGTTTCAGCAGCGCCTCCTCAACCGCCAGCCCGCCACGCAGCCGGATCAGCCAGCCGCTGATGGCCAGCCGGATATCCGGCGAGACACGCAGCCGCATGTCATCACGATCCACCAGCAGCACATTATCGCCTGTAAGTCGTGCCTGCAGTGGCCACGGCCAGCCCGCTGCGGCATCCACATCCGCCTGCAGCTGCAGCTGGCCATCACCGGTCTGCAGTTCACCGGCCAGCTGCAGCTGCCGGTCGGCTGTGCCACTAACGGCAAGATTCAGTGACTGCAGCCGGATACCGGCATCCGGCACTTGCATATTGGCATCCAGCACCTCCAGCCGGCCGGCAAACTGCGGTGCCGACAGGCTGCCCGCCAGTTGCCAGTCGCCCTGCAATCGCCCGCTCACCGCCGTTACCGGCAACAGCAATTCCAGCCAGCGCAAATCATCCAGCACCAGGCTGACATGGCCGGCAAGCGGCGCTGTGTCATCCAGCGCGGCAGACAGGTTTATCGCCAGCTGCTGTTGCCGGTCCATCTGCCAGCGGCCGCTGGCAGTTAACTGCTGCCCGTCCAGCCCGGCCTGCAGGCGCAGCTGCTGCCATTCCAGCAGCTGCCATTGCTCCCCTGCCTGCTCCAGCCATGACAGGCTGCCACTGTCATTGCTGAGGCTGGCCGCCAGCTGCCAGCGATCGTCCTGCCGCTGCACGGCCAGCGTGCCATCCAGCACACCGTCCAGCTGCAGTGGCTGGCCGGCAGCATGCGCCAGCCACTGCAGCGGCAATTGCGCCAGGTTGATGCGCACAGCCGGCGCCGCCAGCGGGCCATCCGCCTGCACACACAGGCGACCGCTGCCGTTATGCTGCTGCAGGCAGGTTTGCGCCAGTTGCAGCTGCTGGCGATCCAGCTGCAGGGCGGCCGGCTGCAACTGTTGCCAGTGGCCAGCCAGCCGGCCGCTGACCCGGCCCTGCTGCAGCTGCCCCAGCCAGCGCCCGTGCTCAAGACCACCGGCCAGCTGCCACTGCAGGGCACTATCGCCCTGCTGCAGGGCCAGCTGCAATTGATGATCCGCCAGCAGGCCTTTGCCGCTGGCCGAAAAACTGTCCAGCCACTGTGTTTCACCGTTATAAAAACTGCCACCGTGGATGCTCCACTGCCAGGCAAGCTCATCGCCGACACGGGAATCAAGCCGCAGCTGATCCAGCATATAGTCACCATAGGCAATACCGGCCGCTGTCATTTCAGCGACCAGCTGCGGCTGCTGGCGGCTGCCACCCAGTTCGGCCGTTATGGCAACAGCGCCGGACAATCCCGGCCATAACAGCGACAAATCCTGGCTGCCGGCGGACAGCGTACCCGCCAGGCTATCGTTGATATCGGCCAGCAGACGCAGGTAGTGTTCACCGATATGCAGGTCAACATCAGCGCTCAGCTGCCGCAGTCCATCCAGGCTGGCCCTGGCATAGCCGGCCAGCGGCTGCCCCTGCCAGTCGCCACGCATATCGGTGAGCCGCAAATCGCCAGCCAGCTGGTCGCGATAACGGCCTTCGCTGCTGATGTTCATGGCCAGCCGGCCCTGTAACTGCGGCGCCAGCAGCGCAATATCGGCCTGCTCCAGCTGGCCGGCCAGCTGCCAGGCCAGGCCATCCTGCCAGCCAATACGGCCGCTGCCGGCGAAATGCCCGGGCGACCCCGCCAGCTGCAAGGCCTGCAAAACAAAACTGCCGGCATCACCATGGCCGGCCAGCTGCAATGACAGCGCCGGCAGCTGGCCGGCCAGTTCGACACCACTGTCCAGCGTCAGCCGGTAGTCGGCCATCGTGCCGGCCATTGCCAGCTCGCCCTGCTGCCAGTCCAGCTTCTGCCCGTGCAGGTGCAGCGCCAGCTGCGGCCAGCGTGCACTGAGCGTAAGCTGCGGTACCGCCAACAACGGCTCAAGCACCAGCCGGCCGCTGACCGGCCCGATATCGTGCAAGCGGTAGTCGACTTGCAGATGGCTGATACTGCCGGCAACGGCCAGGTCCGCAGTCACGGCATCGCTGGCCAGCAGAGCGGCCAGTGGCGATGACAGGCGGGCATGGCCGGCAAGCTGTGCAACCAGTGGCCAGTCATCCTGCATGGACAATTCCCCACCGCCGGCCAGCCAGTCATCGCCACGCTGCCAATGCAGTGATGAAACGGCAACACGTGAACCGTGCAGCAGCGCTGACAATTGCAGATCGTCAACCGGGATCATCACACCATCGATATCCAGCAGCGACTGCCGTACCGTGAGTTTACTGGCGCGCACCATCAGCGGCAGCTGCAGCGCCGGCAGATCAATCGCCTGCGGTTCTGCACCGGCCGTGCTGCGGTAGCGCAACTGCAGGCCGTCAACAGCCAGTGTTTTTATCCGCAGCTGGCCATACAGCAGGTGACGCCAGTTCGGCAGCCATTGCAAACGCCGGATATCCAGTTTTAATGCCGGCTCGTTCCAGCTGATACCCTCGATCACAAGGCCATGCCACAGGCTGCCCTGCACGGCCTGCACATGCAGTGCCGTGATCTCGCCGGCCAGCTGTCGAACCAGCCACTGACTGGCCGGTTCATGGCGCATCAACACACTGGCCAGCCCGGCCAGCAGCAACAGGCTTACAATAACCGTTAGCAAAAAACGGCCGGCAAGCTGGCGCAGGCGACTCATAAATCCATACCCATGCTGATATGCAGACGCAGCTGATCCGGCCCGTCATTCGGCCAGGCAAGATCCACACGCAACGGCCCGATTGGCGAACGCCAGCGCACACCGGCACCCACTGAGCTGACCGGTTCAAAGCTGTCCCAGGTGTCATAGGCATTGCCGGCATCACTGAACACGGCCGCACTCCACTGGCCATACAGCGGAAAATCCAGCTCAATACTGCCGGCCAGCAGGTGCCGGCCGCCAATCACCTCGCCGTTGTCATCGACCGGGCCAAGGCTCTGGTAGGCATAGCCGCGTATGCTGTTGTCACCGCCGGCAAAAAAACGTACCGATGCCGGCAGATCGGTCAGTTCGTCAGCCAGCGTTGCGCCGCCTTCCAGGCGCAGCAAAAAACGTGCCTGGCCTATCGACACCACCCACTTGGCCAGCCCCTGCAACTGCACAAACGACACCGTCGACGCCAGCATCGTATCCGCCAGCCGTGCCTTGCCCTGCAACAACCAGCCATGGCGCGGATAGATACGGTCATCCGCACGGGTACGGCTCAGTGCATAACCGGGGATCAGCAAATCGGTATGGTCACGCTGGCTGGCAACGGTGAAATATTCCCGTTCCAGATCCAGCGAGGTGGTGCCTATCCAGCCGGAGTACAGGGCTTTTTCATGGGCCAGGCCCAGCCGGTAACGTTCGCTGCGATGATCATCGGCACGCTGGTAAAGGTAGGCACTGCTGATTTTCAGGCGCTCCCGTTCAGGATCATCCAGCGGGATGTCATAAGCAAAACCGAGGCCGGAGCGCACCGGCGACAACTCCAGTTCGCTGCTGTAACGGTGACCGGACGCATTGACACGCCGGTTTTCAAAACCGAGGCGCAGGCGCGGCCCGGTGTCGGTGGCAAAACCGAGGCCGGCACTGTAGACGTGCGGCGGCAAGGCTGTTGCAGTGACCGTCACTGGTATGTCCAGGCTGGCGTCGTCCGGCACACCAGCCTGCACACGCACATCGGCATAATAGCCACTGCCGGACAAGGACTGGCGCAGCGACAGCAGCAGCTGGTTATCAAACGGATCGCCCTCGGCAAACGGCACAAATCGCGCCAGCAGGTCTTCGGACAGGCTTTGCTGGTCAAAGCGGATGCTGCCAAAACGGTAACGCGGCCCGCTGTCTACTGACAGCTCGACACGCGCCTGGCGCTGCGCCACATCCACCACCAGCGCCGTGCGTCGCAGCTGCCGCGCCGGATAACCGCGCTCGGCCAGCAGCCGCAGCAGGCGTTGTTTCAGCGCGTCATAACGATCATGACGCAGCACGTCACCAACCGCCATGCCTGGCTGGCGAACCAGTGCCACAAACGGCGGGTCGCTGGCCGCCGCGCCGTCAATCTGCAACGTGACCGCATGGATACGTACCGGCTCACCGGCATCAATCTGCAGCAGCAGCTGCCAGCAATCGCCGTCACGCTGCAGCGTCTGGCGGATAGCCGGCTGGTAATAACCCAGCGCCTGCAGGGCTTTTTCGGCATCGGCATGGCTGCGACGCAACAGCAGCCGCTCTGCTGCAGAACCCAGTTCACAGCCCTGGCGCGGTGTGCCCAGCCAGGTTTGCACATTGTCCAGCAACTCGCCGTCCAGCCCTGTCACCACATACTGTGGTGTCGCTGCCACACAGGGCAGCGACACCAGACAGGCGGCAAGCAACAGGCATAACAACAGGCGCATCAGGTCAGCCATTCATCAACAAGAAGCAGGAATCGGCCATTCTAGCCGAGCACGACAGGTGATGACATGGCGATCAATGAATTAACAGCCGGTAACAGACAAGCCGGCCGGCATCTGGCTATGATTCGCCTATTGGAGGTGTCCGATGATAGACAGCAAATACCGCCGTTTTGTGTTCGCGTTTTTTATGGCCTTTATGATGTCCGGCATCATGTCGCTGGTGATCAGCCTGTTCAATGTCGGCCCGGTGGCCGGCATCCTGCGTATCTGGCTGCGCGCCTGGAGCCTGGCTTTTACCATCGCCTATCCGGTGGTGCTGACCATCACCCCGTCGGTGCAACGACTGACCGACCGGGTGGTGCGCAAACCCGAATCACCGGCCTGAGCGGACCCGCCGGTTAGCAGTGATCACCATACGGCTGGCTGTAACGGTCAGCCAGCGCCTGGCCGGAAAATCCCGACTGCGCCATAAACTGCTCGATGGCCACAATACACAGGCGACCATAACTGCACTGCAATAATTCCTCTTTTTGCCACTGGTTAAGCTGCATATTGACCCGCTGGCGACTGGCATTGAGCATCTCCGACAGCTGCTCATGGGACAGCGCCAAAGTGATACTGTCACCCTGTCGCTGGCCAAATCGCAACCCCTGGCTTACCAGCAGGTTGGCCAGCCGGGTCTTGAGGCCGGATGCTTCCCGTTCTGCGGCAATCATCTGGTAAAAAAAGAAATTGGTGGCCAGCTGGCGGGAAAACTTCAGCGCAAAACCGGCATCCGCAGCGATCAGGTTCAACAAGGCATCGCCCGGTATCAGCAGCAATGTGCCAGCTTCGGCACAGATTGCCGTACTGTGGTAATCAATACCGGAAAGAATCTCCAGCTCGCCCACCAGAAAGCCCTTGTCCACTGTTTCAACAAACACCTGCTGGCCATCACTGGCGGCAAACTCGAACTTCAGCGCGCCTGAGACAATCAGGTAGGCACAACAAACTGCCTGGCCAGGCCGATAGATCACCTCGCCACGCGTACAATTGCGCAGCCGGCAACCGGCTGCAAGATCGGCCATGCCGTCTGCCAGGTCAGCAAACAGCGGATGGTTTGACAAAATATCATGTGGATTTTTCAAGCTGTCCTGCTCCCTGTCTGTTGTTATTGTTTTGTCGCCGGTACGCTGCGCCGGCATACAGCAGCAGCGCAAGCCCGCAGGCAACGCCAAGCCAGTCACCATAACGGCTGTACAAGCCGCGTTCGGCCGGCACAAACAGCCTGACACTGGCCAACTGCTGGCGTTGCAGCAGGGTTTCAGAACCTGCCACTGGCTGGCCATTGGCTTCGACCGCAATGCTGATGCCGGAATTGGCCACCCGCAGCCACGGCATGCGGTGCTCGATTGCCCGAAAGTGCGCCAGCGACAAATGGTAACGGGAGCCGGCCGAGCTGCCAAACCAGCTGTCACTGACCGGGTTGACCAGCACATTGCCGCCCAGACTCACCGCACGACGGACCAGGCCAGGAAAGATTGCCTCATAACAAATTGCGGTGACCAGACTGACATGTTCACTCAATCGCAATGGCGCGGCATTATCACCGGCACGGTACTGCAGCACACCCGGCAACCAGCGGCGCAGTATCGGTAACCACTGTTCACCGGGCAGGTACTCAAAAAAAGGCACCAGTTGCTGCTTGAAATAACTGGCCTGGATTTCACCATGTTGCAGCAAGTGCGCCGCATTAAAATAGCCATTGCCGTCGCGGGCATAGACATAGCCGGACACCACCAGCATATCCTGCTGCAGCCGGTTTGCCAGCGCCAGCGTTGCCTGGCGGTCGGCCGGGTTGTCGACCAGCGAGAACGGCGGCGGAAACTCCGGCCATACCAGCAAATCCTGCCGGCCATGGCGTGCCACCAGCGCATCGCTTAACTGATACAGCCGGCCGGTATCATCACTGCGCGACAGGTTCGGCTGGATCATGCCCAGCGTCAACCACTGTGAAGCCGGCGCCATTGCCTTTTCCTGCCGATAGCTGTTGTCACGATGCACTGCATAGCCGGATACCAGCAGGCCGGCCAGCAGCATCACTGCCATGGCATTGCTGCGCTGCCATGGCAGGCCACGAAGCACGCGTACAAGCAAAAACGTTATTAATGTACTGACAAACACCAGCCCGGATGTACCGCTGATATCCAGTATCGCCAGCAATGACGGATAGCGATGCAGGGCATGCTGCGGCAGGCCGGGGATTGGTGATGGCAGCATCAGCAACAACGTCAGCAGTGCTGCAGCCAGCCACGGGCCATGCCAGCCGTGCTGCAATCGCAACCGGCAATAGCCGGCAGCAAACAATGCATACGGTAATGCCAGCAGCAGGCACAACAGGATATACAACAGCCCTGCCGGCAGCAGCGCTGTGCCGGTAAAGCGGACAAATGCCGGCAGCAGCCAGCTGACGGATGCCAGCCAGAACAGCGCTGCACTCAACAAGGCCAGTCCGGCAGCCGCCCATGGCTTTGCCTGGTGGATGGCCAGTGCCAGCGGCAACATCCAGATCAGCGCCAGCCAGGCCAGTGCCTCAATGCGGCTGCTGGCCAGAACCAGTACAGCGGACAGCACGGCAAGCATGATGGCAATCGTGCGCGGATAACGTCGGTGCATGAGGTCTGGTCTGGCCCTGAAAACTGACACTGTAACGCAGCAGCGACCTGGCACAACACGGCAAGTGTGTTTTTTCCGGCTGTTTGGCAGTTTTGTCATCACGGCAAGCAACTGTCACCCAGGTGATAGTATCGCCGGCCATTGTTTGGCTAGCATCAGCCACGCCACTATCGGCACCAATGAAACAAAAACAACAACAGGGGAAACATCATGAACACTATCCACCACCAACTGGCAGCCGGTATCCTGCTGTCACTGGCCACCTTGCCGGCACTGGCCGGTGGCGACGGTCCGCCACCCTATCCGCAATGCCAGGCGATTGATCTCGGCCCGGTCGACAGTGTCGCGGCCGCACTGCATGTCGACGGCCGTTATATCAAGGATGCTGATGGCCGGGTGGTCATGTTGCGCGGCATCAATCTTTCCGGTGACTCGAAAATGCCGCCGTTCACGCCGATTACCGATGCCGCGATGCTGGACCCGCTGCCAGACTGGGGTATCAACACCCTGCGCCTGCTGTTTACCTGGGAAGCACTGGAAGCCAACCGCTGCCACTACGACGAAGCCTATATGCAGTATTACGAGCAGGTGGTTGAATGGGCTGCCGAACGCGACCTGTATGTGATTGTCGATTTCCACCAGGATGCCTACTCACGCTATTCGATCGACGGCTGCGGCGAAGGCTTCCCGGAATGGGCCATCCATTCCAGTGTCGAGCGCAAGACACCGGACAACAGCGAAGCCTGTGAAGGCTGGGGCACCAAGATGATTTTTGACTTGTCCCATCACAAGACCTGGGAACACTTCCACAAGGACAGCGAAGGGGCAAAAACCCGTTATATCGACATGGCCCGCTTTGTTGCCGACCGCATGGCCAAACATGCCAACGTGATTGGCTATGAGCTGGTCAACGAACCCTGGGGAACCGACAGTGAGCTGAACCGTTTCTATAACGCCGTTGGCAATGCGATCCGCTCACGCCACCCGGATGCCATCCTGTTTGTACCACCGCATGCGCTGGTGTCTTCCGGCATGCCGGACAACAACATCCCGAAACCGGCGTTTGACAATTTTGTCTACTCGCCCCACTACTACGATGCATTTGTCATCCTGTCCGCCAACTGGCTGGGTACTTCACCGGATGGCGCACTGGATCGCATGGCACAAAAGGCAGCCAGCTGGGATGTGCCGCTGTTGCTGGGCGAATACGGCGCGCCGGCAGCTACCCAGAATGTCGAAGGCTATATGGATGCGTTATATGGCTGGCTGAACAGCGGTTTCCATTCCGGCACCCAGTGGAACTACACACCCACATGGCGCGCCGACATCAAGGATGGCTGGAACGGTGAAGACCTCAGCATTGTGGATGACAACGGCCAGCTGCGTGCCAATTTCCGCCCGCGTGCGCAGCCGCTGGCGATTGCCGGCACACCGCTGTCGTTCAGCGAAAATCCGGACAGCATGGCACTGCGCTGGCAACACACTGCCGCACTGGGCAGCACCGTATTGTACCTGCCGGCCGGCTTTGCCAATGGCAAAAGCATCCGTACCGAAGGCGATGTCTTGTGTCAGCTGGCGGACATACGACTGTCCTGCACATCCGCCACTGATGGCGAAAAAGCCGTGTACATTGACTGAACCCGGCGTAAGCCACGGGCGGCCTGCGGGCCGCCTTTTTTATCTGCGGCGGCAGTGACAGCCAGGGTAATCTGCCGGCGATCGCTGTCAGCGTCAGGCGTATTACCACAACTCAATACCCCATAACCGCACCAGCACTGCCAGCAACACAAAACAGACAATGGTCAGCGCTGCGGAAAGTGCCATCGCAATCCAGAAATCCCAGCGTTGCAACAGCCAAGGAAACAGCGCAAACATCGGCAAGGTCGGCAGCACATACCAGAAGGTATACCAGGCGTGATTGGCCAGCTTGCTGGCCGGCTGCCCCTCAAGATGCAGCCATATCAGCACCATCAGGGTCACCAGCGGCAAGGCGGCAAGCAGCGCGCCAAGGCGGCCGCTGTGGCGGGCAATCTCGGACACCGCAACAATGACAGCCGCCGAAACCAGGTATTTGACTAACAGTAAAGTCATAACGCAATTCAACCTGCCGGCGAAATACTACTGGATACCGTCAAACAGCCCGGTAAAGTTGGCGTCATAAACATCACCGGTATTAGACATCAGCACATACAGTGTTCTGTCTTCGGCCATGTTTTTCAGGGCAACAATATAATAGCCCGGCCCCGACTTGCTGATGGCAGTATCGTTTGCCCCCAGCTGTGTCCAGCTGCCATCCAGCCGGCCAAAACCCATACCCTGATCGCTTTCAGTCAACCTGACTGCCACCGACCTGGCTATATTGATCGCTTCATCCACT
>DATCSZ010000232.1:0-1279 GCA_036568205.1 Pseudomonadales bacterium
CCATCAAGCACGTAGTGCTTGATTTTGTCCACTGCGGCCTCAAAATCCGGCTGGCTGAAGCCGGAGACAAATGCGGTTTCCGGTAACGCGTCAGCACTGCTGCCAGCCTGCAGGTTGATGGCCGGCATTGCCAGGCACCGCTCTGCCAGCTGTTGCTGCAGCTGATCCAGCCGTTTCTGTGCGCTGGCATAGGCATCCGGCATGGCAGGGTCGGCCATCACAATCAGGCTGAGCACACCATTGAGGTTGTCAAATACCACCACCTCATCGGACAGCATCAACAGGATATCTGCCGTATGCAGGGTATCTGGCGGTGCGTGACCGGCCAGGCGCGGCTCGACATAACGCACACTGTCATAACCAAAATAACCCACCAGCCCGCCCTGGAATGCCGGCAGTCCGGGCAGTTCGGCGGCTCGGAACTGTGCCCGGTAGTCACGCACGTATTGCAGCGGATCATCCACGGCAAAGGATTCACGCTGCTGGCCATCGTGTTCAATGTGCACGGTATGGCCAACAATACGGATAACGGTGCGGCACGGCAGGCCGATCATTGAGTAGCGGCCCCATTTTTCACCACCCTGTACCGATTCAAACAGGTAGGAATACGGGCCGGCGGCCAGTTTCTGGTAACAGCTGACGGGTGTTTCGGTATCGGCAAGAATCTGGCGGCTGACGGGAATGCGGTTATAACCCTGTTCCGCCAGGTGCTGGAATTGTTGTGCAGTCATGAAGGTTCTCCGGTGCTATGACAGTCATCAATAAAAAAGGCACTGCGCTGGTTTCACCATCGCCAGGTAGTGTTTGCCTGCTGCCTGTTTTGTGCTGTCACAATGTGCTCCGGAGGGTGGGATAAATGCCTGCTGTGGATTCTAGGCAATTCTGCGTCAAAAATGAAGCCTTGGGCCGGCTGTGTTTTTACGGAAAAAACGCGGTTTTAGTAGGATTTTTCTAATCAAACCCCATATTCTGCCATTGAACCCAACAGTAGAGGAGGTTCGTGATGAAGAACTGGATGGTAGAACTGGAAAAACATCTCGGCTCGGATGACGCCAGACTGGTTGTGCAACTGGTTGCCGGCGCTGTGGTTGTTGCCACCATTATTGCAGGTAACTGGCATCTTTTTATTCGCTGATGCATTGATCACTTATTTTCGGGGCAGCTTTTGCTGCCCTTTTTTATTGCGCATTAAAAATGCCCTGCGCAAATGAACGTCCGGCCGGGCAATCTGGCCATGCGTTGTTCGACTGAAGCTTCCGCATCCTGCTCACGCCCCTTA
>DATCSZ010000233.1:0-2559 GCA_036568205.1 Pseudomonadales bacterium
AATCACTGCGGCCATCAACCAGCAAGGCCGTCAGCGCTGAAACCAGCGGCTGGTGACTGACCACCAGCAGCGAGTGCTGCTCATCGCAGGCTGACAGTATCTGCAATACATGCTCAATCACGCTGTCCGGCGTCATCGCCTACTCAACTATCGGCTCAACCGGCCAGGCATTGTGTTGTTGCAGCAGCTCTCAGGTTTGCCTGGCACGCACATAGGGGCTGACAATAATCTGGTCAACACGCACATGGTCACGAGCCAGCAGGTTTCCGAGCGCACGAATATCAGCCTGGCCACGCGCAGTCAGCTCACGAGCCGCATCATCGGCCTGCATCGGTGCGGCCTCACCGTGCCTGACCAGCCATAATTTCATAACGAACCGCCTGGCGCCGGTTTTTTCGGCTCAAACACCAGCAACAAGGCCGGCAGCACAACAAAGGTGATGACCAGCAGCAGGCTCAGTGCAATCGTCAGCAGGTAACCGATTGAAGCAGCCCCATAATGCGGGCTGAACGAAATCGAGAAGAACGTACCAATGGTGGTCAGCGCACTGATCAATACCGCCTTGGTGGTACTGGAAAACAACACTTCACGCAAGTTGCTGCAATGATGGTAACGATGCACAACATGGATACAGGCATCAACACCGAGACCGAAAATCAGCGGCACCACCAGCACGTTGGCCATATTTAGTGTCAGACCGGACATCTTGGCAATAGCCAGGGTAAACAAGGTCACCAGTATCAGTGGCACAAATACCAGGAACGCTGTCGACAGGCGGCGAAACGTCAACACCAGCACAATAAAAATAAAGCCGATGGAAAGGCTGGCTGCCTCGCGGAACGAGTCCATCACCACCTTGCCGACACCCCACTCATGAATCACCATGCCGGCAGCACCCGGATAGACGGAACGCACCTCATTGACAAAAACACTGCTGTTGCGTGAATCCGACATGTCGACAGCCGGCATGACATGCATCAGGTAACGACCATCATCCGTCATCAGGCGCTGGCGAATATAGGGCGGCAACTGCTCCAGTGTATACGGCTCGGCTGCAAACCAGCGCTGCAGCCGGTCAACATCATCAACAATGCCGTCAGCAACTGCCATCTGCAAATGCGGCCACCATTTTTCGTTAGCCTTCAGTGTTTTCAGGCTGGCCAGCAATGCCTCGATTGTCGCCAGATCGTCATCAAGAAAAATATTCTGGTAATCGCCCTGCTCAATGTCGGCGATAAACCGGTCAATCGCCTTGCCGGTCAGCGGCCCGTTCATCGACGGCAATTGTCCCGGCTCTCCCAGCGCTGCCAGTTGTTGCTTGACCGGCAGCAGGTATTGCTGTTTTTGGCTCTGGAACAACGGGATATGCTCACTGGAAATATCCACATCGGCCACACTCGGCAAGGCCAGCAGCCGCTGCTTCAGTGCATCCAGATCGGTATCAGGATCAACCAGCGCGGCAATACCGTAATTGGTAATCACCTTGTTGTCCTGCAGCTCACGCAGTGTAATCACGGCCTCGGATTGCTGGTCACGCATTGACAGCAGGTTGTAATTAAAAGTCATGTCACGCACATACCAGGCAGCTGCCAGTGCCAGCAACAGTGCCATCAGCAGAATAGAACGCACCGGCAGGCTACGCTGGAAATCCGGGCCACTGCTCATGCGCTGGCGCACCGGCGGTGGCTGCAGCCGGAAGACCCGGAACCAGGCAGGAATAAAGGTCAGGCTGAGGAAGTACGCAAACACCATGCCGAACGCCGAAATCACGCCCAGCTCGGCCAGGCCGATATAGTCTGTTGGCATGAACGACAGGAAAGCCAGCGCGGATGTCAGTGTGCAGATACCCAGTGCAACACCGGCGTCTTCGGTGGCATCAACCACAGCAGTTTCCCGCGATGTCTGCATCAGCTCAAGAATGCGCAGCGAGTAATGCACGGCAAAATCAACACCGAGCCCAAAAAACATCACGACAAATGCCAGCGACAGGGTATTGAAGCGTTCAAATACCATCAGGTTGAACACAACTGCGCACATCGCGCCGATAAACAGCATGATAAAAATGGCACTGATCACAATAATGGAACGAACACCAATGCCAAGGATAATGGCCAGCAGCACCAGTGACAGCATGCCGGCAAACTCAACGCCGGCAATACTGGAGGAAATTTCCTCATGCATCATGGCAATCTCGCCGGTAATGCGCACGTCAACGCCGTCGTTACTGTCCACGGCATCGATGGTTGCACGGATATCCTCCATCATTGCCTTGTTAGGCAATTTTTCACTGAACGCCGGCGCGCGCTTGACACTGATAAGCTGGTAATGGACATCAGCTGTATCCAGTGGTGCCAGCTTCTGTACCAGATGAAAACTGCCCGGATTTCCACTGCGACCAAACTGCTCAACAAGCTCATTAAAGGCGTCAAACTGATAGACCAGCTCCGGCATGATCACCTGCATATCTGCCGCATCGCGGTATTGCTGGCGCAAATAATCCAGCAGATTTGCCAGGCTTGGCTCCCGGTACATTACCGCCAGGCGCGGCACACTGTCAGC
>DATCSZ010000234.1:0-12987 GCA_036568205.1 Pseudomonadales bacterium
TGGCCAGCTGCTGCAGCTGCTGGCTGCCGAGCGGCGTGACTATCACGATTTTTTCCGCCGGCTGGGCAATGTTGCCGCCGCTGAACTGGCGACACTGGATGACAGCTTTGTTGACCGTGAGCGCTGGCGCAGCTGGCGAACCGGCTACCGGCAACGGCTGGCAATGGAAGACCGTGACGATAGCCAACGGCAGGCGGCGATGCATGCCGTTAACCCGAAATTTGTGTTGCGCAATTACCTGGCCCAGCTGGCCATTGAAAAAGCGGAAAACGGTGATGATTCGCTGGTTAATACGCTGCTGGCAGTATTGCAGCAACCGTTTGCCGAGCACCCGGCACAGCAAGCGCTGGCAGCACCGCCACCGGACTGGGGCAAGCAGCTGGAGATCAGCTGCTCATCGTAAAAACGGCTCAGGGCAGCACAAACCGCACCGGCACCAGAAAGTCCAGCTGCTCATCACTGACACCGGCCGGGAATGGCGCAAAACTGGCACGGCTGATCGCCTCGATGGCTGCCTTGTCCAGCATCTCATGGCCACTGCTTTCCTGCACGGCACTGGCCAGCATGGCGCCATCACTGTCCAGCGTGATCTGTACCAGTGCTGTCCCCTCCTGGCGGGCACGCAAGGCGCGCGACGGATAAATCACATGACGCAGAATCGCGCGGGTGACATCCAGCCGATACAGGTTGCGTGCCACGTCGCTGTCAGCGGCAGTAATCTGCCGTTGGCTGGCGGCCATATCACCACTCAGCCAGGCCTCAATCATTTTTTTGCGCTGGGCCGGCTTGTCTGGCCGGGTTTCGGCAAAACGTTTTTCAAGCTCAGCAGCCACGGCGGCATCACGCTGCAGCATCTGCCGGCGAAAATCCGCATAGGGCGGCTTGTCACCAATCCAGCTGCGCAACAACACATGGAAAAATTCGGGATTGGCAAACGTCAGCAACTGCACATCATTGACGGAAACCACCGTGCTCTTGCCGGGCGTATAGTCAATGACAATGCGGTCGCCAGCCTGCAGCGGCTCTTTGGGCATACCGGTCCAGGCCAGGATATCCCCGGCAAAGGTTTCACTGACGCCCTGTGCATTGTTACTGATGATGGCGTTTTTCCATTCCCGCTCAAAACTGCGTGGTCGCCAGTGAGGTGTGGTGATGCGTATATCCATACGCTTCAGCTGGCGGCTTTCCAGCAGTTTCTGCGCATCAGCTGAAGGCTGCTCCACATACAATGCAGCCAGGTAGGCCTCTGACGTGGTCATCCAGTAACTGGCAATGCCGTTCTGGCGCAGTTGTTCATGCGGCGCTGCCTGTAGCAAAACGCAGCTGCACAGCAGTGCGGCCAGGAAAAAGCGGGCAACAAGATTCAGGGCATGGGGCATAGGTCGTCCTTAATCAGTAATCAGTAGTCAGTAATCAGTAATCAGTAATCAGTAATCAGTAATCAGTAATCAGTAATCAGTAATCAGTAATCAGTAACCAGTAATCAGTAACCAGTAATCAGTAATCAGTAATCAGCTGAAGATGCCGAATTGGCAATCATGGCAATGGCAGGGATCCGCGTATTCATTATTGTTGTGACTATCTGCGGTGCTTTCCCCTACAATGCAAAGTATTGGCACACTTCCGGTAAAAATCAACCTCCGTCATGCACACTCCCCTGATCCCCGCTGCCACGCTGGTATTGGTACGCGACAGCCACCCGGGCATCGAAACGCTGCTACTGCAGCGACACAGCCAGGCCAGCTTCCTGGCTGGCCACTGGGTTTTTCCGGGCGGCATGATTGAAGCACAGGATCAGGCTGGAAACACCATCAACGCGGCACGTCATGCTGCAATTCGTGAAACAGTCGAGGAATGCGGCATCCGGGTACACGCCAATGACTGCCTGTACCTGTCGCGCTGGATTGCACCGGACATCGCCCCCAAGCGGTTTGACACCCATTTTTTTGTTGCTGCCAGCGCTTCAGGCACACTCGCCCTGCAGGCATCGGAAATCCGCGACGCGGCCTGGCTGGCACCGGCCACTGCTATTGAACGCCATTACCGGCAGCAGTTGCCGATGCTGCCACCTACCCTGGTCACCCTGCTGCTGCTGGCCGAGTTCAACGATTGCAACAGCCTGCTGCAATACCTGCAGGACCGACCGGCAGACTGCTTTGCACCAAAGGCCGGTTTTTGGCAAGATCAGCTGGTCATGCTGTATGCGGGTGACAGTGGTTATGCAAGCGGCGATGCCTCTGTCAACGAGCGGCTGCATCGTTGCATCAATACAGCTGAAGGCTGGCGTTATTACCGACAGTAAGGAAACACATATGATCAAGGCAATCCTGTTCGATTTCGGCGGCGTTTACATGGACTCGCCATTTGCGGCCATCGGCAACATCGCGCTGGAAAAAAACATCGATCCGGCGCTGCTAAAGCAGGTGGTGTTTGGCAGCTATCACCTGGACAGCGACCACCCCTGGCACCGGCTGGAGCGTGGCGAAATATCGCTGGAGCAGGCGCGTGAAGGCATTATTGAGGAAGGCCGGAAACACCAGCTGGATACGGACATTTACCAGCTGCTGGCACGCTTTGCCGATGTTGAGCGCGGCCTGAGAAAACCGCTGCTGGACAAGACCCTTGAATGGCAACAACGCGGCCTGCAGCTGGCGCTGGTCACCAACAATATCCGCGAATTCACCGGCTGGCGCAAGCTGTTCCCGTTTGCCGTTGACGAGGTATATCACACCATCAGCGATTCCAGCGAGCTGGGCATACGCAAGCCTGACCCGGCCATTTATCAGCACACCTTGCAGCAACTGGGCATCGAACCCCGCCAGGCGCTGTTCCTGGATGACTATCCCTCCAATGTCGAGGCGGCCCGCGCACTGGGCATCAACGGTTTTGTTGTCGAGGATGATATTAATCCGGCGATTGACTGGGTGGAACAGCAACTGGCGCAGTAAAAACGGCTTTTCCGGTCGCCCTGGCCATTCCTGGCACAGCGGCATAAAAAAACCGGGCAATGCCCGGTTTGTTGTCGTAGCGCCTGCACTCAGAACTTGAAGCTCAGGTCAGCGCCGAAGGTACGCGGATCACCATAGTAGTTGGCACCGCCAACCACCTGCGTATCAAACGTGCCGAAATCAACTGCAACCACCGGGATACCGGTCAGGCGGTATTCCTCGTCGGTCAGGTTTTTGCCCCAGAAGCCGATCTCCAGCAGCTGGCCATTGCCCACCGGCATGTCGGCAATCGACACGCGGCCGTTCAGCAGGCCATAGGCCTCAACCTTGGTGGCCTCGGCATTGGCCGGATCGTCGTAGACATAGTGGTCGTCATTGAAGCTGTAATCCAGGCGGGCACGCAACTCACCGGCCGCCACCGGTTTCACGTATTCCACACCCAGCGACAGGGTGTTTTTCGGTGCATAACGGTATTTCTGCACGTCTTTTTGCTCAACCCCGGCAGCATCCTTGAAGGAGTCATAACCGGCATCCAGGTAACCGTAGTTCAGGTTGGCCGTGACCGATTCACTGACCTGGCCCAGCAGTTCCAGCTCCAGGCCCGACACCGTGGCTTCACCGGCGTTACGCACATCGGAATAGGCACCGAGGAAATGCGAGATCTGCATATCCTTGGTGTTATCCTGGAAAATCGCCACGTTGGCCTGCAGGCGGTTATCCAGCCAGCGTGACTTCATGCCCAGCTCAACCGAGGTGACCTTTTCCTCGTCATACGGATTGACAAACACCGCAACGGACGCCGCCTCACCGTTAAAGCCGCCGGCTTTCCAGCCCTGCGACACCTTGAAATAGGTATTGATGCCGTTTTCCCACAGGTAGCTGACCACCATCATCGGTGATACGTTATCCCAGCTTTCCTCGGTTTCCGGCACATAGAACGAGCCGCCATAGGTACCAGTACCGGTATACAGCGGATCGGTCGGGTCATCGTGCTGGATCCAGGCCTCCTTGGTTTCCTTGGTCCAGCGCAGGCCGGCGGTCAGTGTCCAGGCATCATCAATATGCCAGTCGGCCTGGCCAAACAGCGCATAGGAATCACCCTTGACACCATACAGGTTCTGCATTGTTGCACCGCTATAGTGGAACGGGTTGTTGGCCGTGGTATCCTCGTTCAGGTAATAGGCACCAACCACGTAATCCACCGGCCCTGCCGTACCCACCAGCTGGAATTCCTGGGAAACCTGGTCGGTCTCAAACTGGCGTTCGGCATGGAACTGGGTCACTGCATACAGCGTACCGCCAATCACAAACGGCACGAAAGGCACGGCGTGGGCATCGTAATCACTGTAATCATGGAACTTCATTTCGCGGTACGAGGTAATCGACTTGACGGTCATATTGTCTGTCGCATCCCAGCTCAGGTGCAGGGCATGACCCTCACTTTCCGAGGTATCAAACCGCGTACCATCCAGATTGCCGACTTCCTTGCGTTTGATACGGGCACCGTTCGGGTCGAACTGGCCAAACGACGGTGTGTTTTCCTTGTCGCTCATGTCGTAGGTGTAATACAGCTCGACATCATCGGTCAGGTCCAGCAATGCGGCAAAACGTGCAGCCGTGGAATCCAGCACCTTGAATTCGTCTGCTGCCAGTGCAGCGGTGGAATTGTTTTCGTAAAAACCGTCACGGTCACGTTTGTTGACGGCAATATTGAACTGCGCCATATCACCAATACGACCGCTGTCAACACTGACAAACGCTTCGGTATAGTTGTAGTTGCCGGCTGACAGCTTGACGGTACCGCCGGCTTCTTCTCCCGGTTTGCGGGACACCAGGTTGATCGCGCCGCCTACCGTGTTTTTACCGTACAGGGTACCCTGCGGGCCACGCAACACTTCAATACGCTCCAGCTCGGCGACTTCAAACAGGCCACCAACGTTCTTGGCAACAAACACACCATCCACGTATACACCCACGGTTGGTTCCCAGGTTACCGCCGGGTTAATGGTAACCGAGCCACGGATACCGATGGTAGCGCCGGTGCTGCCGCCAGGTGATTCGGTGATTTGTACGTTGGGGATGTACTGGCTGACATCGGCAATATTGCTGACACCCTGGCTTTCCAGCGCCTCAGCATTGAACGCCGTCATCGAGATCGGCGTATCCTGGATGTTCTGCTCACGCTTCTGGGCAGTGACTACCAGCTCTTCCAGTGTAATGACCTGATCGCTTTCCTCTGCCTGAGCCGGAACAGCTGCCATCGAACAGGCTGCCAGGCTAACTGCCAAAGTCAGTGCTTTCTTACGATACGGCATGCGCATAGCTTTTCTCCATTGTGGTTTTATTAGTTACCATTTATTAACGAAGAACTATAGTGCCAATAAAAACAGAATACCAGCCGGCAAAAACGAATTATTGGCCATTTTGCGCCATTTGCACCATGGCAAGGCATCGATGCGCCTCATCAACGTGCAGCGCCTCCACCAGCCGGCCATTGACCACCAGCACACCCTGGTCCGGTGCCTGCTGCCAGGCCTCAACAATTGCCCGGGCCTCGGCCACTTCGTTATCAGCTGGCAAAAATGCCTTGTTGCAAATAGCCAGCTGGGCCGGATGAATCAGCGTTTTGCCATCAAAACCCAGTGCCCTGGCCTGATCACACAGGCGCTGCAAACCCTCGTCGTCCTGCAGACGGTTATAGACACCATCGAGTATGTCACAGCCACAGGCCCTCGCTGCCATCACGCAGCGGCCAAAGGCCCAGGCAAATTCCTCACGGCCGGCGGACTGCAGCACGCGCATTTCCCGCGCCAGATCATTGGTACCCATCACAATCACTGCCGTCTGCGGGTGGGCGGCAATGGTCTCGATATTGAGCACACCACGCGGGGTTTCAGCCATCACCCAGACCGGCACATCACGCCCGAGCACGGCCAGCGCCTGGTTGATCTGTTCGGCTGATTCCACCTTGGGCAGCAGCAGGCCATCCAGCGGGGTGTCGGCCAGCGCCTTGAGATCCTGGTAACCCCAGTCACTGTCCACGGCATTGATACGTACCACTTTTTCACGCCGGCCATAGTCTTTCTGTTTGAGCGCCGCCACAATGGCCGCACGGGCCTGCGACTTGGCATCCGGCGCCACCGCATCCTCCAGGTCAAACAGCAATACATCCGCCGGCAATGCTGCCGCCTTTTCCAGTGCCCGGCTGTTCGAGCACGGCATATACAGTGCGCTGCGACGCAGACGCACAATGGCTTGGTCAGTCATGGTATTTCACCTGCTGCAATACGGTTTTCAGGGAAACAGTCACTGCCTCGCGCAGCTCGGCGGCAGTAAACAGCTCATCTTTCAGGACAAACAACGGCGGCACCTGGCGATAATCCATGCGGTATGGCAACGACAGGCCGCCATCGGATTGCACCACAAACAGGCCGTTGCGGGTATAGGCTGCCAGCTGCAGCGACAGGCCACGCATGGCGGACGGGTGACGATACGGCACCTGTGGCGCTGCGACCTGCTCAATGGGGCGGCGCACGCCATCCCATAATGCCGTATCACCATCCACCGCCGCCGCATGAATAACCAGCGACGGCATGATCACCACGTCGTAATCATGGCTGAGCGCATACACATCAATCAGGGTTTTCAGGTAGATATTGCGATCGGCCGGCAGGAACTTGCCAATCGCCGGATCATACATGGCGCCGGCCGCTTCCAGCGCCTGGTCAACTGCCGCATCAAACACCGCGTGGTTGCTGGTGATAACGTGAAAACGCTTTTTCTCCAGTGCCCGCTGCAAGGCGCCATAGGCCGGCAATGCCGCCTCGGCCAGCTCCGGGTACATGGCATCAACCGGCAACAGCAACACAGTTTTGGCACTCACCTGCGTTGCCGTGCTGTCCACTTCTGTTGTACTGCAAGCGGCCAGCAACACCAGCAGCAACAGGCTGCATAAACGGCTCATGACCACGGCCATCAGTCCTTGAACGCCGGTTTACGCTGTTCCCTGCGCGCCTTGATGGCTTCCTCAAAATTGCGGGTCGTCATACGCACAAACAGCTGGGCATGACCTTCGTGGTTCATGTGTGAATGGCGACTGCCGGATTCCAGCCCGGCCCACAGCAACTGCTTGGTCAGTTCCACCCCCAGCTGGCTGAATTCACTGATACGCCCGGCCAGCGCCAGGCAACGTGGCAGCAATTGCTCTGGCGCAACCACCTCGGAAACCAGGCCTATGCGCCCGGCCTCATCGGCCAGCACATCACGACCGGTCAGCATGATCTCAAACGCCCGGCTGGCACCAATCGCGCGTGGCAGGATAAAACTGAGACCCAGCTCGGCAGCGGTCAGGCCGTTATTGATACCGGCCGGACGGAAATAGGCAGTATCACTGGCAATACGGATATCGGCGGCCATCGCCAGACAGAAGCCGCCACCGATGGCTGCGCCATTGACCGCAGCGATGACCGGCTGGTGCATGTCCTGGATGGTCTTGATCACATCATCCAGCACTTTCATCGCCCGGCGTGAAATGCCCGGCATGGTCAAGCCGTCAAAAATATCCAGATAGCCCGGATCCTGCAAATCCGCGCCGGAACAGAAGCCCTCACCCTTGCCGGTAATAATCACCGCCCTGACACTGTTGTTAAAGCTGATGTCTTCCAGTACCTCGCGGAACGGCACCATCACATCAAAAGCCATTGCATTCATGCGCTCCGGCCGGTTCAGGCTGACCACCGCAATGGCCGGTTCGGGAAAGTCGACTGTGACAAATGACATACCTAAACACCTTGCTATCGCCAAAACCTGCAGTCTATCCTGTTCTGGCACTTTAGGCGATGACCTGCCATGCCCACCCGCACTGACTTGAGGAGCCACACACCATGTCACCATCCAACCCGTTTCGCCTTGATGGCCAGGTTGCCATTGTTACCGGTGCCGGCAAAGGCATTGGCCGCGCCATTGCCGTGGCGTTTGCCAGCGCTGGCGCCAGCGTGGCCTGCGCTGCCCGCACCGAGGCTGATATTGAACACACCGCTGCGCTGTGCCGCGCTGCCGGCGGCCAGGCAATTGCGGTCAAAACCAACAGCAAAAGCGAAAACCAGCTGCGCCAGCTGGTAGAGCAGACTGTCGGCCACTTTTCCGGCGTGCATATCCTGGTCAACAATGCCGGCGGTGCAATGCCCAATGACGCACTGAAAACCAGCGCCGAACAGTTCAACGCTGACTACCACTTTAATGTCACCTCGCCGTTTGTGCTGTCTGGCCTGTGTGTGCCGCATATGCGTGCTGCCGGCGGTGGCGCCATTATCAACATCACCTCGGCAGCTGCACGTTATACCCAGCCCGGTTTCAGCAGTTACGGCAGCTGCAAGGCGGCCCTGACCCACCTGACCCGGCTGCTGGCAGCCGATTTTGCGCCACAGGTGCGCGTCAATGCGATTGCACCGGGCAGCATTTTCACCGATTCACTGGCGCAATTCCTGGATGCCGACGGCCAGCAGAAAATGATCGACCTGACGCCGATGAAAAGCCTTGGCCTGCCGGACGATATTGCCCATGCGGCGCTGTACCTGGCCTCGCCGGCGGCCCGCTGGGTAACCGGCAAAATCCTGGAAGTGGACGGCGGCGCGGAAATATCCACCTGGCCATACAGCTGAGCCATCCCCGTTCACTGTCATAAAAACATCATTTTTCTGTCACAAAGTCGCCATCGCACCCTGCTAGTTTGCCTACATGACAAACTCGCGGGGACATGCCATGTTGCTGACACTACTGACCTTCGACAAAACCCTGTTTTTGTGGTGTAACCGTTTCCAGCACCAGCCAGTGCTGATGCGTTTTTTCCGCCTGGTATCGCGCACCGGCGACGGTTACCTGTATGCATTGCTGGCCGTGCTGGTGTGGTGGGCAAAGCCGGCTCATGCCAGCGACTTTGTCATCACCGGGCTGCTGGCCTTCCTGATTGAGATACCGCTGTTTATCACACTGAAAAAATCCATTCGCCGTGACCGGCCCTGTGTCGGTATCGAAGGTGCGCTGAGCACGATTGTCCCGGCCGACAAGTTCAGCCTGCCCTCCGGCCACAGTGCAGCCGCGTTTGTCATGGCCGGGGTGATTGCCGGATTTTACCCGCTGCTGGCACTGCCGGCCCTGTTATGGGCAGGCCTGATCGGTGTTTCGCGGGTGATGCTGGGCGTGCACTACCCCAGTGACATTATTGCCGGTGCCGCGCTGGGCCTGTCCTGCGCCCTGCTGGCCTTCAGCCTGCCGTTGTAGTCATGCGTATCTTGTATGGCATCCAGGGCACCGGCAATGGCCACCTGGCACGCGCCAGGGCACTGGCGCCGGCACTGCAGCGCGCCGGCATCGACTGCGACTTTGTGTTCTCCGGCCGTCGCCGTGAGGATTTTTTTAATATGGAAAGCTTTGGTGAGGATTTCCGCTGTTTTGCCGGGCTGACGTTTGCCACCGGTCGTGGCCGGCTGCAGACAGGCAAAACCCTGGTGCAGAACAACCTGGCCCGTTTTTTAAACGATGTGCGTCGCCTGGCGCTGGATGACTACGACCTGGTGCTCAGTGATTTTGAGCCGGTCACAGCCTGGGCGGCACGCCTGCGCGGCAAACCGTCGCTGGGCATCAGCCACCAGTGTGCTTTCGACTACCCGGTGCCGAAAGTGCCGGGCTACCTGTCGGCACGGCTGGTGATGAAAAGCTTTGCCCCTACCCGCTACCGCATCGGCCTGCACTGGCACCATTTCGGCCAGCCGGTGCTGCCGCCGCTGATTGAACGCCAGCATGCAGCGCCAGTGGTCGACAACAAGATTGTGGTTTACATGGGTTTTGAGCGTCTTGATGACATCGTCAGGCTGCTGCAATTGTTCAGCCACTGGCAGTTTGTCATCTACAGCAAGGATGTGCCCGCACCGCAACAGATCGGCCACCTGCGCCTGGAACCGTTGTCCCATGAAGGTTTTCACCGTGACCTGGCCGATTGTGCCGGGGTGATCAGCAATGCCGGCTTTGAACTGGCCAGCGAATGCCTGCAGCTGGGCAAAAAACTGCTGGTCAAGCCGCTGCATGGCCAGTACGAGCAATTGTGCAATGCCCATGCGCTGGAGCTGCTGCAGCGCGGCCATGTGATGCATAGCCTGGACAGCGAAAAAGTAGCCGCCTGGCTGGCTGCACCGCCGCCCGAGGCAATGCCATTTGCCGATATCGCCGATGTGCTGGCGCACTGGATACGTCGCGGTGAATACCACGATATTGACCCGCTGCTGGCCACCCTGTGGCCTGACAGGCAGCAAGCAACAGCCACCATTGCTGCTGTCACCCAAACGCAGGTAGACTGATTCGCGGCCGGCGTCGTATAACATGACGTCCACAAGCAACCAGGGAAACGCGATTCATGTCTGACACCATTTATGATTTCAAGGCCACCGGCATCAACGGCATCGAGCATGCGCTGGAGGAATACCGCGGCAAGGTAGTGCTGATCGTCAACACCGCCAGCAAATGCGGCCTGACACCACAATTCAAGGGGCTGGAGAGCCTGTACGAAAAATACCGCAATCAGGGCCTGGTCATTCTGGGTTTTCCGTGCAACCAGTTTGCCAACCAGGATCCGGGCGACGAGCAGCAGATCAGTGAATTCTGCCAGTTAAACTATGGCGTCAGCTTTCCGATGTTTGCCAAGATCGATGTCAATGGCGCGGATGCACACCCGCTGTACCGGCATCTGAAAAACAAGGCCAGGGGCCTGGCCGGCAGCGAAGCCATCAAATGGAATTTCACCAAGTTCCTGGTAGATCGCAACGGCCAGGTGGTGAAGCGTTTTGCACCGGCAACCAGCCCGGAAAAAATCGACAGCGACATTCAAAAACTGTTATAAACAGCCACTCAGAACAGGCTGATCTGCCCGTCATCGCCGTGACGGGCAGCCGGCCAGTCAGGAAAATCCGGCAACTGCGGCAGCCGCTGTTGCAGCTGCCGCCATAACAACGCGGCCAATTCCGGCGCATCGCCATTATCCGCCATATGAAAAAACAGGTACGGTTCGCGCCCTGCCTGCAACCACCCGGCCACCTGCTCAACCCAGTCGGCAAAATAATCACTGCTGGCAGCCATGTTGCTGTGGCCGATAAAACGCAGCACCGGCGTGCGCGCCTCGCGGATATTTATCAGCGGCAGCTGCGGCTTTTTGCGCTGCGCATCACGTGTTGCCTCACTGCCATCATGGCTGTCAAACAGCGCACGGGTATCAAAACACAGGCGGTCAATGCGGTAACGGGCCAATAGCTGCTCCAGCTGTCGCTGCGGCTCACCACCGGCAAAAAAATCCGCATGGCGCACCTCGACCACATAACGGAACATCGCCGGCAGGGTTTTCAGAAACTGTGCCAGCACCGGCAGGCCATTGCTATCAAATGTCGCCGGCAGCTGGATGATCAGCGGCCCCAGCTGCTCGCGCAGCAGCTGTATGCGCTGGAAAAAACCATCGACAATCGCATCACAGCGCTGCAGTTTCAAATCGTGGGTAATGCTTTTTGGCAGTTTGAAACAAAAACGAAAATCCGCCGGCACTGACTGGCGCCAGTGCAGCAGCGAGGCCTCTGACGGAATGGCATAAAAACTGGTATTGCCTTCGACACTGTTAAAAACCGAGGCATAGTGTTTCAGGCAGTCAGCCGGCCGGGTGTCGGCAGCAAAAAAACGGCCATGCCATTGCGGGTGGTTCCACATTGGCAGGCCGATATGCAGCCGTGCCATATCAGTGCTCCCGGGTACTGAGGAAATTCACCTCAGGGAAACGCTCTTTGGCCAGGTTCAGGTTGACCCGGGTCGGTGCCAGGTAACTGAGATGGCCGCCGCCATCCAGCGCCAGGTTATCCGCATGTTTGCGTTTCAGCTCGTCCAGTTTTTTGCCATCACTGCATTCCACCCAGTGCGCCGTGTAGACATTCACGTTTTCGTAAATCGCTTCCACCTTGTATTCATCCTTCAGGCGGTAGGCGACCACTTCAAACTGCAGCACCCCGACCGCACCAACAATAATATCGTTGCTGTTGAGCGGGAAAAACACCTGCACCGAGCCTTCCTCGGCCAGCTGGGTAAGGCCTTTCTGCAACTGCTTTGATTTCAGCGGATCCTTCAGGCGGATACGGCGGAACAATTCCGGTGCAAAATTCGGAATGCCGGTAAATTTCAAATCCTCGCCTTCGCTGAACGTATCACCGATCTGGATCGTGCCGTGGTTGTGCAGACCGATAATATCGCCGGAGAATGCCTCTTCCACCAGATCCCGCTCGCCGGCCTTGAAACTGACAGCATCACTGATGCGCACCTCCTTGCCAAGACGCACATGACGCAGCTTCATGCCTTTTTCAAAACGGCCGGAACAGATACGCAAAAACGCAACACGGTCACGGTGTTTGGGATCCATGTTTGCCTGGATCTTGAAAACAAAACCGGTGAATGCCGGCTCGTCAGCCTTCACCGTGCGACTCTCGGTTTCACGCTGCTGTGGCGGTGGCGCCCACTCAACAAAACCATCCAGCATTTCCTTGACGCCAAAATTGGCCAGTGCCGTGCCAAAAAATACCGGTGTCATGCGCCCGGCCAGGTATTCCTGCAGGTCAAATTCGTGGCTGGCACCACGCACCAGCTCGATTTCCTCGACAAAATCGTCATAATACAGGCCAAGCAAATCCCGCGCACCGTCACTGTCGATACCATCAATACGGATATCCTCCGGCATCGCATGGCCGCCCTGGTGCTGATACACATGCAGGGTATCGGTATACAGGTTGTAAACCCCTTTGAAGCCCTTGCCCATGCCAATCGGCCAGTTGATCGGCGCCGCCTGGATGGCCAGTACCGTTTCGATTTCATCGAGCAGCTCAATACAGTCACGGATTTCGCGATCCAGCTTGTTGACAAAGCTCAGTATCGGCGTGCTGCGCAGCCGGCAAACGTTCATCAGCTTGATGGTACGTTCCTCGACACCCTTGGCACCATCAATCACCATCAGCGCCGAATC
>DATCSZ010000235.1:0-1829 GCA_036568205.1 Pseudomonadales bacterium
TGCTGTTCAAGGTCGGCGGTTCGGAGGAAAAGCCCAGCGTGATGGTCTTGTTGGCAACATCCACGCCCTGCGCCTGGACCAGTACAGCCGGTAGCAGGAAAAGAAAAACCAGCAGTATGTTGGACAGTCGGGCCATATAGGCAGGTATTATACCCATGCACTGACACAGCAGGCGTTCCGGTGACAGCGAAACCCGAAAAAACTTCATGGTCGATGGCAGCCGCAGCACTCGACTGGCAGGATGGCGCACCCGTCTCCCGCCAGTTTGGTGATATCTATTTCTCCCGCGCCGACGGGCTCGCTGAAACCCGCCATGTCTTTCTCGCCGGTAACGGCCTGCCCGAACGCTGGCAGCAACATGACCGCGCCACCTTTACCATTGCCGAAACCGGGTTTGGCACCGGGCTGAATTTTCTCGCCACCTGCCAGGCATGGTCCGAACACATGGCTGCCAGTGGCAATAAAAAGAACTGGCTGCACTTCATCAGTGTGGAAAAACACCCGCTGCGCCCGAGTGACCTGGCACGCGCCCATCAAGCCTTCCCCGAACTGGCCGAATGGGCGCAGCTGCTGCAGGCCGCATACCCGCCGTTATTGAAAGGCCACCACCTGCGCCGCTGGGAAGACCAGCGCATCAGCCTGCACCTGGTGTTTGATGATGCGCTGACTGCTTTCGATGCGCTGCTCGATGCCCCCGATCGCCCGAACCGGTGTGTCGATGCCTGGTACCTCGACGGCTTTGCCCCGAAAAGCAACCCGGCGTTGTGGCAACCGGCACTGTTTGCACGCATGGCGCAACTCTCGGCCAGCGATGCCAGCGTTGCCACCTTCAGTGCCGTCGGTGACATGCGCCGCGCACTCGAGACTGCCGGCTTCCGTGTTGAGCGCAAACCCGGCTTCGGCCAAAAGCGCCATATGACTACCGCCCGCTTCGGCAACACCGCAACGCCAGCAACCACCCGCGGCCAATGGCATTTGCCGCTGGCCACCGCACCGCTGAATGCGCGCACTGCCATCGTGATCGGCGCCGGCATTGCCGGTTTAAGCACCGCACACAGCCTGGCCCTGCGCGGTATTGATGTGACTGTCATTGCACCGGAAACCAGTGACGCCGAACGCGCCTCCGGCAACCGTCACGGCATCCTGTTCCATCGCCTGCCCGCAGGCGATGGTGAATTGGCGCGCTTCAGCCAGCAGGCCTTCCTGTACAGCAGCCACTATTACCGCCATGCCGTGGCATCGGGTGCACTGCCCGCAGAAAGCCTCATCAGCGAAGGCATGCTGCAATTAGCCCCCAACGAAGCGCAGGCGCAACAATGGCAGCAGCTATGTGATGACTATGCCGATGCAGCCGGTTTGGCACATTGGTTAAGTGATCAAGAAGCATCCGCCATTGCAGGCCTTCCCCTACCCGGCTCGGCCCTGCACTGGCTGGGTTCGGCCACCATCAGCCCGACTGCGATTTGTGACGCACTGGCCAATCACCCACGCATCAAACGCATTACCGCGGAAGCGCATCAATTACAACGCATGAACGACCAATGGCAGGTGCTCGATGCCCAGGGCAACATGATTGCCAGTGCCGGCATTGTCGTGATCGCCTGCGGCACCGCCAGCAGCCGCTTTGCACAAACCCGGTGGCTGCCCTTCAAACCCTTGCGCGGGCAAGTGAGTCATGTGGCTGCCAACAACAGCAGCGAGAACTTACGCTGTGCGGTGTGCCATGACGGTTACATCACACCGGCCAGCGGTGGCATGCACTGCGTGGGCGCGACTTTTGACTTAAATGACGACAACACCGCCATCAGCGACACCAGCCATCGCGACAA
>DATCSZ010000236.1:0-1583 GCA_036568205.1 Pseudomonadales bacterium
AAATCAGCGTGATTCACCATGCGCTGATGGTCGGCCCGCGCCTGGCTGACCAGCGTGACCGGCTGACCGAAACACTGATGCGCATGAACGACGAGGTGAAGGGCCAGGAAATGCTGGCCGGCCTGGGCCTTGAAGCCTGGGAGGTAATGGATGATGAGGAGGCGGCGTTCATGATCGACCTGATGGAAACCCTGCGCGACTGAAACAGGGAGGATAGCTGTTTCATTGCCAGCTTAATCATCCCGGCCCGGTGCCGGGATTTTTTATTGGGGAAATGAAAAAACGCGGCGGAATCCGTCCCGCTCAATGATCACCAAAGCGTTCGGCCAGCAGCTTGCCCAATGCCTGGCTGGCCTCGCTCATGGCCTGGCTGATGGCGCCAATGGCAGCGCTGTGATAATGGCGGCCGGCTGCTGAATCGGCAAAGGCGATATAACGGCGGATATCATCTTCTTCCAGCACCCGGTAGGTGTACAGCATGGAGGCGGTGACAAACTCGCGGTACTGTGCCTCGATTTGCGGGCGCAGATTGGCCAGCAGCTGGTCGATATCGGCCTCGCTCATCTGCTCATCAGCAGGGGCATTGCTCATCATGCCGCTGAGCATCGCCTTCTGGATTGACAGCATCATCGACACCGTTGCCTCGGAGGCCATGGTGGCCCGGTCAAGATCAGCCATCAGCGCCAGGCGCTGGCTGTCTTGCATCAGCACCGGCAGCATCGCCTGCATGTCGGCCATCGATTCCGGTGCGCTGCTGTCCACCTCCAGCCGGGTAATCCTGCGGCCCAGCGGCGAATTCAGCCAGTCCAGCACCTGCTCGATATCGGCCTTGTCCAGGGTGGTAGCCAGGTACTGTGCGGTTTGCTGCTTCAGCCGCTCGGCGGAGAAAATGGTCATCATGGTGTCGCTGAGCGCCTGCATGTCCGGATCTTCCATATCACCGGATTGTGCAATGCCGGCCTGGATGCCGGCCGGGATGCTGTCGATCTGGTCGTTCAGGCCGGACAGGGCCATCAGCTGGCTGACCGGGCTGGCCGCCAGCGCGGGCAGGCAAAACAGGGTAAACAGTAACAGGGTGCTACGAATCAGGGCTGTGGTCATCACGGGGCTTCCTTGAGGGGTATGCCGCCATGCTAAACAATGAGGCTGTCAGCGGCAAGCGGCCGGCTTTTGCCGCACAGGTCATTGCGGCACAAACTGGGCAACCTGTTGTGCCGGCATTTTTTCCAGCCCGGCTGTGACATGGCGCTGCAGTTTATCGGCCGGATTGTCTTGCAATATGTCGCCCAGCAGCTGGCGATAACGCGGCTCATGCGCCAGTGTTCTGCTGAACAGGGCCGCCGCATCCAGCAGCAAGCCTTGTTCGGCATGCCGATGCTGCCATAGCCACTGGGCAATACGATCCATATCCGCAGGGGTATTGTTGTCCTGCCGGCTGTACCAGCGTGCCAGGCGGTGCAGGGTGCGTGGATCGGTGGAGGTCAGCAGCAGTGCCAGCGGGATATGGGCTAAGTCCGGATCGACACGACGGCTGTAGGCGCTGCGCCAGCTGTAATATTCCCAGAAGTGGATGCTGCCCAGTT
>DATCSZ010000237.1:0-2407 GCA_036568205.1 Pseudomonadales bacterium
AGCCTGGCCGGGCCGAAACGCCCGCAGGACAGGGTGTCGCTGTCAGGCCTGCGGCGCGCCACCGAAGAAGCGATAGAATTATCAGGCCAGGCCGCTGATGCCGTGGCTGATGTGGCGGGCGAGGACTGGCAGCTGCAGCACGGTGCTGTCGTTATTGCGGCGATCACCTCCTGTACCAACACCTCCAACCCGGCGGTCATGATGGCGGCCGGCCTGTTGGCAAAAAACGCGGTGGAAAAAGGCCTGCTGAGAAAACCCTGGGTAAAAAGCTCGCTGGCGCCCGGCTCCAAGGTGGTCACAGACTACCTGGATCGCGCCGGCCTGACGCCCTATCTGGATCGTCTCGGCTTTAACCTGGTTGGCTATGGCTGCACCACCTGCATCGGCAATTCCGGTCCACTGGCCCAGGCCATTGAAACTGCCATTGATAACGGCCGGCTGACGGTGTCATCGGTGTTGTCCGGCAACCGCAACTTTGAAGGGCGTATTCACCCGAAAGTGCGCGCCAACTGGCTGGCCTCACCACCGCTGGTCGTGGCCTTCGCACTGGCCGGTACCACCCGTATTGATCTTGCCAGCGAGCCGCTGGGTGAGGCCAATGGCCAGCCGGTCTACCTGAAAGATATCTGGCCATCCAGCCATGAGATCAGCGATGCGGTGGCGATGGTGGATGCCGGCATGTTCAGCCGCCGTTATGCAGATGTGTTTGAAGGTGATGACAGCTGGCGCGCCATCCAGGTAGCGCAGGGCAATATCTATCAATGGCAGGACGATTCCACCTATATCCGTAATCCGCCATTTTTTGACGATGCCATTGACCAGCAAAAAAACGATATCAGCGGTGCCCGCATACTGGCCTTGCTGGGCGACTCCATCACCACCGACCATATTTCGCCGGCCGGCACTATTGCCCGGCAAAGCCCTGCTGCTGATTACCTGCGCAGCCACGGTGTGGATGAAAAAGACTTTAACAGCTATGGCGCACGACGCGGCAATCACGAGGTGATGATGCGCGGCACGTTTGCCAATGTGCGTATCAAAAACATGATGCTCGATGGTGTGGAAGGCGGCTATACCCGCCATATCCCGAGTGGCCGGCAAATGAGTATTTATGATGCGGCGATGGCCTATGCGCAGCAAAAAACCCCGCTGGTGGTGATTGCCGGCAAGGAATACGGCACCGGCTCCAGCCGTGACTGGGCCGCCAAGGGTACCCGTCTGCTCGGTGTGCGGGCGGTTATTGCTGAAAGTTTTGAGCGCATCCACCGTTCCAACCTGGTTGGCATGGGCGTGTTGCCATTGCAGTTTGTTGATGGCCATAATCGCCAGACACTGGCACTGGATGGCAGCGAAACCATCACTGTTACCGGGCTGGATAATCTGCAACCCGGTGCCAGGCTGACCCTGCAGATACTGCGCAGTAATGGTGAAGCACAGCAATGCCCGCTGCAATGCCGCATTGATACCGCTGATGAAATCCGTTATTACTACAGTGGTGGCATCCTGCATTATGTGTTGCAGCAGTTACTGGCCAGTGGCAAGGCGTGAGCAGGATGCGGAAGCTTCAGTCGAACAATGGCCAGCCAATAAATAAAAACCAGCACGCAACAGCAGTCGGGAAAAACCCATGAAAACCCGCACCGAATACGACAGCCTTGGCCCGGTAGATGTGCCGGCCGATGCACTGTGGGGCGCCCAAACCCAGCGTTCGCTGCATTTTTTTGCCATTGGTGAGGAGCGCTTCAGTGCCGGCTTTATTGATGCATTTGTCACCGTCAAGCAGGCAGCAGCACGCGCCAACCGCAAGCTGGGAAAACTGGCAGCAGCAGAGCAGCAATGGATTGAAGCCGCCTGCATCGAGCTGAAAAGCGGCCGATATTGGCAGCAGTTTCCACTCAGTGTCTGGCAGACCGGCAGCGGCACACAAACCAATATGAACGTCAACGAGGTGATTGCCCATCTGGCCAACCGGCTGGCCGGCAGCGAGCCGGGCAGCAAGACGCCGATCCACCCCAATGATCATGTCAACCTGTCACAATCCTCCAATGATGTTTTTCCCGCTGTGATGCATGTGGCCAGCCTGCTGGCTGTGCGCCAGCAGCTGCTGCCGGCACTGGCGCGGCTTATTGGCAGCCTGCATGAAAAACAGCAACAATTTGCCGAACATATCAAAAGTGGCAGAACCCACCTGATGGATGCCACGCCGGTTACCCTGGGGCAGGAGTTTTCCGCGTATGCAGCCCAGCTGCAGTATGGCAAGGCACAGATTGTCGAGGTGTTGCCGCAGCTGGCCAAACTGGCACTTGGTGGCAGTGCGGTGGGCACCGGCCTGAATACCCATCCACAATGGGCTGCCACAGTGACTGGCTGCATCAGTGAGCTGGCTGGCGAAACCTTTGTGCCGGCT
>DATCSZ010000238.1:0-2469 GCA_036568205.1 Pseudomonadales bacterium
ATGTTATAAACCGCACCTTCCGACCAGATCATGTCCAGTGACTGGTCGGCAAACGGCAGCGCATCCATTGAGGCCGGCAAGGTGCTAATGCGATCGGCGAGGCCGGCAGCCTGTGCACGGATGGTGAGTTCGGTGAGGAACTCCGGCAAAAAATCCACCGCCGTGATTTGTGCATCCAGCGCTTCGGCCAGCAGCAGCGATGCCGCGCCGGTGCCGCAGCCGATATCGGCAATCTGCAGTGGTCTGCAGCGATCCAGCCCGGTCATTGCCAGTGCCTGGCGGGTGGTGGCATCGCTGCCTGGCCCCTGGCGCTGTGCCGGGCGATGCAGGTCAACCAGCAGTTGCAGCGCGTCCATTGGTGTTTTCCCCCTGCTTATACCGGTGCAGCAAAGGTGCTGGCCAGCAGGTAGACGGTATAAGCGATATAGGCGGCCAGCAGCAGCCCGCCTTCAAAACGGTTGATACGGCCGGGGCCGCGAAAACCATAACTCATGACAAACAGCGCAACGGTCAGTGCGGCCACCGTCAGCATGTCGCGATACAATACCTCGGCGGACACCTGCAGCGGGTGTATTGTTGCAGCAATGCCCACCACAGCCAGGGTGTTAAACAGGTTGGAGCCGATGACATTGCCCAGAGCCAGGTCATGTTCACCCTTGCGAACGGCCATCAGTGACGATGCCAGCTCCGGCAATGAGGTGCCGACGGCAACAATGGTCAGGCCGATAACCAGGTCGCTGACGCCGAGTGACTGGGCAATGCTGACCGCACCCCAGACCAGCAGGCGTGAGCTGGCAACCAGCAGCAACAGGCCGGCCAGCAGCCAGAACAGCGCCAGCCGCAGCGGCATGGCCTGCTCCTGCATGGAATCGCGGGTATCGCCGGCCAGCGCGTCACCGGGCTGGCGCAGGCCCTGCCAGATTGACCAGCCCATCAGTGCGGCAAACACCGCCAGCAGCACCATGCCATCGGTGAAACTGAGCCGGCCATCGTGCAGTTGCCATGCGGCCAGCGCAGTGACCGCCAGCAGCACTGGTAATTCCTTGCGCAATACCTGGGAGTGCACGGCAATCGGGCTGAGCAGTGCGGTCAGGCCGAGAATCAGCGCGATATTGGTAATATTGGAGCCATAGGCATTGCCCAGTGCAATGCCGGGGTTACCCTGCAGCGAGGCCAGTGCCGATACCACCATTTCCGGTGCCGAGGTGCCAAAGCCGACCACCACCATGCCGATCAGCAAGGGCGGCATGCCAAAATGGCGGGCGGTGACGGCGGCGCCATCAACAAAACGATCGGCACTGAATACCAGCAGTGCCAGGCCGGCAATAACGGCCAGAAACGCAATCAGCATAAAAACTCCCGCTTGTTTACCTCAGATACCCATGATTGCCCGTGGCTGTCCCTTGTCCAGCGCCGGTTTGCAGCTTTGTACCTGGTCGGCAGACAGGCCGTGGCCGTTGATCAGCGTGGATCGTATCAGGTTCAGCCGCTGGCGGGCCAGGGTTTCGCTGCGCGCATCCCACGGGTAGTCACTGCCCGGCGGGTAGCCCATTGCCTGGAAATCCCGGTCGGTCACCATCACACACACCAGTACCGATAACTGTTTTTTCTCGCCGATCATTGCCGCCACTTTTGCCAGGTAAGCGGATTGCTCCGGCACAATATTGGCTTCACCCGGCACAAAACGCACATCCTCAAAACGTGCCTGCAAGTGCATGTCACCAATGGTTTGTGACACCATCATGATCGCGCCAAACGGCTGTACGGCATACTTGAAGTAGGTCAGCGCCGCGTTTTTTGTTGCCTGGGTCAGCGCGCTGCTGATGATGCGCTCAATGCCGATATCCGGGTTGGCCAGGTCGCCGCTGACCGGAATGGTCAGTTTCAGGGTGTTGTTGCTGTCGGTAATGGCCATCAGCGCGGTTTCCACCGGCATCGCCAGCTTCTGGCTGGCTTTGGCAATCAGCGCCGGGTTGGCGGGCGCAAGATCAATACGCAGCACACGCAGCTCGGTGCTGCTGTCCAGCTGGCCGTTATCCAGTGTTGCACGGCTGCTGATATTCAGCTGGCCGCTGTTGGCATGGTAGCCGATGGCTTGTTCCAGGTAGGGCGACAGGTCCGTCAGCTCAATGTCGTTGATGTCGGCATCCAGCGTGCCGCTGATCGCCGATGCCGCCTGCAGTGGCGTGATCTCGCCGGTGAGGCACAGGCTGCCGTGATCGTAGAGTTTCAGCGCCAGCTCCAGCGGCGTCAGTGCGCTGCTGTTGTTGCTGTCCAGTGTACCGATGGCCAGTTTTTCTATCACTGCCGTATGCACAATCGAAGGCTGCAATGCCGCATCGGTAAAGCGCAGGCGGCTGTCGCCGGTAAACCGGATCGCGCCAATGGCATAACTGAAACCGGGCTGGCCGCTGCTGTCGTCAGCGCTGGCCGGTGCTGCTGCGTCGCCGGCTGCTGTACCAGCCTGGC
>DATCSZ010000239.1:0-6019 GCA_036568205.1 Pseudomonadales bacterium
GGTGGCTTGTCGCTGATGGCGGCAATCGCGGTGGTCTTGCCGGCGCCGACCGGGCCGGAAAAAATGATCTTGTATTTGCTCACACGCTCTCCTCAGGCAATTTTCAGGCTGCGCAGAATGGTGTTGAAAAACGCCTGCGGTTTCTTCCAGTTAACCTCCGCAGAACGCTGTGCCTGTGCAGACTGTTGCAACAGGCCGATGCTGCTGGCGGCACTGGCCAGTGCAAACACATAACGCTGTGGCACCTGCATTTTTTCTGCCACTTCGACCGCTGACAGGCTGTGATTGACCCACAGCGAGGCAATCGCCAGCGCATGCGGGGTGACTGTCAGGCGGGTAAAGTTGGGCCAGTAGTCCAGCTGCACCGGCTGGTCCGGTGCCAGCGACTGCGGCAGGCGCCCGCGCGATGCCCACAACGCAATCTGCCAGATAACGGTTTCAGCAAGGTGCATATGCCGGTGGTGCAACGGGTAACGCTTCTCGCACTCCAGCAACGAGATCGGCAGCGGCTTGATCACCGGCATGGCCTGCATCGGCATGGCACAGATATGGCGCATGCGCAGGTTGGCCAGGTCAACAAAAATGCGCTCACCACCTGCCATCACCACCAGCGGCGTTGGCAGGCCAAACACTTCAACCGCAGCGTTTTTTTCACGCGCCAGCTGCACGGCTTTTTTCAGCGGCCGCAACAGGGTTTTGCGCTCGTCAAAGCTGGCCAGTTCACGAAAACGCGCACTGGCCGGATCGCCATCAATCTGTGATCCGCAGCACTCGATGATCTCCTTGCGCGACAGGCTCAGGTTCGGTGATCCGCTGTCGCTGAAATTCTGCTGGTAACCGGCCTTCTGGCGTGCCGGCGGCGGGCTTTCTTCTGTCACCACCTGCAATTGCGGCCGGGCAGTGGCCGGTGCTTCGGCCGTTGCCGCCGCGACCGTCGCTGGCGGCGCTGTGGATGCCGGCGCGCAAACGGCAGCTGGCGGCTGCCCGGCCAGCTTCAGCAGCTGGCTGACGGCTTTTTCCATCGCCTGCGAGCTGACCGGCTTTTTCACCCATATCGCGCAATCCTTCTGCGGGTCCCTTTCCGACAACAGGATTGCCGGCCGCTGGCAGCTGAAGCACAGCTCATACCACTGCTTGATGCCGCCTTCGGTATCAAAATCGACGATGCAGACATCCGCGTGCTGTGGCTCGGCCAGCTGCAGGTACTGGCTGGCATGCTTGCGCACAAAATAGGTAAAGGTTGACTGGCTTTTGCTGTTCATGCCCAGCAAGGCAACATTCAATAACGGTTTTTTCATGGCGTATGACTTCGTGACTGATTAACATCATCCATCACCTTTCACAACAACGGCCAGCACATTGGCAACGGCATATCGTTATTGATGAACCACTGGCTCATGGCCGCCTGTGATTCTGTGTCCCTGCGATGCTGGTATATCGCCACCAGCTCTGCGGCTATCTCCTCATTCAGCGGTTGTTCGCGCAATGCCTGCTCCAGCAACTCCTGCGCCTGTTCCACATCCCCGTATTCCAGTTGTGACATAGCCTCCTCATATAACGAGGCAAAGCCACTGTCCTGCGTTTGGCGGCTGACAAAATCCAGCCGCCCCTGCAAACCGTTACCCAGTTGTGCCACACAGCCATCCGGCAGCGGTGTATTGGCGTCCAGCCCGGCCTGCAGATGCTGCAACAGAAATGCCAGTGCCTCCGGCTCCAGCCGGGTTCTGGCCTGCGCCAGCAGTCGCCGGCGCAATGCCAGGCCACCCTCACCCACGGCGATAAACAGGTCCACCAGCGCGGCAAACAAGGTCTGGCTGTCGCATTGCGGCCAGGCCATCAGCGTCACCAGATACTGCACATGGCTTTTCAGGTTGGCCGGCTGGCGCCGGCGCATGCCGGCCATATAACGCACAAACATGTCAGGCTGCCGCAGGCCAGCCGCAATACACAGCGAACCGGCTTCCTGCCCGGCAAAGGCCAGGGCCGGTTCAGCTATCGGCGTATCAGGGATTGTCCGGCTGTCCATCTGTGACCTGCTTCGCTGTTTTTAGTAATCTAGTCGAATAAGCGAAGCCTTCCATCATAACTTTCAGTAAGGAGGGCAAAATCTGGCCATTGTTTGATCTGGATTAAACAATGGTGTTTTTTATCGGCCGGTTGCGTTTATTTTTCCCCACAAACTAACTAACAATTCATTTAGTTTCAGTCACCTGGGCATTTTTTCCGGCCATGCTTTCTGCCATGGCAGGCACTGCCCGCCGCCGGGCTTTTACTGCTTTTTTGATGCAAGACAATCTATTGCCGGCGACCTTTAGTAAAGTAGATTCTGCTGATATGCCATTGACGTGCTGTTCAGCACTGCCCGGCCCGGCCTCCACCGGTTTTTCCCTACAACACGCGAGGATGTTATGAAAACAACGTTATTGCCATTGGCACTGGGTTTGTCTGCTGCGGCAGGCGCCGTGGATATCGGTGCGCCCGACCTGACCGGCGATGCCAGCGCGGTCATGCTTGGCGCCAGTTACTATTACGATGAAAGCAGCTGGGATACCGGCTCGGCGCATGGCGACCGGATCCTGGATACGGTCAAGCGTGAAGGCATCATGCTGAAGATGGCCGTTGACCTGCACGAGCGGCTGCAGGTGATCGGCAAGATCGGTAGCGAAGACATGCAGAATGACCCGGCCAATACCGACCAGCGGGTATCGTTCAGCGGTGACAGCTTTGTGGGTGTTGGCATCAAGGCGATTGCTTATCGTGATGCCGGCTGGCTGGTCGGCCCGTTTGTCCAGTACACCGCCTATTCCGACCACACTGTACGCGGCACAATGGCCGAAGGCCTGAACCTGAAGCCGCTGGATGTTGACATCACCAGTCTCAGCAGCCTGGAAGCGGGCCTGGCCGCCAGTTATGCGATGGACAAGCTCGGTTTTTTTGGCGGCCTCTACGTTTATGACAACAACGCCGAGGTGCGCGGCAGCTACGATGGCCAGTTTATCCGTCGCGACATTGAGGAAGACGGTTCGCTGGGCGCCTGGCTGGGCATGAATTACGCGCTGACGTCACGCTGGCAGACGACTGCCGAGCTGCATGTACACAGCGGTGCCGGCCTGGCACTGGGTATCAACTACCTGGTGAAATAAACAACCCGTTTCATGAATCCGGCGGAGACAGCCTCTGCCACCTGCACACCCAGAGGATGCACACATGACATCTGCAAAACACAAGACACTGCAATACGCGCTGATCGGCGTGACTGCCGTGGCCGGCATCGCCTATGCCGCCACCCAGATCGGCATTTTCCAGTCCATTACCCTGAGCCAGGGCACTGCCGGCCACAAGCCGAAAATCCAGCGCATGGGCAACAACCGGCTGGTGGTTGCCTATGGTGACAACACGCCCGGCGCCGGCACGGTTTACGATGTCAAAGGCCAGGCCGAGCGGCCGGCACGTGACATATATGTGCGCAGCTGTATGCCGTCGGACAGCGTCAGCTGCAACAACCCGACCGACTGGAGCGCACCACTGAACATTTCCAACTCGGCACTGCAAAGCAGCATACAAACCGCGTGGAAAGCCAACGACAACACGCTGTATGACTTTGCCGGCGATGCCGCCAAACCGAATATCAAAACCAGTGGCCAGGTGGTGGTGCTGAGCTGGGTCAGCAAATACTGTCCTGATGGTGACATCTCGACCCTCGGTGTGGTCGATGGTGTCTCCGAGCAGCGCGCCATCAAGTACCTGGAGCGGGATGGCCGTACCGTACCGTTCAGCTGTACCTGGATGGCACGCTCAACCGACATGGGCGCCAGCTGGTCTGCACCGGTGCAGCTGAGCACAGGCCTGCGTGATGCGATCCAGGATGCCAGCAGCGGCAGTTTCAACAGCACCACCAAAAAAGGCCAGGTGGTGATTTCCTGGCAGGAAGACCCGCAAGGCCTGAAGCTGGGTGAGGCCGATGGCCCTGGTGACGGCGCATCCGGCGCCAATGTCAATGGCGGCACCGATGTCTGGTATACCTATGCCACGGTTGACCTGTCCGTGCCGGCCACCCCGGCTGATGACTTTGACCTGCAGCAACCGATGCGGCTGACTGACAATTTCACCGGCCAGTATGGTGTGGAGGGCACACTGGTGCTGGTGTATGACGGCACTGGCAACCCGGTTGACCCGGATACGGTGGAAAAAGGCCAGGCCGGTGCCTCGCGGCCCAATATCGGCATCAGCGGCAGCACCACCATCCTCGCCTATGAAGAGACCAAGGGCTCGCAAGGCCTGGATGAGGGCAAGTTCATCCGTTATCACGCCTTTGCCTATAACACACCGCCTGTGGCGGATGCCGGCTGTATTATCAGCAACCCGCTGAAAAATGCCCGGCGTGTGCGTTTCCTGACCCAGAGCGCCACCGATGCCGGCGTGGGCGGCACCCAGATTGCCGTGTTCTGGAAAGAAGGCATTTACGACAAGGGCGGCCCGTCCGACATCGTGGTGCGGCGCGGCATTGACGGCCTGTTGCCAGCCAACATGACACCGGCGGTTGATCATGCCAACTGCGAAACCTCGGTTTATGACGAGGCCATCGCCCTGGCCAGCACGCCCGGTGACAATATCAGCAGCAACACCCCCGAGGCATCTTCCGCCAACCTGACCGATGACACCGAGGCTTATTACACCGAAAACGCGCTGGCCCATCGCGGTGTGCTGCGTGGCAAGGACCTGTGGATCGGTTTCAACTATACCGCTGACCTGGTCAACCTGTGGGCACAGCTGGACAACTACAACTTCTGGGTGCGTTACATGGATACCGGCACCGGTCTGTGGCAGGACCCGGTTAACCTGAGCAACATCACTGACACCGCCATCAATGTGCGTGAACCGCGCTTTGTCGGCACCCCGAAAAGCAGCTCGACAGCCTGCCCGAGCGGCGATCCGCTGGATGTGACCACCACCGACCCGACCCTGTGCCAGGATACCCAGGTGATCTGGGTAGCCTGGGGCACACAGACCAACGTGTCGCCGTATGACCTTGACGGCGGCCAGGATCTGGGTGAATACATCACCGCCAGCACCAACGGTGGTGCCACCTTCCAGGATCCGGTACGGCTGTCAGAAGCCCAGGGCACCTACTTTTATGACGACGAATCGGCGTTTGAAGCGCAGGTGGTGTTGCGTCCCGATGGCCGCCGCTTTTATGCGGTGTGGAACCAGGAAAACCTGGTCACCGGCAACAGCTTTGCCCAGTACACCAGCGGTGACCTGGATGGCGACAGCGATCCGGTACGGGTAGTCCACGGCACCCTGCAATCGGAAAGCAGTGACCAGGCCGGCAGCCTGCACCCGTTGATGCTGGCCATGCTAGGCCTGCTGGCGCTGCTGCGCCGGCGGCTGCTTGCCTGAGTTAGCTGCAAACCACAAGGCCGCGCAAGCGGCCTTTTTTTATGCCTGCCTGCCGGCCAGGCGTTGCCACAACAGCACCAGTGCCAACAGCAAACCACCGCTGGCCAGGCCGGTGAAAGCTGCCAGCGCCATTTCCGCCAGGCTGGCGAACAGGCCCGGCCACGGCAGAGCGGCCGTTGCCTGTGCCACGCCGTGTAACAGCGCATGACTGCCCGGCAGCTGGTGCAGCAGAATGCCGCCGCCAACCAGGAACATCGCCGCCGTACCGGCCACCGACAGGGCCTTCATCAGCCACGGTGCAAATGCCAGCACAGCCCGTCCCAGCCTGCGTTGCAGCTTCGATGGCGCCTTGCTCAGGTACAGCCCGGCATCATCGAGTTTGACAATCGCCGCCACCAGGCCATACACCCCCAGCGTAATCACCAGTGCCAGGCCGGCCAATACCATCAGCTGGCTGGCAAACGGGGCATCACGAACCACCCCGAGGGTAATGACAATAATCTCTGCCGACAGGATAAAATCGGTGCGGATAGCACCCTTGATACGCTGGCGCTCGAATTCCCGCATATCCACCGTGCTGTCTGCCACAGCGGCAAGACGCCGCTTATGCCCGTTATCA
>DATCSZ010000240.1:0-6144 GCA_036568205.1 Pseudomonadales bacterium
TTGCCAGCCGTTTTCTGCGGTTCGTAATCGGAACCGCGCAACAGTGAACGGGCAACAATCGCATTACGCCAGGTGGGGCTGCCTTCGGCCAGCGCCAGGTAATGTTCCGCCCAGCCGGGATGCGCCAGCACGCCATACTCACCGGCTGCCGGCGGCAATACCGGGATATAACGCGGCGCGGCGCCAAAACGGCTGCCGATGGCATCGGCAATAGCCGCTGACATGCCCTTGAACACCGCTTTCAGTGTCACTGTCTTGAACGCCGCCCGGCTGGAACAATGCGGCACCTGCGCCAGCATGCCGGCCAGCTGGTCAAATTCGCTGGCCATGGTCAGCGCATGACCGCCACCCAGCGAGCTGCCCCACACCAGCACCCGTGTTTCATCTACCCAGTCCTGCACCAGGCCATGGGCAATAGCCGCTGCACAATCCTGCAGCTGGGCAGGAATATCGAGCAGCTGGCGCGGCTCGCCATCACTGCCGCCAAAACTGCGATAGTCAAAATTCAGGGTGGCAAAGCCCAGTGCAGTAAAGCGTTCGATAAAGGCTGCTGTGCCAAACTGCCATTCCGTGGCATAACCATTGAACATGACAATCAAGGGCAGCTTGCGCCCGTCACCGGCGGCCGCCGGCAAATGAAAAAAACCACGCACGGCTGTGCCGTGTACCGGAAAACTTGTGTCAATTTTCTGCATCATGGTGATCAACGTGATTGGTATAGATTGACTTCGGTAAACTCATCGAACCCGCCCAGCGACGGAAACGTATGGCCCGGCAGTGTCTCACAATACGCCAGCTGCGGGTGTGACAAGTTCTTCATTCGGGAATCAGCCAGCCACACCGGTGCGCGGGCCAGCAATATCGTCAGCAACGGCAGGTTGTCACGGTCATACAACACATCGGCTACGGTAATCAGGTCAACCGGCCCCTGCCAGTCGGCAAAATCACCAATAATATCCAGCCGCACCCCGTTTTGTGCCGCATTCAGTGCCGTGGCCAAACGCGCCACCGGATCCAGGTCACAGGCCACTACCCTGGCCGCACCGGCCATCGCTGCAGCGATGGCAACCACGCCGGAACCGCAGCCAACATCCAGCACCGTTTTGCCACGTACCCGGTCCGGTTCTGCCAGGATTTGCCGTGCCATGACCAGGCCGCTGGCCCAGCAAAACAGCCAGTACAAGGGATCATCCATCACCCGGCAGGCGGTCTCCGGCGCCAGCTGTTCAACCGCATAACTGTCATCAAGCAAATACAACGACAGGCCGGCACATTCGGGCAGACCTGTCACTTTCAGCCGGGCATCCGGCAACACATGCTGCAATCGCAGCTGCAAGTCATGCAGTGACAAGCGGCTTACTCGTCACTGAACTTCTTGTGCCAGCGGGCCATTTTTTTCGCCATTTTCTGCTGGTGCTCGGCCAGTTTCTCCAGCTGCTCCGGTGTCAGCAAGGCATGCACCTTGGCGCGGGTCTCGGCAAAATCACGGATATCCGCCTCAATCATCGCCGCACTGTCGCTGGCCAGTGTATCCACCTCGGCCGCGTAGTTGTCACTGGCAGGGTCCAGCGCCATCAGCGCCCTGATCTTGGCCATGCCGCGTTTTTGCATCTCGCCCATCTTGCCGGCCGTCAGCTCATCCAGCTGTTTGACCTGCTCGTCACTGAGATCCAGCGTTTTCTCCATGCGACTGCCAAAGCCCTCATTCATCATTTGCTGGTGTTTTTTGACATGCCAGCCACAGCCGGAAAGGCCCAGCACCAGCACTGCCATCAGTGTCATAGTCATGATTTTTTTCATCGTCGTCACCTCATTTTCCGATAACAGCCGTCCGATACGGCATGGCTATGGTACGCCATTCTAGCAACCGCGGATCAGTGCGCCCAGCCGGCGCGACAAAATGCCGCGCCGCAATCAGGCAAACGCGGTGATTCCCTCGCAGCCATGTTGGCGTTAAAATCGCGTTTTTTTCGCAGCAGGATTCACCGTCATGGGCCGAGCCTTCCAGAACCGCAAAGAATCAATGGCCAAAACGGCCGAAGCCAAGACCAAGGTATACAGCAAATACGGTCGCGAGATTTATGTCTGCGCCAAGAATGGCGGTGTTGAGCCCAGTGCCAACCTGGCACTGCGCAGCCTGCTGGACCGCGCCAAAAAAGACCAGGTGCCCAGCCATGTAATTGAAAAGGCACTGGACAAGGCCAAAGGTGGCAAGGGCGAGGATTTTGCTGTGGCACGCTACGAGGGCTTTGGTCCCGGCAACTGCATGGTGATTGTCGAATGCCTGACCGACAACCCCAACCGCACGTTTGGTGATGTGCGCCAGTGCTTTACCAAAACCAAAAGCAAGATCGGCACCCAGGGCAGCGTCAGCCACATGTTTGACCACTGCGCCATTTTTGCCTTCCGTCATGATGATGAAGAAGCCGTGCTGGAAGCCCTGATGATGGCCGACGTCGATGTCAGCGACATCGAAAACGAAGACGGCATGATCACCGTATTTGCACCACATACCGACTACGCCAAGGCGCGCCAGGCACTGACCGAAGCCTTCGACGGCATTGATTTTGAGGCGGACAGCATCCAGTTCCTGCCACAAACCATGACCGACATCAGCGCTGATGACCTGCCGATGTTCGAGAAATTCCTCGACATGCTGAATGACCTTGACGACGTACAAAACGTCTACCACAACGCCGAACTGCCGGCCTGACCCCGGCCACCGGCGGCATACCTGCCGCCGGCGTTATGCCTTTACCGCCTGCCCCAGCGTCATATAACCGGCAATTTTCGGCGCCTTGTCCATATAGAATGTCCGGCTCTGGCTTACCCGGAAACCGGCCTCGGCCAGACAGGCCAGCACCGGCCGGTTCAGGTGACAGCCGCCGGCACAGGTTTTCCACAGCGGTGTCAGCCGCTGCTGCCACTTCTGCACCGGCGCATCCGGCGCCAGCCCGTGTTCACAGAACAATAACAGGCCATCCGCTTTCAGCACCCGGTGCATTTGCTGCAGCGCCTTGCGCCAGTCCGGTATTGTGCACAGGGTAAAGGTCAGCACCACACAGTCTACCGACTGGTCAGCCAGCGGAATCTCCTCACCGGGCAAATCCAGCAGCTGCACCGGCACGGCTGCCCCGGCCAGATGCTTTTCCGCCTTGCGCCGCATGCCGGCCGATGGCTCCAGCCCCCACACCCGGGTTACCTTGCCCGGATCATACAGCGCCAGGTTCAGGCCCGAACCCATGCCCACTTCCAGTACCTCGCCATAGGCAAGCGGCACCACTTCGGCACGCAAATCCATGATTGGCTGCGGCGAACAGGCCAGATCAATCATCCACGGCAACACCCGGTTTTCGTAAAAAGACACCTGATACCTCCCATCAATAATCGCCTGCATGTTAACCCAACAGCGGGTAAACTCCACCGACTATCCGGACAATCATTATGCTCAACTGGCTACAACAACGCAGGCAGCGCCATATACTGAAGCACCACGCCATCGCTCGGCCGATCTGGCGTGAGCTGATGCAGGCAGCGCTGTTCCAGCGCCTTGATCATCAGCAGCAACAGCAATTGCACCGGCTGGCCAGCCTGTTCCTGCACCACAAAACCCTCAGCGCCACCGGCGGCATGCAGCTGGATGATTTTTCCGCTGCGGCCATTGCCGCCCAGGCCTGCCTGCCCGTGCTTCAGCTCGGCCTCGACTGGTATAACGGCTGGGTCGAGGTGATTATCTACCCGGATGACTTTGTCGCCGAACACGAGCATATCGACGAGGCCGGCGTGGTCAGCCGGGTACAGCAGCCACTGGGTGGAGAAGCCTGGTTGCGAGGCCCGGTCATCCTGTCAGCGCGCAGCCTGATGGATGACCTGGCCATTAAACAGCCCGGCCACAACCTGGTGATTCACGAATTTGCCCACAAACTGGATATGCAAAACGGCGCTGCCAATGGCATGCCACCGCTGCACCGGCAAATGCGTATCAGCGACTGGACCGACAGCTTCACTGCCGCCTTCAACCACTTGCAACAACAACTGGCACAGGGTGAAACCAGCCCGGTTGATCCCTATGCCGCCAGCGAACCGGCCGAATTTTTTGCCGTCTGCAGCGAAAATTTTTTCAGCAACCCGCGCCAGCTGCATGACAGCTGGCCTGCGGTCTACCACCAGCTAACGCTGTTCTACCGCCAGCAGCCGCTGATTAACTGGCCGCAACGCCTGCCATAAGCGTTGCGTGACTTACACAACAGAAATGCTAGGCAGTAAACACCCGGCTGGCCAGCCCGGCATGAGCTGATTACCATTGTGTACTGCCTTATACCTGTACGGAGAACACCATGCGCCTGATCCGCCTGCTGAAAAAAGACCTGGCCCGGGAAATGGCCGACTGGGTAGCACGCGACCTGATCAGCGACAGCCAGGCCGAGGCCATTGGCCGGCTGTATGGCATCGACTACCGCCAGAGCGACAGCGCAGCCAGCGGTTACCGGCTGCTGACCGCACTCGGCTATTTGTTTATCGGCCTGGCACTGATCACCCTGATTGGCGCCAACTGGCAGGACATCCCCCGGGCACTGCGCCTGGCCGGCCTGGTCACCCTGACCCTGTCCACCCATGGCCTGGCTATCCGCAGCTGGCGCCACGGCAATACCGCCGGCGCTAGCGGCCTGTTCCTGCTCGGCAACCTGTTTTACGGCGCCTCCATTATCCTGATTGCGCAAATCTACCATCTTGGTGAACACATGCCCGACGGGGTGTTCTGGTGGGCACTGGGCAGCCTGCCGTTCGGCGTATTGCTGCTCAGCCACTGGCTGACGCTGTTCAGTTGCCTGCTGGCACTGCTGTGGTTTGCCATCGAAACCAGCCTGGGATTTTTTCCGGCTGCGCTGCCGGTTTTTATTGTCGCCGGCAGCATTGTGCTGTGGAAAGGACAGCAAAGCACACTGCTGTTCCTGACCGTCAGCGGCAGCGCCATACTGTGGGTAGAAGCACTGTTTGCCGTGCTGTGGGCCGATGCAGGCCTGCCACTGCAATGGCAGCCCGGCCATGTCATGCTCAGTGTGGCACTGTTTATCCTGGCCTGGGCGGCCAGCGCAAGGCTGCACCAGGGCAGCCCGGCGGCCCGTGACTACGGCGCGGTGCTGGCTGTCTGGTGCCTGCGTTTTGGCCTGCTGACCCTGTTTGTGTTGAGTTATGAAGAAGCCTGGCGCTCACTGATCCGCGCCGACTGGCCGTATGCAATGTCACTGTGGAGTATCACCATCGCCCTGCTGTGCCTGGCCCTGTGGCTGGCCCGCCGCACGGCACAGGCGCCGGCTGTTGCCGCACTGGCCGGCTTTGCGCTGCTGTCGATGATGGCGGTCATGGCAAGTGACGACCTGCAGCAGGCGGTTTATTTCCAGCTGGTTTACAACATCGTGCTGATCGGCAGCGGCATTGGCCTGATTGTACGCGGCATCCACCACGGCGTATCACATTACTTTTTTGCCGGCATTGGCACCATTTTGCTAACGGCGTTGCTACGTTACATCGACCTGATCGGTGAATACATCGGCGGCGCCGCGCTGTTTATGCTGATGGCGATTATCCTGCTGGCAGCCGCCCGTTACTGGCAGCACCAGCAACAACACAAGGAGACAGCCGCATGAGCACCTCACGCTGCCTCGCCGGCCTGGTCATCGCCGCGCTGCTGCAAGGCCTGGTTCTCGCCGGCATGCTGGCCAAGGCCAGGCTGCCACTGTGGACAGGCCAGCCGCTACAGCTGCACACACAGCCGGTTGATCCACGCTCGCTGTTGCGCGGCAACTATGCCCGGCTGAACTACGATATTTCGCAACTGCCGGAAGACGCGCTGGGTGAAACCCGACTGCGCAAGGGGGACAGGGTGTATGTGCAGCTGGCCAGTGACGACCGGCAAGTCTACCACTACGCCGGCGCATCACTTGAAAAGCCGCAAGATGGCGTGTTTCTGCGCGGACGCATCCAGAACCGCTACCCGCCCTACCGGGTCAACTACGGTATTGAGGCATTCTTTGCCCCCAAACAACAGGCGCTGGCACTGGAAAAAGCCCTGCGACAGGGCGGCATTGCCCGGGTAATGGTCAGCCGCAGTGGCCAGGCTGCCTTGCAGGACGTGATTGCCGG
>DATCSZ010000241.1:0-1610 GCA_036568205.1 Pseudomonadales bacterium
CAGCAAAGCCTGCAGGCCAGCGAACGCAACAAACAGTCCGGCATGATCGGCCTGTCCTTCCAGCACCCGGATCCGGCCTTTGCCCGTCGTGTGCTGGATGAAGTGGCCCGCGTCTACGTGCAGCAAAACGTTGAACGCACCAGTGCCGAAGTCGCCAACAGCCTGGAATTCCTGCGTGAACAGTTGCCGCAGGTACGGCTGGAAATGGAAAAAGCCGAGCAGCGCCTGAACGCCTACCAGATCTCGGCCAAATCCGCCAACATCACCATCGAAACCCAGTCAGTGCTTGACCGGCTGGTGCAGATAGAGGCCGACCTGTCCAAACTGCGCCTGAAACAACTGGAAATGGACAAACTGTTCACCCGTGAGCACCCCACCTACCAGACCCTGCTGAACCAGAAAAGCACCCTGGAAAGCGACAAGGCACGACTGGAGCAGCGGGTCTCCGGCCTGCCGGAAGTGCAACAGGAACTGCTGCGCCTGACACGCGACATGCAAGTCAGCTCGGAAATCTACACCCAGATGCTGCAAAAAGCCCAGGAGCTGGACATTGCCCGCGCCAGCACCGTTGGTAATGTACGTATTATCGACACCGCCGCCGTGGACACCGCCGCACCGGTCGCCCCCAAACGCAAACTGATTGTCATCATCGCCACGCTGCTTGGCGGCATGCTGTCGGTTGCCATCGCGCTGGTGCACAACATGCTCAACAGGGGCATCGAAACGCCGGATGAAATTGAGGCACTGGATCTGCCGGTATACGCAACCGTGCCATTCAGTGAACACCAGCCGGAAAAACGCAGCAGCAAAAACGAACCGGCCGAAAAAACCCAGCCGATACTGGCCGTCACCCACCCGGCCGACATCACCGTTGAAGCACTGCGCAACCTGCATACCAGCCTGCACTTTGCCATGCTGGAAGCGCCCAACAACATCATCATGCTGTCCGGCCCCAGCCCGAAAGTGGGCAAAAGCTTTATCTCTGTCAACCTTGCCGCGCTGATGGCCAAGGCCGGCAAAAAAATCCTGCTGATCGATGGCGACATGCGCCGTGGTTACCTGCACCACTTTTTTGGCAACCACAACGACAACGGCCTGTCCACACTGCTATCCAAACAAGCCAGCCTGGAAGACAGCCTGCGCAACACCCGTGTCGACAACCTGGATATCATCACCCGTGGCCCTATCCCGCCCAACCCGACAGAACTGCTGCTCAGCAACCGGTTTGCCGAACTGATGCAGGAACTGTCCAGCCAATACGACAGCATCATCATCGACACCCCGCCAATCCTCGCGGTGGCCGATGCACTGATCGTCGCCAAACAGGCTGGCACCCGCTTTGTGGTTGTGCGTTTTGAACAAAACCCGCCCGCCGAACTGCGCGCCACCATCAAACGCTTCGAAAGCAACGGCATCACCCTCAGCGGCGCCATTCTCAATGCCACCCGCAAACGGGCGAAGAACTACTACCGCTACGGCTACGAAGCCTACCAATACCAATACGAATCCGAGAAAAGCTGACGCCAGCACACAACAGCCTCCAGCCAGCGTAAAACTCAGGGAAAACCTGAACACCGGGTGACGGGAGAGGAAAAAAGGCACCGGGCCTT
>DATCSZ010000242.1:0-14389 GCA_036568205.1 Pseudomonadales bacterium
CGCTGGCCAGCTCGTCAACCGTTACCTTGCCGGCATCGACGGCATGGCCGAGTTCCGCCATGCGTTGTTCCGCCACCACCAGGATACTGTCCAGTTTGGCGCGGCTTTCACCGATCACACATTCGAGATAGTAATCCACGCTGCTGATCGCATCGGCCAGTTTTTCCAGTGCGCCGCTGTCCGGCTGGCTGTCACCGGCAACCAGGGTGCTGATGTAGTCACTGGCGGACTGCAACACCGGCGCCAGATCAACCAGCGCGCTGATCGACAGTGCACGGATCTGGCTTTCCAGCAAACCGGGCAAACCGGTCAATTGCTCACCGGCCTGGCCGGCAGCCAGGTAGCCGGTTATCTGTTCCTTGATCTGCTCCATGGCCGCCCGGCCTTCGGCAATAATGCTGCGCAAAACCGGTACAAAGGCATCGGCGGCCAGGGCGCCGGTATCCAGTGCCGCCAGCGACGCTGCCAATGCGCTTGCGCCATCGGCAGTAAGGCCCTGCGCCTGTTGCTGCAAAGCTGCAAACTGCTGGTCCACTTGTGCCAGGCTGGCCAATGCATTCTGCACCGCCCGCCGATACAGCGCCGGCGAATGACCGGCCACCCGCTGCAAATCATCCTGCACTGCCTGCAGGAAGCGGCCCAGTACTTTTTGTTCCAGCTGGGTCTGGCTGCTTTGTTCCTGCAGCGCCTCATCCAGCCGGTATTGTTCACGCAGTACACGGATCTGTTCGGTAACCGGCTCGGCGGTGGCAACGCAGTACAGCAGTGATTTCAGCAGGCCGGATTCCGGCACCGTGGCGAGGCCGTCAACACCGTCTTTTTCCAGCTGGCGGATTTGTTCATCCAGCAGTTTCAGTGCCTTTTTGCTTTCTGTATCAATGGCTGCCTGTTGCCGGGCCAGGTGATCACTGATCGCATGCGCTATCTGCCAGAGCGGCTGGCTGGCCGTGCTTTTGCTGACCTTGAACAAGGATGCACAAACCTTGTTGACCAGCTGCAGGTTACGCACCGGATCAGCATCCTTGATCAGGCCGGCCAGGCCGGCATGGTAGGCCTGGCGCAGCTTGCGGATCAGTTCATTGAATTCCGCCGGCGCCATGCGCGGCTTCTGTTTGGCCACGGTTCGGGCCGGGGCAATATCCGGGTTGAAAACCTCGGCAGCAGAAACGGCTTCCTGCTCACTGGCCGCCCGCACTTCGTTGATGATGCCAAGCAGCTCTTTGGGCCGGTCTTCGTGGGTTTCATTAACCCTGGCAACGTAATGGCTCAGCGCATCCAGTGCCTTGCTTACCACGTCAGCACGCTCAACCGCCTGTGTTTTTTGTTCACCGGCAATTGCCAGCATCTTGCCGATCAGGGCCTCGGTTTCCTTGGCCAGCAGGGCAGCACCATGCAGCTCAACCATGGTCAGGCTGCCAGCCACCTGGTGAATATAGGTCAGACAAAAACGCAGCCGGGTGATGTCGTCTGCATTGGCGACAAAGCCCTGCAAAGCATCCTGCGCCTGCTTCACGGTTTCCCGGATTTCTTCGGTCACCCAGTCAAGGGCGATGTAACTGCGTTGATCGGACATAAAACAGCCTTATCGGTCCTCAGGCAATTCGCACATACGCCTGTACGGCATCATTTTTTACCCGCGCCACTTTTTTGTTGCGCCAGCCCATGGCTTCACCCATGCCTATTACCAGCAGGCCGGAAGGTTTCAGCCGCTCGACCAGCTCATCCAGCACCTGGTTCTGGCGCCAGCGCTTGAAATAGATCAGCACATTCTGGCAGTAAATAATGTCCATATTGCTGATTGGCGTATCCCCCAGGTTGATCAGGTTGGCCTGCACAAAACAGACCCGCTTTTTCAGCCACGGCACAACCACCTGGTTATTGTTATCAAAGGGTTCGAAATACCGTTCCCGCAAGGACTTGTCCAGTGTTTCCAGCCGCCGGTTCGGGTAAATCCCCTTGCGCGCCACCGCCAGCGAGGACAGGCAGATATCAGTGGCAGTAATGCCAAAAAACTTGTTGCCGCCCAGCCCCTCGATACAGTCATTGGCGAGCATCGCCAGCGTGTAGGGTTCCTCACCGGTTGAGCTGGCCACGCTCCAGATTTCCAGCGAGCTCTGGTGTTTGCCACTGACCAGCAGCTTGAACAGGTACTGGCGCAGGAATTCGATGGCATCCGGATCACGCAGGAAGCGGGTTTCCTTGACCGTCAGCGTGCGCAGCAAGGCTGTCCACTCCAGCGCACTGCCCTTGGCAAACTTGACCTGGTTGAAATACTCGCGATAACTTTTGCAGCCGATTTCGCGCATGCGTTGCACCAGGCCGGTCTGCAGAATCTTGCGGTGTTTCTCAAAGGAAATGCCGGTGCGCTCCTCCAGTAATTGCAGCCACTCGGCAAATTCCTGTTCGGTCAGCTCCGGCAGTGTCTCCAGCGTCCAGTTTGTCGCCATCACATGCACGACCGGCCGTTACGCCACATCCCTGGAGACGTAGGAAAACTCCGGCTCGGCGCTGACTTCATCCGGCAGCGTGAAACCGGCAACCGAGTTACGCAACTCGATCGCCATGTCGGCCAGGTTACCGATCGAGCGCGCCGTGGCGGTTGTACCGGCGTTGGTCTGCTGGGTGATTTCCTGGATAACGTTCATGGTGTTGGAAATATGGCCCGCTGATGCTGCCTGCTGGCGTGCTGCGTTGGAGATGTTCTGGATCAGTTCGGCCAGTTCCTGGGATACTTTCTCGATTTCTTCCAGTGCCATGCCGGCGTCCTGGGCCAGGCGCGCCCCACGGACAACCTCGGCGGTGGTCTGCTCCATCGAGATAACCGCTTCGTTGGTATCGGACTGGATGGTTTTTACCAGTGCCTCAATCTGCTTGGTCGCAGCGGAAGAACGTTCCGCCAGGCGCTGTACTTCATCGGCTACCACCGCAAAGCCCCGGCCGGCATCACCGGCCATCGATGCCTGGATAGCGGCGTTAAGGGCCAGGATGTTGGTCTGGTCGGCGATGTCGTTGATCAGGGATACGATATCACCGATCTCCTGCGAGGATTCACCGAGGCGCTTGATCCGCTTCGCTGTGTCCTGGATCTGCTCACGGATGGTGTCCATGCCGTTGATGGTGTTCTGTACCACTTCCGCACCGCGGTTGGCGATTTTTACCGAGCGCTCGGCAACCGTTGCCGATTCGGCGGCGTTGGCGGATACCTGGTCGATGGTCACGGCCATCTCGTTAACCGCAGCCGACGCCCCGGCGATTTCCTGCGCCTGGTGCTCGGAAGCCTCGGCCAGGTGCAGGGCTGTGCTCTGGGTTTCTTCGGCCGCACGCGATACTTTCTGCGCCGTGTCGTTAATCTGTGATACCAGGATACGCAGCTGGTCGATGGTGAAGTTGATCGAGTCGGCGATGGCGCCGGTAAAATCCTCGGTTACCGTTGCCGTGGTGGTCAGGTCACCGTCGGCGAGATCGGCCAGCTCGTCCAGCAAGCGCAGGATAGCCTGCTGGTTACGTTCGTTGGTGGCGTTGGTTTCCGCCAGGCGGGTCTTGGTGTTCAGGTAAATCAGCAGGGCAATCAGGATACCCAGCAATACCAGTGCTGCCGCCAGCACAATGGCGGTGGTGGCATTGAAGGTACGGCTTTCATTCAGGGCATTGATCTTGCCGGTCAGGCCATCCAGCTCACTCATCAGGATCGGCGAGTCATTGACAATCTTGTCAGCAGCTTCGGCAACCTTGTTCAAGTCCGGTGACGCCTGGAAAATATCGTCCACTGACTGGGTAATGAATTCAAACAGCTTGGCGATTTCTTCCAGTGACTTGCGTGCCTGCGGTTCAGTCACACGACGAATACCCAGATTGGCATCACCGTTCAGCATGCCGTTCAGCACTTCGCCAAATTCGCTGGCATCGGTGTTGAACTGCTCGGCCGCCTGGGCAGCACTGCTGCCACCCTGCAGCATGCGGTCGACATTACGGGCAATGCGTTCGGCACGCCAGGTTTGTTTCTGCGCTTCCGCCACCTGCTCCACCGAGCTGCGGCTGTCGATCAGCACATCCACCACGGTATCGTATTTCTGTTGCAGTTCGGGAATCGACGCACTCAGGGTATTGGCCACCTCGTGCAGGAACAGTACCCGATCCATGTTGGCGTGAATGGTTTGCGCCGCTTCATTGACCCGCGTCCAGACAGTCCCCAGTGTCGACAGCTCGCTGGGCAAGTCTTCCGCCAGTGGCGGCAGGCCATCAGCGCCCTCACTCAGCTTGCGGTATTCGGCACTGAAACGCTGGCGATATTGCTCCAGATCGTCAAAGGAAATCTTTTTTCCGGCAGTTGCCTCACGTGAATTGGTAGCAATCAGCTGGGCAAATACCCGCAAGTCGCCGGTTATTTTCAGGTATTCCGAATCGTGTTCGGCATCCCTGACCACCTGGAAAATATTCCAGGCAAACGCCAGAAAAACCAGCAACGTAAACGTGATCAGCAAGACCACATTCTTGTTATTCGACTGGCTTGCAATCATCGTGGACGATGTCGTGCTCATCACCAACTCCTACCGACACGGTTATTATCAAATATGTAAACGGCGGCCATCATGCCGCTGCCGCGTTAAAAAATCTCGGATCCCTGATCAGGTGATAGGGACTGAAACGGGTCCAGACAGTACCATTGAATTCATAGGCACCCTGGGAGTAAGGCTGCAAGTGACTGATACTGTCCGGCAACGGAACCGGATCAAGCCCTTGCGGGAAATGCTGCATGCCATAAGCTTCAGACACCACCAGACCGGCGTACAAATCGCTCATTTCCAGCACCAGCACCCGGTGACGGGATTTGTTGGCTGACAATTTGCCGCCAAGAAACATTTCCAGATCAAACAGGGGCAGCAATCTGCCCCGAACATTGGCCAGCCCCATCACCCAATCCTGCACACCCGGCAGGCGGGTTGCACCAGGCACCGGCAGCATTTCCACCACCTCACCCAGTGGTGCCACCATGCGCTGGCCCAGCACATTAAAACCGATACCGCTCCAGCTGTTCTGGATTTCTGCCTCGGCCGGCAGCTGCGGGCCGGCTGAGCGAATTTGCCGGGCCAGCTGCAACAGGTAATCGAATGGCTCGCTGGCAGACATGCTAAACCTTATTTGCCTGCGGCCAGCAGGTCATCGACCGCCTTGGCCAGGGCCTTTTCGTCAATCGGCTTGGTCAGATAAGAAGATGCGCCCTGGCGCTTGCCCCACAATTTGTCGGTCTCCTGGTCCTTGGTGGTGACAATGACAATAGGGATATGGCTGGTCGATGGGTTTTTGCTGATCTGGCGGGTGGCCTGAAAGCCGTTCATGCCAGGCATCACCACATCCATCAGGATAAGGTCCGGCACTTCTTTTTTGGCCATCGACACACCTTCTTCACCACCACCGGCGGTCAGCACGGTATGGCCACGTTTTTTCAGGATTTCGGTGATCTTGAATGTCTCTGTCGGTGAATCATCAACGATTAAAACCCGAGCCATGTCTCCTCCGCTACGACTGATGTTGACAAAATGCCGTCAGGCCTGTGTGCCGACATGCGCTTCAATGGCACCGATCAGCTCAGATTTGCTGAACGGCTTGGTCAGGTACTGATCCGACCCGACGATGCGACCCTTTGCCTTGTCGAACAGGCCGTCCTTGCTGGACAGCATGATCACCGGCGTGGATTTGAATTCGCTGTTGTTCTTGATCAGCGCACAGGTCTGGTAGCCATCCAGCCGCGGCATCATGATATCAACAAAAATGATATCCGGCCGGGCATCAGCAATCTTGGCCAGCGCATCAAAGCCGTCTACGGCAGTAATCACCTCACAGCCCACTTTTTGCAACAGTGTTTCGGCAGTACGACGGATGGTTTTACTGTCGTCGATGACCATGACTTTCAGATTTTCGAAGTTTCCTTCCATATAGCAGAACCTTACAATCTAATGGAAATTATGTGCAATGCTTCAGTCCATCGGTCGGCATTATTGTTATTGCTTGTTGCCTGCCTTGTGTACTGCATCGCCAGGTAGCCGGACGATTTGTATACAATGCCTGCTGTTGGCCGACCAGAACCCGCATTACATGGCACTGGAGATAGGTTATAGCACGTAAATTAATAATATAGAATGCTTTCTTATGAAAAACTTTAACAACCTGCCGGCAAAAATCCGTTAACATCAGCAGTCGGTCATTTTCTGGAGCGCAGCCTTTAACCATGAGCATCCAACTGGCGGTCGTCATGGACCCGATCTCGCAGATCAGCTACAAAAAAGACAGCACCCTGGCCATGTTATGGGCCGCCCAGGATCGTGGCTGGTCGTTGTCTTATATCAGCCACGGCGACCTGTACCTGGAAAACGGCAAGGCCATGGCCTGCTGCCGGCCTTTGCAGGTATTCCGTGACCCGGCCCGCTGGTTTGCGCTGGGGGACACCCACCGCCAGCCACTGGCAGACTTTGATGTGATCCTGATGCGCAAGGACCCACCGTTCGACAATGAATATATCTACCAGACCTATCTGCTGGAAAATGCCGAACGCGCGGGTGTGCTGGTGGTCAACAAACCCGCCAGCCTGCGTGACCATAACGAAAAAATCTTTGCCACCGACTTCCCCCAGTGCTGCCCGCCACACCTGGTCACCGCCAATGCCGGCCTGCTGCGCGAATTTCATCGCCAGCACGGCGATGTCATCTTCAAGCCACTGGACGGCATGGGCGGTTCACGCATTTTTCACCTGACTGAAAAAGACCGCAACGTCAGCGTCATCATCGAAACCCTGACCCGGTTTGGCCGCCAGACCATCATGGCGCAGAAATACATTCCGGAAATCACAGCGGGCGACAAACGTATCCTGATTGTCGACGGCGAACCGATGCCGTATGCACTGGCACGCATTCCCGCCGAAGGCGAAACCCGCGGCAACCTGGCCGCCGGCGGCAGTGGCGTACCGGTGGCACTCAGCGAGCGTGATTACTGGATTTGCGAACAGGTGATCCCCACCCTGCGCGACAAGGGCCTGCTGTTTGTCGGCCTGGATGTCATCGGCGACTGGCTGACCGAGATCAACATCACCAGCCCCACCTGCATCCGCGAGCTGGATGATGCCCACCAGCTGGACATTGCCGGCCGGTTGATGACGGCGATCGAAAAGCGGCTACAATAGCCCCATGCTGTATCACGACCCCGCCGCCAAAACCCACGACCGTATCGGTTTTACACTGAGCATGGCGCTGGCCCTGCATGTGGCCGTGGTGCTGGGTGTCGGGTTTGCCCTGCAAGTGCCCAAAGCGCCATCAGCGACACGCATGGACATCACCCTGTCGCATTACGCCACGGACAAAACCATTGTCGATGCCGATTTTGTTGCCCAGACCAACCAGGAAGCCAGCGGCTCGGAATCGGAAAAAGCCGAACTGACCACCACTGAACTGGCGCCGGTCAACAGCCCTGATACCCAGCCGCTGCAGCCGGTGATTGAAATGCCACGCCAGAGCCGTCAGCGGGCCCTCGAAGTCGTCACCACCACTGCCGACAGCCCGCAGCTCAGCACCGTACAGCCTCCCGAGCCGGACGTTGACGATGACATGGCCGGCGATCGTGAGCGCCTGCAGCGTATGGTCGAGATTGCCTCCCTGCAGGCCAAGCTGGATGAGGAGCAGCAGCTGTATGCCCGGCTGCCGCGCATTCGCCGCGCCACCTCGGTGGCCACCCGCGCTGCCGATGACGCCGAATACCTGTTCAACTGGCAGCGCCGCATCGAAACCATCGGCAACCAGCATTATCCTGCCCGGGCGCGCAGCCAGAAACTGTTTGGTGATGTCAGGGTACTGGTTGCCATCAATGCCGATGGCTCCTTGCGTGATGCCCAGATCCTGCAATCTTCCGGCAGCAGCGTACTGGACGAGGCCGCCTTGCGCATTGTGCGGCTGGCCAGCCCGTTTGAGCCGTTCCCGCAGCAATTGCGGCGCCATACCGATGTGCTGGAAATCGTGCGTACCTGGCAGTTCCGCCAGAACCGTTTCAGCCGTCTGGACTAACCCTCCTTCTGCCACTTGCAACCGGTCTATTATCGTGACACCCGACAGCAGCAACACCCAGGGACAGTTCCTGATCGCCATGCCCAGCCTGGCGGAATCCTTTTTTGACCACGCGTTGATCTTCATGCTGGAGCATGACGAGGACGGCGCCATGGGACTGATCATCAACCAGCCGCTGGATATCAGCGTTGACGAGGTGCTCAGCCAGGTCGGCGACGGCTACCCCGGCGATCGTTACCCGCAGCCGGTGATGTGCGGCGGCCCGGTCGAGCCGCAGCGCGGTTTTGTCCTGCACCATACCCGCCACGACCATCCCTGGCAGGGCGAACTGCCGCTGCAACAGGGCCTGTCGGTCACTGCCAGCAACGATATCCTGGAAGCACTGGCACAAGGCCAGCCGATCGGTGATTTCCTGCTGGCACTGGGCTATTGCGGCTGGGGCCCCGGCCAGCTGGAACAGGAGCTGGCCGACAATGCCTGGCTGACGGTCGCCGCCGATGCCGAGGTGATGTTCAACACCGCGGCCGACAAACGCCTGGACGCGGTGGCGCGTACGCTGGGCATTCGTTACGAGCAACTGACCAGCAGCAGTGGCCATGCCTGAGCAGCTGCAACGGGTGCTGGCCTTTGATTTTGGCAGCAAGCGCATTGGCGTGGCAGTGGGACAGTCGCTGACCGGCACTGCCGAACCGCTGGCCGAGATCAGCGCCCGTGATGGCATACCGGACTGGGCCGTTATCGAACGGCTGATCGGCGAATGGCAGCCGGATTGCCTGCTGACCGGCCTGCCACTGAACATGGACGGCAGCGAAGGGCCAATGAGCCAGCGCGCCCGCAAGTTTGCCCGCCGGCTGCATGGCCGTTTTGGCCTGGCCAGTTACTTGTGGGACGAACGGCTCAGCTCACAGGAAGCCAAGTCGCTGCGCCCGTCCGACAACTACCGGCGCGATGCGGTTGACAGCCTGGCTGCCGTGGCAATCCTGGAAAGCTGGTTTTACAATCACTGCCCGCTGCAACCGGCCTGACTGACGGCGCGGCATGGGCTATGCTCAAAAAAAACGACCCGTCAAAACACCGGCATGAAAGAACTCACTGATATCACGCTTGACCTGTGGCACTCCCACAACAACTACCTGGGAAAGCAATCGGTCGCGCTGCCACTGCCGGCGCTGACCGAGCTGATCACCCGGCTGTTTTGCCCCGGCCCGTTTTATTACTACGTGATTGATTCACCCACGCTGACGATGGATGTGGTCAGTGATTCAGTGCATGAGCTGCTGGGCATATCACCGCAGGAGTTCAGCCTGGCCAGCTTTGTCAACCGCATCCATCCCGATGACATGGCGTTTTTCCTGCGCTGCGAAGATGTCGTGGCGTATTTCCTGAAGCACTGCGTGCGCCCGCAGCAGATGACTGATTACAAGATCAGTTACTGCCTGCGACTGAAAAATGCCAGCGGTGATTACCGGGTTTTCCTGCTGCAGACCGTGACCCTGAAAGTGACCGACGACGGCGCCTTGCTGAAGGTGTTTGGCAGCCAGACCGACATCACCCACCTGACTGGCGGCATCAACCACCAGCGCATGTCACTGCACGGCATGAATGGCCAGCCCTCTTACCTGGAACTGGATGTGTTTGACGACACGCTGTTTGACGGTTTTACACCGTATCCGGTAGCCGAGGCACTGGCCAACCCGTTCAGCCGGCGTGAGATGGAGATTATCCGCCTGCTTGGCCAGGGGCTTGGCACGGCAGAGATTGCCGACCGGCTGGCCATTTCACCGCAGACCGTGATGACCCACCGCAAAAAAATCCTGCGCAAGGCCGGGGTCAGCACCACTACCTCACTGATTGCCAGCTGCCTGCGCCTCGGTTACTGCTAACCGGTGGTCAGTAGGCATTCTGGCCAACAAACCCCTTGAACAGCGTCATCAGGATGATTTTCAGATCCAGCCGGATAGACCAGTTGCGGATGTAATACAAATCGTATTCCACGCGCTTTTCCATTTTTTCGCGGGTATCGGTTTCACCGCGCCAGCCATTCACCTGCGCCCAGCCGGTAATGCCGGGCTTGACCAGGTGGCGCAGCATATAACCCTCGATATCCTTGCGGTACAGCTCGTTATGGGCCACTGCATGCGGGCGCGGGCCAACAATGCTCATGCGCCCCTGCAGCACATTGACAAACTGCGGCAATTCATCCAGCGAGGTACGGCGCATAAAAGCGCCCAGTGGCGTGATGCGGCTGTCATTGCGCTGTGCCTGCGGCACATTGTCACCATCCTCACACACCGTCATCGAGCGGAACTTCCAGACAATAATCTCATTGCCGCCAATGCCGTAGCGGCGCTGCTTGAACAGCACCGGCCCCGGTGAACTGAGCTTGATGGCCAGTGCCAGCGCCAGCAACAACGGGCTGATCAGCAGCAGGATCAGGGACGACAGCAGCACATCTTCACAACGCTTGAGCAGTGCCGACAAATCATCGTGCGGCGAATCAAACACGCTGATCGCGGCAATCGGGCCAACCCGGAACATGCGTGCATTCATCAGGTTAAAGGTGAAGAAATCCGGCACCACATGCACCGGCAGCGAGGCATCGCTGAGAGACTGCAGCAGGCCGCGAATGGTGGTTTCCTCGCTCATCGGCAGGGCGATAAACACCTCGTCAAACGCCTTGTCATGCACATCGGCCAGCAACGCGGCCAGGTCACCGTGACGCGGCGCCGCCACCAGTTGCCGGCCATCGGCACTGTAATGGCCGGTCAGCCGGTAGCCCATCCATTCATTACGCTGCATTTCCTCAATCAGCGCCTCGGCTGCCGTGCCGGTACCAACCAGCGCCACCCGCCGCAGGTTGCGCCCCTGGCGGCGGATATAACCCAGCAGCCGGCGCATCAGCATGCGGCTGAAGGCCAGCAATAGTGGCGTCAGCACAAACCACAGACCCAGCACAACGCGGGAAAAATAATCGCTGATCTTCAGCGCCCAGGCCAACACGATCAGCGCCATGGCGGCAAACAGCCACACCTGCAGCACGCGCAACAAATGGCTGGTCAGCTGGTCGGCACGCCACGAGCGGTACAGGCCGGCACTGACGGCCGCCAGGTGAAAAAACACCACCCCAAACAGCAGCGCCAGCCAGTAGCGCTGTGGCATATCGGCCCACGGCCCCTGGTAAACACGCCATGCCAGCAGGAACACGCCGGCCACCAGCAGCGCATCCACCAGCATCTGCACGGCACTGAGCAAACGCTGGTGGCGACGGATATAGCCTTCAGCAAACACGACAGCGGCTGCCTGCAAACCTATGAGCGGCCATAGGTATCCTCAAAACGCACAATATCGTCCTCGCCCAGATAGCTGCCGGACTGCACCTCGATCATCTCCAGCGGGATGGTGCCGGGATTTTCCAGCCGGTGCCTGACGCCCAGCGGAATAAATGTTGACTGGTTTTCGCTGATCAGCAGCGTGTCGTCGCCACGGGTGATGCGTGCGGTGCCGGACACCACAATCCAGTGCTCGGCACGATGGTGGTGCATCTGCAGGGACAGCTTCTGGCCCGGATTGACGACAATACGCTTGACCTGGAAACGCTGGCCGTTATCAACCGAATCGTAATAGCCCCACGGCCGGTAGACCTTGCGGTGCAGGCGGGTTTCGCTGCGGCCGGCCGATTTCAGCCGGTTGACCAGCTTTTTCACATCCTGCACCTTGTCACGCGCCGCCACCAGGATGGCGTCATCACTTTCCACCACCACCAGGTTGTCCACCCCCAGCAGTGCCACCAGTTTCTGCTCAGCCTGCACATAGTTGTTGTGGCTGTCCTCACACAACACATCACCCTTGCAGGCATTGCCGTTATTATCCTTGTCGGCAATATCCCACAGCGCCTGCCAGGAGCCGACATCCGACCAGCCGGCATCCAGCGGAATCACCACCGCCCTGTCGGTTTTTTCCATCACCGCGTAGTCAATGGAATCCTCCGGGCAATCGTTGAACGCGGCCTGGTCGAGGCGGATAAAGTCCAGGTCACTCTCGGCCTTGTCCAGTGCCTGGCGGCAGGCATGCAGCATGTCCGGGGCAAATTTTTCCAGCTCGGCCAGCAGCACGCTGGCACGGAACGCAAACATGCCGCTGTTCCAGAAATACTCGCCACTTTCCAGGTAACGCTGGGCGGTGGCCTGATCCGGCTTTTCGACAAACTCGGCCACCGGCCGCGCCTCACCACTGCCGCTGGCACGGATATAGCCATAACCGGTTTCGGCATGGCCGGGCACAATGCCGAACGTGACCAGCTTGCCCTCGCTGGCAGCAGCCGCAGCACGGGCAATCGCCTGGTGAAAGGCATGGCGACCGCCGATCACATGATCGGCCGGCAGCACCAGCAGCAACGGATCATCCTGCTGGCGCATCGCCTGCAGCGCCGCCAGCGCGACGGCCGGCGCGGTATTGCGCGCCGCCGGCTCCAGCAGAATGGCAGCCGGCTGTTTGCCGATCGCACGCAGCTGCTCGGCCACCATAAAACGGTGATCCTGGTTGCACACCACAATGCTGCGCCCGTCGGCCTGGCTGCCGGCCAGCCGCAGCACGGTTTGCTGCAGCATGGTCTGCGCATCATCCACCAGCGGCAAAAACTGTTTCGGGTACAGGCTGCGCGAGGCAGGCCACAGGCGGGTGCCGGAACCGCCGGACAGAATAACGGGAATCATCTACTCACTACCTTGTTGGCATTATCAAGCCACGCAATATAGCGTTTGCACCGGGCATGTTCAAACGCCATTTGCCGGCTCAACCATTTGGGTGATCGCCCCGGCGCCGCCAACGTATACAGTAACAATATGCCTGACCAGCCCAAGGAGCCGTCATGACCAGCAAACCCGTTTCCCTGTTGTGGATTGTTATCGCCTACCTCGCCTGTTGTGCTGCCGGCCTGGCCTGGCTGCTGTATAGCGACGGCCATGTGCTGCTGCACAGCTTTATTGCCGACGTGATTGCCACCGTAGTGATTTTTGCCTTCAGCCGGGTGTTCAAAAACTCCAGTTTTTACGATGCCTACTGGAGCGTGATTCCACCGCTGTTCCTGCTGTACTGGTGGTTTACCCGCAGCAATGACATCGACACCCTGCGCTTTGTACTGGTGTCCATTGTGGTGTGGTACTGGGCGCTGCGCCTGACCTGGAACTGGGGCAAACACTGGCCCGGCCTGCACCATGAAGACTGGCGCTACGGCATGCTGAAGGAAAAATTTCCCCGCGCCGAACTGCTGGTGGATTTTTTCGGCATTCATTTTTTCCCGACCGTGCAGGTGTTTCTTGGCATGCTGCCAATGTATGCCGCTGTGGCGCTCGGCAGCCGGCCGGTGAATGTGCTGGACTATGTTGCCCTGGTCATCGGCGTGGGTGCCGTCACCATCCAGCTGCTGGCCGACCGCCAGCTGCACCGTTTTATCGAACAGCGCAAACCCGGCGAGATTATCGACAGCGGCCTGTGGGGCTGGTCACGCCACCCCAATTATTTTGGCGAAATCATGGTATGGGTGAGCCTGGCATTGTTTGGCCTGGCCGCTTACCCGCAAGGCTGGTGGTGGCAGATTATCGGAGCCGTGGCGATGCTGGTGATGTTTCTTGCCGCCAGCATCCCGATGATGGAAAAACGCAGCCTGGAGCGGCGCCCGCAATACCAGCACACCATTGACCGGGTATCCATGCTGGTGCCCTGGCCACCCAAAAAACGCTGATGCCATGAACCATCCACTGTGCATTGCCACCGACAGCCCGCCGGTTCCCGCCGGCTGGTATACCGTTTGCGCCAGTGATGCACTGCCGGCTGGCGGCATGCAGCCATTCCGGCTGGCCGGGCTGACGCTGCTGGCCTGGCGCAACAAAAACGGCACACCCTGCGTCACCGACCGCCGCTGCCCGCACCTGGGTGGTGACCTGGCGGCAGGCCATGTCAGTGACGCCGGACTGGTCTGCCCGATACACCGTTTTGCCTTTGCCGCTGATGGCGGCTGCCGGGCTACCGGCTTCGACAGCGTATCCGGCAAGGCACATATACAACCCTGGCCATTGCTGGAGCAGGACGGCCTGCTGCTGGTTTACTACCACCCCGATGGCCATGCACCCCACTGGCAGCCACCGGCGCACGACTGGCAGGGCTGGACCGCCCAGCGCATCGACAGCTGCGAACTGCCCGCCACCGTACAGCTGATTACCGAAGGCATTGCCGACAAGGGCCACCTGGCCACCGTGCACGGCTATAGCGATGTCAGCCTGACCGCTGCATTCTGCTGTGATGGCCCGACACTGGCCACCGCCTACCGTTTTGTCAACAGTGGC